>CAYQYG010000160.1:0-17415 GCA_964421485.1 uncultured Polyangiaceae bacterium | reverse complement strand
GATGCGGGCGCGGCAGCGGATGCGGGCGCGGCAGCGGATGCGGGCGCGGCAGCGGGCGCGGGCGCGGCAGCGGCATCGGATGCGGTCGCGGCAGCGGTCGCGGTCGCGGCAGCGGTCGCGGACGCCGGCGCGGCCTCGATGGCAGCCGCCGGGGCGCGGCCGGCGCCGCCGAGCCACACGCCGAAGCCGACGAGGCCGACCACCGCGACCGCGCCGCCGAGGGCCAGCGCCAGCTTGCGGCGCGAGGTCTGCCGCCGCGAGCCGCCGGACCACGCAGTGCCGGTGAGCACGCCCGAGTCGTCGCGCCTCGTGGCCGACATGCGGAGCAGCGTCTGGCCGGCGGGGCTCGCCGCGCCGAGCGAGCTCTCGATGCGCGCGACCGAGAGCTTCGCGAAGCTCGATCCGAACGGCGCGAGCGCGCGGCCGAGCTCCGCCACGCTCGTGTAGCGCACGCCGAGATCGCGCTCCAGGCAGCGATCCAGCGCCCGCTCGAGGCCAGCGGGCACCTCGGGGCGCTTGTCGCGCACGCGGGGCACGGGCTCATGCAGGATGCTCGCCATCACGGCCGCCACCGTCTCGCCCTGGAACGGCTGCTCGGCGGTGAGCAGCGCGTAGAGCACCACGCCCATCGACCACACGTCGGTGCGGCCGTCGACGTCCCGCGGGCGCAGCATCTGCTCGGGAGACATGTAACCCGGCGAACCCATCACCTGCTTCGTCGACGTCAGCGCGGGGCCCTCGGCGGGCGCGTCGAGGCCGTGGCCCTTCGAGATCCCGAAGTCGAGCACCTTGATCCGGTGGCTCCCGTCGGGGCGCGCGGCGAGGAAGAGGTTCGATGGCTTGAGGTCGCGGTGCACGATGCCCGCGGCGTGCGCCTCGGCCACCGCCTCGAGCGCCTGCAGGACGTAGTCGACCGCGTCGCGCACGGGCAGCGGGCCGCGCGTGTGGATCACCTGCTGCAGATCGAGCCCGGCGAGGTGCTCCATCACCATGAAGGGCACGCCGGCCTCGGTGGTGCCGACGTCGAAGACGCGCGTGACGTGCTCGCCCGAGAGCCTCGCCGCGGTGCGCGCCTCGCGGAGGAAGCGGGCCACCGCCTCTTCGTTGGACAGCGCGTCGCGGCGCAGGAGCTTGATCGCGACGGGCTGGTCGAGGTCCTCGTGGCGGGCGGCGAGCACGACGCCCATGCCCCCGATCGCGATGACCCGCTCCACGCGGTACTTGCCGGCGACGAGGTCCCCGGGCTGCGCGATGGAGGAGAGGAGCTCTGCGTGGTCGGTGGGCACGTGTCCTCCGAAGCCTAACCGAAAGCCCCGGGGTTGAGAGCCCTCAGTTCGCCGGCACGATGCTC
Source organism: uncultured Polyangiaceae bacterium (assembly GCA_964421485.1). Taxonomy (GTDB): domain Bacteria; phylum Myxococcota_A; class Polyangia; order Polyangiales; family Polyangiaceae; genus CAYQYG01. The sequence continues at coordinate 16,064 of CAYQYG010000160.1, read as the reverse complement.
ATCCAGTTGAGCATCGTGTACTCGTTGTCCTGCCCGGCCTCCATCGTGACGTTGCCGTCGGCCACGTCGACCGTGATGGTCGCCACCCGGTACGGCTCCTGGGGCGTGGTCGCGACCGAATCGAAGAGCGGCTGGCCCTCGATGTAGACCCGGTGCCTCTCGTACGTGCCGTCCTGCCAGCCGATGGACACCGTGACGTCGTAGCGGCCGTTCTCGATGTCCCAGTTGAAGGTGTCGGTGCGGCCGTAGTCATTGTAGATGATGCTCTTCTGGAGCTCGCTGACGGGCGCGCCGTCCAGGTACCGGTAGAGCATGATCGACGGGTCGCCGATGTACGGGCCCGACCACCCGTAGCCGGCCTCCGCGTCGTAGCCCTCCCAGCCGATCTTGAGCCACTCGCGGCCGTCGATCACGAGCGGGCTCTCGGCCGGCGGGCCCGCGGGGTCCTGGAAGTTGATGAAGTACTCGGCCCGCGGGTGCGCGCCCGGCGGCTTCGAATCGAGCACGGGGCAGCCGTTCACCTGGCCCTCCAGCATGAGGCCGAGCTGGTCGCGGAGGTGCTTGAGCGCCGAGGCGTCGCGCGTGAACGAGGTCGTCGACGAGACCGCGCTGCCCACGCTGAGGTCGCAGCCGCCCGGCTGATCCGGCGTGGCCGGCGCCGCGCCGCCCGCGGCGAGCAGGAGGTACTCGTAGTCCTCCGACCCCTCGCGGAGCAGCTCCCAGCGGATGCTCGTCACGATCTGCCCGTCCTTCGGCGGATAGAGCAGGAAGCCGTCGCCGTTCTGGTTCGTGCCCTGGGGCCGCGGGTCACTGTAGGGATCGGCGCCCCAGCCCGTGACCGAGTAATAGGCGAACCCCTTGACCCGGTACTTCCAGGCCGCCCAGAAGGGGATGCGCGATTCGATGCCGGGGTGGTCGATCGTGATGGGATTGAAATGGGGCGGCAGGTCGCCGTAGAGGAAGTACCACCAGACGGTCTCGCCGAGCGCCTGGCGGGCCGCGGCGTACGCGGGGTCGAACTCGGAGAGATCGGCCCACCAGAGGTCGTAGCTCGCGCCGGAGGCGGCGGGGTGCTCGGCGATCTCGGGCTTCGGCTCCTCGCTGATCGCGATCCTGAGGTCGGGCGCGGCGGCGCGCGTGAGGTCCGCGAGGAACGCGGCGACGTCGTAGTCCTCGGGGCCCTGCGGCTCGTTCTGCACGTAGTAGTAGGCCTTGTCCTGCCAGCCGCGCTGCACGAGGTAGGCGTTGATCGCGGAGAGCAGCTTCGACCACTCGGCGTTGTAGGCGCTCGTGCCGTAATGGTCGGGGCCGCGATCGACGCCGCAGAACGACTGCGGGCGCGGCGTCGAGTTGTCGACGAACTGCATCACCTGGAACGAGGGGAAGCCCGCGCCGTTCCAGCCCGCGCCGTCGATGTACTGGGGGCCGAGCTGCGAGAAATCGTAGGGGTTGTCCTCCTCGACGAAGGCGCCCGCGGCGCAGTCATAGGTGATCCCGCCGTTGTAGTTGAGCCCGGCGGGCCAGGCGACGCTCGACGGGACGAGCCGGTGGTCATGGAAGAAATCCTTGAGGGCGCGGACCTTCTCGAGGCTCTCGGAGCCGCCGAGGGCCTCGAAGCTCGTGTTCCAGTTGCCGTCGAAGCCGATCTGGGCGGGGAGCTCGAAATCGAAGACGTGGAGGGTGACGGGCACGGGCTGCGACTGCCCCCCGACGGTGACGGTGAGCGTCGAGGTGTAATCGCCGGCGGCGGCGCCGGGGGGGATCTTGACGGTGATCCAGAAGGGCTGGTTCTCGCCGCCGGTGAGCGCCTCGGCGGCGCCGAACGTGGTGGGCTCGAGCGGGTCGGGGATGAAGGGGCTCGGGATGCCGGAGGCGTCGGAGGTGGAGGGGATCTGGACGTAGCCGACGCGGCGGATCTCGATGGCGTCGAGCGTGCCGGGGCCGGTGAAGGGGGTCATGGCGAGCGTGGCGGTGGCGCCGGCGTCGGGGCGGACGACGATCTGGAAGGGCTCGCTCTCGTTCTTCGCGGCGAAGAGGGCGATGGCGTCGCCGGCGGCGGTCGGCGGGGCGGCCTCCCGGAGGACCTTGTCCATGGTGGTGGTGGTCCAGAGGGTGGCGCCGGCGGGGGAGGGGAGGGCGAAGGTCATGTCGCCCGTGGGGGTGCAGTCGGTGCACGGCGGGAGGGCGCCGCCGGAGCCGCCGGAGCCGCCGCCGCCGTCTCCGTCATCGCCGCACGCGGCGAGGCCGGAGGCGGCGGCGAGGGTCAGGGAGCAGGCGAAGCGAAGGGCGTGTCGCAAGGGTCACCTCCAAAGGAAGATCGAGGCTACCGCGATCGGGCGCGGGCAGGGAGAGCGAGGTCGCGGGGGCGGCTCCGGCTTCCCTCGCGCGCGCGGCGGGTGATACGGTGCGAGGATGCAACCGCCGCAGGGATACGGGCCGCCGCCGGGAGGGTATGGTGGCGGCGGGAGCTGGGGGCCTCCTCCGGGCGGCGCGCCGCCTCCTGGGGGCTACGGGCCGCCGCCCGGTGGATTCGGAGGGCCGCCGCCCGGTGGATTCGGAGGGCCGCCGCCCGGAGGGGCGTTCGGAGGGCCTCCGCCGCCGCCGCCGCCGAAGGGCTCGGGGACGAGCCCGGCGGTGATCGTGCTGATCGTGATCATCGTGCTCGGGGTGCTGGGGCTCGGATCGTGCGCGGTGTGCATCGGCGTGGGCGCGCTCGGCGGATCGAGCAAGCCGACGAAGCCGGCCGGGAACGCGACGGTCTACGTGTTCTGCGAGGGGAGCCCGGCGGCAGGGTACACGTGCACGCTGACGCACACGGGCGGCAACGCGCGGGCGAACGCGTGCTGGGACGTGAGGGTGTCCTGCCACAACGGCGTGCTGGTGACGGGGCGCGCGTGCCAGACCGTGGCGCCCCAGGGCAAGGTGACGCGCAACATGCGGCCCTCGGAGCTCACGAACGTGAACCGGTGCAACGGGGCGTCGTCGACCAGCGTCGAGAACATCACGGTCACGGCGCTCAACTGAGCCCTAGCCGCGGGGGAACAGGCCGTGGCGGCCCGCCCGGCGGAGGTCCTCGATCGCGGCCGTCATGACGTGGACCACGCGGTCGAAGGCGCGCTCGACCTCGGCGGGATCGTCTGCAGCCTGCTTCGGGAGGCCGAGGTGGAGCGGGCGCAGCATGCGCGTGTGGATCTTCACGGGCGGGGGGAGGTGCGGGAGCGGGACGCCGACGATGAGGCCCCAGGGGAGCGCGAGGCCGAGCGGGGCCACGTTGGAGCGGGCGAGCCGGGGGAGGCGGAGCCACTCGGCGATCCGGCGGCCGTCGGTCGCGATGTAGAGCGACTGGTGGGCGCCGACGCTGACGATGGGGACGATGGGGACGGCCTCGCGGATCGCGAGGCGGATGAAGCCGCGGCGGCGGCCGAAGCGGATCGAGTACTGCTCGGAGGTGGGCTTGCACGCGTCGATGTCGCCGCCGGGGAAGACGAGCACGGCGGCGCCGCGGTCGAGGGCGCGGCGGGCGTTCGCGGGGCTCGCGGCGATCGCGCCGCTCGCGTTGAGCCACGCGCCCGCGGCGGGGACGTGGAAGGGGACGTCGTGCATGAGGCCGTAGGAGACGCGCGCGGGGCCGTAGCGGCGCCAGAACGCGACCATGTGGCAGAACATGTCGGGGGTGCCCGTCATGCCGTTGTGGTTCGCGACGCCGAGGAAGGGGCCGGGCGGGAGCTCCTCCTCGAGCTCCGTCTCGCAGCGGAAGTAATCGTCGTAGAGGGCGCCGAGCAGCGGGAGGACGCGGGTGATGAACCCGGGGTCCCGGGCGTCGAGATCCTGGGGGCGGACGCGCTCGCGGGCCTTGCCGCGGAACGCGGCGATCGCGTCACGCAGGGCGTCGAGGCTCGGGCGGGGCTCCCTCGGGATGATCAGCACCGGCTCCCTGGCGTACTCCTCGCCGCGGTCCTTGGGAAGCGGATACGGGAGCGGCGGGAGCTCAGGGGCAGCCGGCGGTCGCGCCGTCACAGTCCGACCAGCACTCGCCGCAGATCACGCACTCCGCGTAGTCCAGGTAGATCTGGGCGCCCGTCGGATAGAAGAACACGCAGTCGTCGATGCAGACGGTGTCGCCCTGCGGGCAGAGCGAGATGCAGTCGACGAAGAAGAGGCACTCGAGGTCGTTCGCGCAGGCGTTGTACTGAGCGGAGCACGCGCCGACGCTCGCGCAGTCCGCGCACGTGCTGCAGTCGCCGGTGCCGTCGCAGGCGCCGCCGCCGCTGCTGCTCGAGGACGACGAAGTGGAGCCGGACGAGCTGGTCGAGCTGGTCGAGCTGGTCGAGCTGGTCGAGCTGGTCGTGCCGGTCGAGCTGGTCGTGCCGGTCGAGCTGGTCGTGCCGGTCGCGGAGGTCGTGGTCCCCGCGCCGCCGAAGCCGCCGCTGCCGCCGGATCCTCCGTCGCCGGCGAGGTCGGAGCCCTGGGCGCACGAGGCCGCGGCCGCGCCGGAGGCGGCGGCGCCGGCGATCAGGGCGAGCGCGTGGACAAGCGAAGCGGGGAGCCGACGGCGCATGGTGACCTCCAGCGGCAAAGCGGCGCTTTCCCGGCGGGCCGGGGCGCGTCACCATCATCGCACGGAACATGGTCGGGAAGCACCGTGCCTGATCTCCCGGGTGAGCTGTCCTCGCTCTGGCCCGTCCTCGGCATCGCCGTCGAGGCCGTCGCGCTGCTGCTCGTCCCGGTGGTGCTGGCTCGCCGCAAGGAGCCGCCCAGCACGGTGGCGTGGATCCTGGCGCTGATCTTCCTCCCGGGGGTGGGCGCGACGCTGTTCCTGCTCTTCGGGCGCGATCGGCTCAGGATCCCGGCGCAATGGAAGCGGGACGCGGACATGGCGCTCGCAGGGCGCAGGCGGGCGGCGCTCGACGCCCTCGCGCCCTCGCCGTCCGCCGACCCGGTCTCGGGGCCCGGCCGGGTCCGCGCGGCCGGGGAGGCGGCGCTGGCGCGCGTCGCGCCGCCTCTGGACCGGGAGCTCTTCCGCGTCGGCGCCGCGCTCGCGGGCGTGGAGCCCACGGCGGGCAACGCGGTGGAGCTGCTCGTCGACGGGGAGGCCGCGTACGCGGCGATCGGGGCCGCGATCGACGCGGCGACGCGCACCGTGCACGCCGAGTACTACCTCATCCGGAGCGACGCGACCGCGGACTGGCTGCGCGATCGGCTCGTCGCGGCCGCCGCGCGCGGCGTGGACGTGAAGCTGCTGGTCGACGGGTACGGCTCGTTCTGGCTCCGCCGCCGGTGGCTCCGCGCGCTCAGGCGCGCGGGCGTGAAGGTCGCCGTCTTCCTGCCCGCGCGGCTCATCTTCTTCCAGCCGATGAACCTCCGGAACCACCGCAAGATCGTCGTCGTCGACGGCGAGATCGGCTTCACCGGCGGCATCAACGTCGGCGACGAGTACCGCGGCAGGCTGGGGCCCTGGCGCGACACGCACCTCAGGCTCGAGGGGCCGAGCGCGGCGCGGCTGGAGAGCGTCTTCGAGCAGGACTGGCACTTCGCGACCGGCGAGCACCTGCCCCACCTCGACGATCCGGGGCCCGACGACCCCGCGCCGCCCCCGAGCCCGGGCGAGGAGCCCGGCGGCGCCGCTCCGCCCGCGCGGGGCGCGATCGTCACCGTCGTGCGCAGCGGCCCCGACCTCGAGGGCGGCGAGCGCGAGGCCATCCACCGCGTGTTCTTCAGCGCGATCACGCTCGCCCGCGCGCGCGTCTACATCACGACGCCCTACTTCCTCCCGGACCGCTCGATCGTCGTCGCGCTCCAGACGGCCGCGCTCCGCGGGGTCGACGTGCGGCTGCTCTTCCCGGGCCGGAGCAACCACAAGGTCGTCTGGCTCGCGGGGCGGTCGTTCTACGAGGACCTGCTCGAGGCCGGCGTGGCCATCTACGAGTACGGCCCCGGGATGATCCACGCGAAGACGATGGTCGTGGACGGCGGCGTCGCGCTCGTCGGCAGCGCGAACATGGATATGCGGAGCTTCCGCCTGAACTTCGAGGTCCACACGGTCATCCGCGACCACGGGACGGCGCGCAGGCTCGAGGGCTGCTTCGAGGCCGACATCGCGGTGTCCCGGCGGATCGATCTCGACGGGTTCCGGCGGCGCCCCGCGGCGCTCAAGGTGCTCGAGGGCGCCGCGCGGCTCCTCAGCCCCCTCATGTGACGAGGCCCGCCTCGACGCTCACTCGGCGTCGCGGCAGCAGCGGAAGCCGGTCTCGTAGAACATGAACGCGGACGCGTGGGCCGGGTTCGTCGACAGGCACGTGGGCTTGGAGCCGCCGTAGCAGCCCGACCAGTAGCAGCCCTTGAGCACGTGCGGGTAGTTGTTGGCGTGGTCCTTCGTGCGCACGACCCACTCCTCGACGTTGCCCGTCAGATCGAAGGCGCCGTGCCCGCTCACGCACCCCGCGTAGGCGCCGCTCGGCGCGCCCTGGTAGAGCGCGTCGACCTCGGCCTGGGCCTCGGGCGAGGGCCAGGTCGCGAGCGTCGCCTCGTCGGGCGGGATCCACGTCTTGCCGTCGTTGCAGCGCTCGGCCTCCCACGCGTCGCCGTACGGGTACGTGAGCCCCTCGGCGCCCTGGCAGGCGAGGTCCCACTCGTCCTCGGTGCAGAGCCGCTTGCCGCGCTCCGCGCACCAGGCCTCCCCGGCGAGCGCGCTCTGCATGACGAGCGGAAGCGCGCCGGGGATGTTGGGCGCCTCGAAGCGGTCCACGCACGCGCCCTCGACGCGCACCATGTCGAGCGGGCACCCCGCTCCGATCGCGCCCGGCCCCGCCGAGAAGCCGCCCGCGCCGCCGCCGCCCGCGCCGCCGCCGCCCGCGCCGCCCGTCGTCGTGGACGTCGACGACGTCGTCGCGGGCGCCCCGCCCTCGCCGCCGCCGTCGTCCGCGTCGCCGCAGCCCGCGAGCACGGCCGCTGCGGCGATCACCATGGCCGGGACGGCGGCGGGGCGCCGCGTGGGGATCGAGATCCGGAAGATTGATCGCATGGGCACCTTCAGAAGGCAGTCAAGGCGATCAACGTGCCATCGCGCGATCGAGCCGTCGAGCTAGCATTGGAGGCTCCGGGGCGCGCTCCCTGTGGAGCCGCCCTGCGCCCCGAGCGCCGCCAACACGTTATGGACGCCGTGAGGGCGCCGGTCTACGCGCAGGTCTTGCGCCGGCCGCGTCGGCCGCGCGGAGGAGGGCGTCGAGATGGATGCCGGGGAGCGCCTCAAGGTGGCGGGGGACGCGGCCGTGCTGATCGAGGAGATGGGCCTGGGCTTCACGGCCGTCGCGCGGATGAACGACGGCGTGGTGACGCTCGAGTGCTGGGGCGCCTCGAACCGCCGCCATTACGTGCTCCGCCACGTCGTCGCCGATCCGCCCGGCACCGCGCTCGCGCTCGCCGATCGATGCGCCGCCGAGCTGCGCGCCGCGATCTCGAAGCAAGGCACCGTCAGCTAGGGGCAGGGCCCCCGGCCTAGCGGCCCAGCCGGCAGTTGATCTGCGCGCTGCGCTCGATCCGCGGCGCGTCGAGGCGGCTCGCGCGGGCATGGGCCGCCACGCGCACCGCGACCGAGCCGCCCAGCGCCTGCCGCGCGAGGTCGCCCGCGAGCCTCCCGAGCGGCGCGCCGAGGTGCGCCCCGGCCGCGGAGCCCGCGAGCGCCGCGCACGGCACCGCGCCCGACAGGTCCACCCGGAGCTCCGGATCCGCGCCGGTGAGCTGGATCGAGCCCTTGCCCCGCAGCGCGAGCGCCCCGGCCGAGACGCTCACGTCATCGAGCGCGACGTGCGACAGGTCCGGTGAGAGCTTCGCGCGCACGCGCACCTCCGTCGCGTGGCCGAAGAGGATGCCGTCGAGCTCCCTGGGGTGCGGCGGCACGTAGCCCGCGAGCGTCAGCGCGGCCGATCCCTCGACGAGCGCCGCCGCCGGGGCGCCGGGCGCCGCGCTCGCGGCCGGCAGGCGGAGCTCCACCGTGCCGCCCGCGGTCACGCCGGGCAGGCGCGGATCGACGCCGAACGGCGCCGCGATCACCGCGACGGGCGCGGGCGCGAGCCGCGCCGTGATCGCCGGCGCGGGCTCGGTGCGGAGGTCGATCCTGAGCGGCGCCGCCGCGATCTCCGCCGCGCCGACGCCGAGCGACACCCCCGCGCTCCCGAAGGACCACGCCGCCTCGGTCCGCGCCACCTCCCGGCCGCGCAGGATCGCGCGCGCGCCGCGGAGCACGCCGCCCGCGCCCCTCGCCCCGGCGCCCCTGGGCGAGGCGCGCAGCGACCCCGCGAGCAGCGCCCCGAGCTCCGCGCCGCCCGCGCGATCGCGGTACCCCGCGCGGAGGCCCCGCACCTCGGCCGGCAGCTCGTGCGCCCGCGCGCCGTGCGCCGCCCCCCACGCCGCGAGCTCCGCCGCCACGCCGGCGCCGACGAGCCCGATCGCCACCGACTCCGCCTCCACGCCCACCGGCGCGAGGCCCTCGATCCGCACCGTCACCCGCGCCGCCGATCCCGAGAGCCCGCGCACGCCCGCGAGCGTGAAGCTCACGCCCTTGAACCGCAGCGCGCGCATCCCGACCTCGATCTCCCCCGGATCGAGCTCGATCCCGCGCGCCGCCGCCTGCCTCACGATCTCCGCGCGCAGCATCGCCGGCAGCGCGATCGCCGCCGCCGCCGCGAGCACCGCGAGGACCGCCAGCGCGATCAGCGCGCGCCGCCGCCACGCCGGCATCCGGCCATCCCGGCGCGCGGGCTCGGGCTCTGCAGGGCCGCTCTGCGTCGTCGGGATCACGTCGTTCCGTCCTAGCGTCCTTGAGGGAGCGAAAGTAGTGACAAACGAGTCAAGTTTTTCAGCGCTCCAGCTCATCGGGGTAGCGACCATCGGGAGCGTAGGGGGTTCGGGGGCGCAGCGCGGCTTGTCCGCGCGGAGCCCCCGAGCGTAGGTGCGCGAAGCCCCCTGCGTTGGGCCGGGGCCCTGCCCCGCTAGCTCGCGGCCTTCACCACGTCGGTGATGCCCTGCACGCTCTTGGCGCTCTTCGCGAGCATCGCCTTCTCCTCGTCGGTGAGCGAGAGCTCGACGATGCGCTCGACGCCGCCGGCGCCGATGACGACGGGCACGCCCATGTAGAGGTCGTGGTAGCCGTACTCGCCTTGGAGGTACGCGGCCGCGGGCAGGAGGCGCTTCTGGTCGCGGAGGTAGCTCTCGGCCATGGCGATCGCGCTGGAGGCGGGCGCGTAGTACGCGCTCGTGCCCATGAGCTTCACGATCTCGCCGCCGCCGCCGCGCGTGCGCGCGACGATCGCGTCGAGCCGCTCCTTGCTGATGAGCTCCGTCGCGCGCACGCCGTTGATCGTGCAGGCCGAGAGGATCGGCACCATGTCGTCGCCGTGGCCGCCGAGGACCATCGCGCGCACGTCCTTCACCGAGGCGTTCGCCTCGCGCGCGAGGAAGAGCGAGAACCGCGCGCTGTCGAGCACGCCGGCCATGCCCACCACGCGCTCGCGCGGGAAGCCCGTGCGGCGCTTGAGCTCGTAGACCATCGCGTCGAGCGGGTTGGAGATGACGATCACGAACGCGTTCGGGCAGTGCTCCCTCGCGTTGTCCGCCACGTTGCGGATGATCGGGAGGTTCGTCGCGACGAGGTCGTCGCGGCTCTGGCCGGGCTTGCGGGGGATGCCGGCCGTGATGATCAGGACGTCCGCGCCCGCGCAGTCGGCCCAGTCCGACGTGCCCTTGATGGACGCGTCGTAGCCGAGCACCGAGCCGTTCTGCTCGAGGTCCAGGGCCTTTCCCTTCGCGAAGTCGGTCTTCTGCGGGATGTCGAAGAGGACCACGTCTCCGAGCTCTTTCTGAGCGCAGAGGAACGCGAGCTCCCCGCCGATGTTGCCAGCGCCAATGAGGGCGATCTTTTTCCGGTTGCTCATGGGCCCGCCCTTTAGCACCCCGCGGCCCGGAACCCAACGGAGGATGATGGCCCCGTTCGGTCACGCTTGCGCGGCGCCCCCGGCCCGGCTAAGCCGGCGCCCCGATGGTGACCGCGGAGGAGCTGCGCATCGCGCTCGGCCGGACGCTGGAACGGACGACGCTGCCGTCGCTCGGCGCCCGCTACGAGGGCAAGGTCCGGGACTGCTACACGACCCAGGACGGCCGGCGCTTCCTGGTCGTCACGGACCGGATCAGCGCGTTCGATCGCGTGCTCGGCACGCTGCCCCTCAAGGGCCAGGTGCTGAACCGGCTGGCCTCCTTCTGGTTCGAGCGCACCCGCGACGTGGCCCCGAGCCACATGATCTCCCAGCCCGACCCCAACGTGCTGGAGGCCGTCGAGTGCACCCCGCTCCCCGTGGAGATGGTGGTCCGCGCTTACATCACCGGCGTCACCTCGACCTCGATCTGGACCCATTACCAGCGCGGCGAGCGGACCTTCTGCGGCCACCGCCTCCCCGACGGCCTCCGCAAGAACGAGCGCCTCCCGGCCCCCATCCTCACGCCCAGCACCAAGGCCGAGAAGGGCGGCCACGACGTCTCCGCCTCCCGCGACGAGATCCTGGCGATCTCCGGCGTCTCGCCCGCCGATTTCGACGCCGCCGCGGCGATGGCCCTGGCCCTCTTCGACCACGGCGCCCGCTGGTGCGAGGCCCGCGGCCTGATCCTGGCCGACACGAAGTACGAATTCGGCAAGGACCCCACGGGCCGCATCGTGGTCATCGACGAGATGCACACCCCGGACTCCTCCCGCTTCTGGTTCGCCGCGTCCTACGAGGAGCGCCTCAGCCGCGGCGAGGAGCCCGAGTCCTTCGACAAGGAGTACGTCCGCCGCTGGCTCGCCGCGCAGGGGTTCCAGGGCGAGGGCCCCATCCCTCCCATCCCCGACGAGATCCGCATCGAGGCCTCCCGCCGCTACATCGAGGCCTTCGAACGGATCACCGGCACCCCCTTCGTCCCCGATCTCGAGGACCCCACCGTCCGGATCCCGAGGAACCTGACCCGCGCCGCAGCGCGCACCGGAGCCCCCCAGTGAGAGCCGTCGTCAATGTCCGCCTCAAGCGAGAGGTCCTCGATCCCCAGGGCGACGCCGTGAAGCGCGCCCTCGACGCGCTCGGCTTCCCGGGCGTGAAGGGCGTCCGGATCGGCAAGCTCATCGAGATCGACCTCGACCCGACCCTGGCCGCCGCTCCCGACCTCGAGGCGCGCCTCAAGAAGATGGCCGACGAGATGCTCGCGAACACGGTGATCGAGGACTACGAGGTCATCATTTCCCGGTAGCCGGCGCCGCTCCGTACGGCGGCGGCGGCCGCACGAGGAGCCACAGCGCGCACCCGGGGATCACCCATAGCCCGAGCGCCGCGATGATCGCCGCGTAGCTGATCCCGCGCTGCAGCGCCGCCCCCGCGATCACGCTCAGCGCGATGTACGCCAGCGACTGCGCCGACGCGGTGATCCCCCCCGCCGTCGACACCGCCGCCGGGTGCACCCGCGCCATCATGTCCGATACGACCAGCGCCACCATCCCTCCGGCGCCCGCCATGCACGCGCTCGCCGCCGCCATCGTGGCGGCCGGGCCGCCCACGAACGGCATCAGCCCACCCATCGCGCAGAGCGCGGCCGACATCGCGAAGAGCCCCCGCGGCGGGCTCCCGTCGGTCACCCGCCTCGCCCGCCGGCTCGCCATGTTCCCGATGAGGATCGCCCCGGCGTCATAGAAGAGCGGCGGGAACATCAGGTAGGTCCCCACGTCGGCCTGCTGGAGCCCGTACACGGTCACCAGGTACTTCGACCCCCAGTTGAGCAGGAACGCGAGGATCGGCGAGCTCGCCGCCACCGTCGCGATCGCGCGCAGCACCGCCACGTTCGTGAGGATCTCCCAGGTGGTGGGCCCCGGACCCGCGCAGCCCGCCGCAACCTCGGTCGCCCCCGGCGCCGTCCCCCGGGCCTCGCCGTCGCCCCCGGCGCCGTGCCGATCCAGCGCCGCCCGCGCAGCAGGCCGGAACGCCACCGCCAGCCATACGGGCACCCAGATCAGGCCCGCCGCGGCCGTGCCGAGGAACGCCGCGCGCCATCCCCAGCGATGCTCGATCATCGTCGCCAGCGGCGGCGCGATCATCGCCCCGATCGAGCTGCCCGTGAACAGCACCCCGAACCCGCGCGCCTGATCTGCCGGCGGCAGCGACCGGTGCACCGTCTGCGCCGCGCCCGGGAACGACGGCGCCTCGGCGGCCCCGAGCGCGATCCGCAGCGCGAACAGCACCCCGAAGGCCGGCACCGCCGCGTGCAGCGCCGCCACCGCCGACCAGAGCAGCACCGCCCCCAGCAAGCCCCGGCGCGCCCCGACCCGATCGATCAGCCGCCCCGCGAGCGGCGCGCTCACCAGGTAGGCGATCGAGAACGCCGAGATCAGCCAGCCGTAGGCCTCCTCGGAGATCGCCAGCTCCTTCGTGACCGTGGGCGCCAGCACCGCCAGCGTCTGCCGGTCCACGTAGCTCACGGCCATGGTGAGCGTCGCCGTCAGCGCGAGCGCCCACGCCGCGCCCCGCGACAGCGGCGGCTCGCCGGCGCTCAAGCCTCGGGCGCGGCGAGCCGCCTCGACCAGAGGATCGCGTCGCGCCGCTCGGCGCCGATCACGAGGTGGCTCGCCAGCACCGCCGATCGCCGGAACCCGCTCGCGAGGAGCGCCGCCGACAGCGCCACGTCGTCCGCAGGCGCGAGCGTGAACGCGCTCACGACCTTCTCGGCGAGCAGCTTGCCGCAGAGCGCCTGGATCGCCGCCGTCGTCGCGATCCGCTCCGCCTCGGTCCTGGGCGCCGTCAGGATCTCGAGCAGCGCGTTGCCGAAGCACGACTGCATCTCCCACGACGCGTGCAGCGTGAACCCGCCGCGCGTCGAGAGCGCGTAGCCGGTCCTCACCGCGTCGCGCCCGAACGGCTCGAACCCCGTGAGGGCCTGGCCCCGCCGCTGCGCCGCCGCGATCGCCTTCCTGAGCTCCGCCTCGCTCGCGGGCGCGAGCTTCACCGCAGGCGGCGGCCGCTCCCCGGCCTCCTTGAGCGCCCTCCGAGCGCGCGCGATGGTGCGCTCCGCGAGCGCCGCGGTCGGCGACGGCTCCCTGGCGCGAGGGCGAGCGTCGACCGCGTCGTCGCCGTCGTCCTCGTCGTCGTCGCCCTGCTCGAGCGCGGGCGGCGGCGCGAGCCCCCGCGACACCACCGCCCCGAGGATCCACGCGTCGCTCCGCTTGTAGAAGCCGGGGATCGACCCCTCGCGCGTGAAGCCGAGCCGCGTCCAGGTGGCCACCTCGTCGCGCTCGACGAGCGTGAAGATCTTCTCGACGCCCTCGCGCTTCGCCGCGGACACGATGAAGTCCCGCTTCGAGGGCGTCGGCCCGGTCCTGAAGTCGATGATTCGCAGGGTCCGGTGCCGCCGGTTCACCAGCAGGCACAAGGAGACGGTGTTATTCGTGAAGAGGAGCTCGTCGACGCCGCTCGGGGACGCCGCACGCCAGTTCTTGGCTGCCATATCCACCCGCGCTCGACCCGGCCGCAGCCGGGCTTCGCCGTGCCATTGCAGATCTGCAAATTGCAGATTTGAAATCCGCCGTAGCAGTCAGGATGGACAGGGTCAAGGACAACGGAAGTCCTTCCCCTCTTCGTGGGCCACCGAGCAACTTCCTGCGACGGCGGATGCCGGGTGGTTGCGCCGTCCTCCTACTTCGGCGCCTCGGCCGACGGGACCCAGAACCCGCCGTCGTCCGGCGGGACGACCCCGAGCGACTTCGGCAAGAGGTTCGTCCAGCCCGCGATCGTCTCCATCAGGTACACCTCCGCGCCGGCCTCGACCACGCCCACCGTCGCCGCCTTCTCGTCGCGGCGCGCGCGGATCGGGATCTCCTTCGCCGCCTTCACGATGCGCACCGAGCCGTCCAGCGCGAGCTGGGCGCCCTGGACCGACGTGGAGGGCGGGATGTACTGGTCGCGCATCTCCCCCTTCTTCAGCGCCTCCAGGTCGCTCCACTTCGCCCACGCGTCGACGGTGATGTCGCCGCGCGAGACGACGTGCACGAAGCCGCCTCGGCTCTCGGTGCTCCAGAAGAGCTGCGCGCTGCCCTCGATCATCTTCAGCGAGAAGATCACGTCGCCGGCCTTGGGCTCGCCGTACAGGTCGATCGACGATCGCTTCATCAGGTACCCGCGGGCGTTGCCGGCGATGTCCATCTGCACCGGGATCCCCCGCTGGAGCGAGAGCGCGTCGCAGGGCGCGTAGGAGCGCACGGTCTGCCCCTCGGAGCCGGCCACCGCGAGCTCCACGCGCAGGGTCTCGGGGCCCGTCGCGGCCACGAGCTTCACCTTCTGGGCGCTCGAGATCCACACGTGGCCGCCCACGACCGGCAGGTCCCGCGTCGTGTAGACCTGCACCTGCGCGGCCGGGAAGTAGCCGTCGAGCCGGAGCGCGGGCGCGCTGCCGTCGGACGTGCTCAGGCGCGCGCGGCCCTGCGACGGATCGGCCGGGATCTCGGTCATGAGCATCGGCACGATCGCGCCGGTGAAGGAGGCGATCGCCCGGCCGCCGCTCACCGCGTCGAAGAGCTCTCCCCCCTTGACCATCGGCGCCGCGCCCTTGATCTTGCATCCCGGCCCGGTGACCGCCTGCGCCGGCGGGTCGTCCGCCCTGGCCTCGGGTGCCCCGGTCCCGGCGTGGAAGCCGAGGTAGCCGGCCAGCGCCGCGAGAAGCCCCAACCCGATCCCCCGTGCACGAAGCTCAGCTCTCATGAACCCTCTCCAGCTCGTCGTCCGACCGACCGCCGGCCGCCGCCCCGTGGCGCGCGACCACCTCCGTTCGTCGTTCTATCCTACCCCATGATTCACTCCTTCGATCTCGCCTTCGCCTCGCCGAGGAAGCTGCCTCGCCCCCGCGACCTGCGCGGCAACGTCGCCGTGCTCGACATCGCGTTCGCCTCCGAGGCGGGCGGCAAGAGCTTCGAGAGCGTCACGCTCCCGCTCATCCACGGCCTCGGCCCGCGGCTGGCCGCGTGGGTCGACCACCACGACAGCGCGCACCACGCGCGCTTCGCCGGCGATCCCCGCTTCGTGCTCGCCACCAAGGCGCAGCACCCCGCCTGCCCCGAGATGGTCACGCCCGAGCTCGTGGCCCGCGCCGGGCGCGTCGACACCCTCGTCTGCCACGTCGACTTCGACGGCCTCGCGGCCGGCGCCAAGTGGATGCGCGGCGGCGTCGAGCCCTACCCAGGCTGCGACGAGGACGCCCGCGCGATCGACACCCGCATCGGCATCCCCGGCCCCGTCGCCGCGCGCATGGACCGGGCCCTCCGCGCCCGCCCCCGCGACCAGGCCCTCTTCGGCCTCATCATCCGCCACCTCGCGAGCGGCCTCGCCGACGCCTCGCTCTGGCAGCCCATCGACGCGGCCGGCGCCGAGCTCGCGCCGCTCGAGGCCGAGGCTCGCCGCCTCGCGCTCGGCTACGAGCGCATCGAGCCCACCGTCACCCTCGTCGACGCGACCACGCGCGACGGCCCGTACGACAAGACCCTGCTGCTCCTGATCGGCCAGGAGCGCGCCCCGATCTCCGCGGTGATCGACGGCGACACGGTCACCTTCGCCGCCCGCTTCGACAGCGGCGTGAACTTCCTCGAGGCCTTCGGCATCTCCGGCGGCATGCCCACCCGCGTCTCGATCCAGCGCTCCAGGCTCGCCGAGGCCCTCGCCTCCCTCGGCGTCAAGCCCGCCGAGGCCAGGCGGATCGCCGGCCGGAGCTGACCCTCCACGATGGGCGCAGCTTCCGGGGCTGCGTCTGACAAGCACGGAGAGCCGGTTCTGACCGACGCCTCGGGGCGGCAGATCGCCGGGAGCTCAGAAGGCCCAAAGTGCGGCAATCGCGAGGAGAATAGCTAGCTACGAACCGGGGAGAGGAAGGGGGGCTCGCGAAGCTCCTGTCGCGCGATCAATCTCGGCAGCAGCGGAAGCCCATGAAGACGGCGCTGACGCCGCGCGCGAAAGCGAACGGGTGCGGCTCTCTTGCGACCCAACATCCACCCGAGAAAAGAGCCAGTTCTCGGC
>CAYQYG010000159.1:0-17512 GCA_964421485.1 uncultured Polyangiaceae bacterium | reverse complement strand
CTCGCGGAGCTTCCGGCCGATGCGTCCGAGGCTCGCGGAGCTTCCGGCCGATGCGCCGGAGGCTCGCGGAGCTTCCGGCGCGCAGGGGTCGAGGCTCGCGGAGCTTCCGGGGAGACCTGCCCCGGGTTGGGGTCCGGCGACAGCCGCCCGCCGGGAATGATGAATGAGCCCGCGGGTTGTCCGGGGGAGCATGATCCCAGAGCGCCCCTTGTCCCTGGCCCGCAACGCCGTGCAGGCGCTCCACCGCGGCGCCCTCGTGCTCGTCGTGAGCAGCGGCTTGTTCATCCTCATGGGGCTGCTGATGGCCCTGGTGGCGGCGCCTGGAGCCGCTGTGCTGTACGTGTCCGGGAAGTGGGTCCTCGCCATACCCGGCGGTCGGCCCTTCTACCCGACCGCGTTCGGCGGCCTGTTCATCGGCATTTACCTGCTCATCGCCTCGGTATGGGCGGGCAGCTTCTCCCGCCGAGCCTCGGCGCGCATCGCCGGCCTCCGGCCGACGCGCGTCGCCGCGGCGCGGTCCGGAGCGCGCATCGCCATGATCGGGCGGGTCATCGAGGGGCAGCCGATCGACCCGGCGCAGGTCCCCGAGTGGCTGCTCGCGGCGCACGACGGGACGATGGATGGAATGGTGGGCTACCCTATCGTGATCGAGGACGCAGACGGCGAGGCGATCCGGGTGGAGGGCCCCGACGGCCCCGAGGCGCCGGAGGAGCCGCGGTGGAATGGGTGGCCGGGGGCGCTGGTGCGGCTCGGGGCGCCGGTCTTCGCGCTGGGAGAGCTGCAGCGAATCCAGGGGACAGGGGGGTATCGCGGGGGCGTGGCAGCGTGGCGGCTGGTGAAGGGAGCGGGGAAGGACGGGGTGGAGCCGGATTTCCGGGTGCGACAGGGGACGCAGGCGGGACTCGTGCAAGAGATGCGATCGGGGGAGACGTCACGCTGGTGGGGGATCGCGGCGGCCGTCATGCTGGTCGTGGGGGGCGTATCGGTGTGGATGGCGCAGAAGACCTGACCCGGGTTGGGTCGGGCGGCGGGCGGCACCCGGCCGCCGGCGGTTTCGGGGGTAGGAGGTCAACCCGGGTCGGTTCCCCGCAGCGGAAGGCTGGCGGGCAGGCCCACCCCGCCTGGACCGTGAGACCGCTCGCTTCAGGGCATGATGTAGCTCTGAGGAACCGGCTGGCTCGCCAGCGGGCTGCCGTTGCCGAGCTGGCCGCTCGTGTCGAGGCCCGCGGCGTGGATCGTGCGACTGGTCAATCCGAACAGCGAATGCATCCCGCCGGCGGCCAGCATGTCGACCCAGGAGACCCCGCTGACCGGGACCGGAGCGGGCTTGTTTGCGAGCACGGCGTCATCGCCGAGCTGGCCGCTGCTGTCCGCGCCCCAGGACCAGACCGTGCCGTCGGCGAGCCGCGCGAGCGAGTGGTTGCCGCCCGCGGCGATGCCCAGGACGCCGGACAGGGTCGCGACCTGCACGGGCGTGGGCTTGGTGGCCAGGGGGCTGCCGTCGCCGAGCTGGCCGGTGGTGTCGCGGCCCCAGGTCCAGAGCGTGTCGTCCGACAGGAGCGCCATGCCGTGATCCGCGCCCGAGGCCACGGCGACGACGACCGAGAGGCTGGGGAGCATGACCTCGACGGGCGTGGGCTGGTTGGCGAGGATGCCGGTGTCGCCGAGCTGGCCATACGCGTCGCGGCCCCAGGCCCACAGCCTGCCGTTGCTATCGAGCGCGAAGGAGTGGTCCCCGCCCGCCGCGATCGCGATGACTTGCTGGAGCCCGGGGCCAAGGCCGACCACCTGGACCGGCGCCGGCCGGTCGGTCTGCGAGCCGTCGCCGAGCTGGCCGTAGAGGTTGCGGCCCCAGGCCCAGACAGCCCCGTCCGCGTCGATCGCCAGCGAGTGATCACGCCCTGCGGACACCGCGAGCGCGGGCGTGCCCGAGGGGAGGGTGAAGAAGACCGGCGCCTGCATGTGCGCCTTGGGCAGGTCGTTACCGAGCTGGCCATAGAGGTCGGAGCCCCAGGCCGCGACGCGGCCGTCGGACAGCACGGCGAGGGAATGGCTGCCGCCCGCGGAGAGGGTCGTGAGCCACGGATCCACCAGGACCATCCCGGCGAGCGCCGGGATCGCGATGGGCGAGGAGCGGTTGGTCGAGGCGCCGCCGTCGCCGAGCTGGCCATAGACGTCGGAGCCCCAGGCATGGACGCTGCCATTATCGAGCAGGGCCAGCGAGTGCGTGGTGCCGGCGGCGAGCGCGGACAGCAGGGACAGGGATGTGCAGAAGCCGCCCTGGCAAGCGCCGAAGGAGCAGGGCGCGCCATCAGGCTTGGGCGAGGTCGAGCACAGGCCGGTGCCCGGAGAGCACGTGCCCGCTTCGTGGCATTCGTCCGGCGCGCTGCACGTCACCGGGTTGGCTCCGGTGCAGGTGCCCGCCTGGCAGGTGTCCGTCTGCGTGCACGCATCGCCATCGTTGCACGCCGTGCCGTTGGCCTCGTTCGGGTTGGAGCAGGCGCCCGTCCCGGGATCGCACACGCCGGCGACGTGGCACTGGTCCAGCGCGCTGCACGTCACCGGGTTGGCTCCGGTGCAGGTGCCCGCCTGGCACGTGTCCGTCTGCGTGCACGCATTGCTGTCGCTGCACGCCGAGCCGTCGGCCTTGCTCGGGTTGGAGCAGACCCCCGTCCCGGGGTCGCACACGCCGGCGACGTGGCACTGGTCCAGCGCGGCGCAGGTGACCGGGTTGGCTCCGGTGCAGGTGCCCGCCTGGCAGGTGTCCGTCTGCGTGCACGCATCGCCATCGTTGCACGCCGTGCCGTTGGCCTCGTTCGGGTTGGAGCAGGCGCCCGTCCCGGGATCGCACACGCCGGCGACGTGGCACTGGTCCAGCGCGCTGCACGTCACCGGGTTGGCTCCGGTGCAGGTGCCCGCCTGGCAGGTATCCGTCTGCGTGCACGCATTGTCATCGTCGCAGGCGGGGCCGGTCAACAGCGCGCAGGTGCCGTCGGTCGCAGCGCCGGCCGCGACCGAGCACGCGTCGCAGGGGCCGGCATCGCACGCCGTGTTGCAGCAGACGCCGTCGGCGCAGAAGCCGCTCGGGCAATCGCTGGGCAGCGCGCACGCGGAGCCCAGGGAGGTGTACAGCTCCGCGCTCGCGAGGTAGGAGCCGTTTTGGCCGCCCGCCACCAGCACGTAGCCGTTCGCGAGCAGCGTCGCGGTGTGCATGTAGCGGGCGGTGCTCATCGCTCCGGCCGCCGTCCACGTGTCGGGCAGCGGGTCGTAGATCTCCGCGCTCGCCAGGGGGCCAGGGTAGCCGCCCGCCACGAGCACCTTGCCGTTCCCGAGCAGCGCCGCGGTGTGCTGAGAGCGGCCGGTGCTCAGCGAGCCCGCCGCCCTCCACGTGTTGGGCAGCACGTCGTAGATCTCCGCGCTCGCCAGGTGGTTGACACCGCTGCCCTCGCCGCCCGCCACGAGCACCTCCTTGCCGTTCCCGAGCATGGTCGCGGTGTGCCGGTAGCGGGCGGCGCTCAGCGACGCGGCCGCCGCCCACGTGTTGGTCACCGGGTCGTACACGGTCGCGCTCGCCAGGTAGCCGCCGGTGCAGCCATCATAGCCGCCCACCACGAGCACCTTGCCGTTCCCGAGCAGCGTCGCGGTGTGCAGGTAGCGGACGGCGCTCATCGACGCAGCCGATGACCATGTATTGTTCGCCGGGTCGTACAGCTGCGCGCTCGCCAGGAGCTCCGTGCAGCTGGGCCCGAAGACAAAGCCATCGGTGGGATCACCACCCGCCACCAGCACCTTGCCGTTCCCGAGCAGCGTCGCCGTGTGCATGTAGCGGGCGGTGCCCATGTTCCCGGCCGCCGTCCATGTATTGGTCGCCGGATCATACAGCTCCGCGGTCGCCACGAGGCGGCCGCCCACCACGAGCACCTTGCCGTTCGCGAGCCGCGTCGCGGTGTGCCCGTGGCGGGCGGTGCTCATCGCCCCGGCCGACGACCATGTGCTGGTCGCCGGGTCATACAGCTCCGCGCTCGCCAGATAGGCAGCGGCGTTCCTGCCGCCCACGACCAGCACCTTGCCGTTCGCGAGCGGCGTCGCGGTGTGCTCGACGCGACCGACGCCCAGCGACCCGACCGGCGACCACGCCGGGTCCACCAGCACCTCCTCGCCTCCTGCATCGACCGAGAGCTCGATCCTTTCCGCCCGGCCCTCGAGCCTCGCCTTTACCTCTCGCCCACCCGCGGCGTAAGCCACCGGCGCTGTCACCAGCAGCCGCACCCACCCGCTCTCATCCACCACCTCCACGGCTTCCCCGTGCTGCCGCACGCTCGCCCCCTCCACCTCCCACGTCGCCACCACCTCCCCCGCGCGCGCCACCCCCGCCTCGAGGTGCAGCCACTCCTCCACCCCGCCGGCTGCCGTCGCCACCCAGAACGAGGTTCCCCCCGCCCGCCGATAGGCGACGGCCCCCTCCGCGAGCTCCCCCTCCCCCTCCAGCCCGCTCTCCCACACACGCACCTCGAACCCGCCCCCGCCGCGGAACAGGATCGCGCCGCCTCCCTCGCGGGGTAGCTTCACCTCGATCCCCCGGCGCTCCTCCGCGCCCGCCCCCGCGCCCCCGCCCAGCGCAAAGCCCTCCTCGGTAATGAGAAATCCCTCCTCACCTTGAGGATCAAGCACATTTCCCGCCTGCTCCGGAAAACTCCGCCGGAGCACACTCGCTGCCACGCCCTCCGGCGGCGCCGTCTCCCCGCCGCAGCCGATACAGCCCGGGAGAAGCATCCCGAAGAGCGTGAGCAGAACCAGCAACCAGACACGCGAGAACGATGCTGTAGAATGCTTGTGAGTTGGCATAGGTACACCTACCTTCAAATGTGAACCGCGAATGCAGGGGAGACCTGACCCGGGTTGGGTCGGCCGCGGTCTGCGGGATCAGGGCGGGGGGCTCGCGACCGGCGCCTGGGGAGGTGATGGCGCTGTGGGCGATGGCTCGCCGACAAGAGGGGCGGCCGTGCCCGTGCCGCCCGCCGAGCGCGCGGAGGCGGGGACCGAGTTGATGGTCCAGTCAGCCTGGTTTCGTGAGGGAACAAGCTCGGGCTCGATGACCACGTGCCGACGGCATGCGGCCAGAGTCACCGCGGCGACGAGACCCGAGAGCCCGATCAGCATGACTCGATTCATCGCGACGCCTCCTCGCCAGAAAGGAGCGACACCGCTGCCGTGCGTTGGGTGTCCGAAGCTCCCAGCTGCGGATATCGGTCCAGAAGTGAGGCGATCGCGCTCACCATGGCCTTCACCGCCTGGCGCGTGCTGCTGTCGACCGCCTTCTGGAAGTTGCTTTCGGTGCCCACGAGGGACGTCTCTGTCCCTTTGACGTAGAACACCCGCTCGGCGCGGAGCCCCGAAGGCGACGTCAGGACCAGCTTCACCGAGATGTCCGCTTCGGGGGTGAAGGTGAGAAATCCCAGGTCGGGCTCGACGAAGAACTGCAGGACGGTGCCGTCCACGCGGACGGACGAGGCATGTTGTGGTCCCTTGTTCACGTGCACGCGGAAACCTGCGGTCAGCAGCCCCACCCTGAGCGCCTCCGACAACCACCGGGGCGGAGGCACGGAGCAGCGCACGGTCGCCGTGTCCATGTTGTATCCGTTCTTCTGCATGCCGCATCGCCCGGGCAACGGCCTCTGATCTTCGAACGGCATCTGCAGGACGATCTCCCGGCCACGTCCGACGGTCGACGGCTGAGCGAAAGTATCCAGCGCAGGGGTCACGGTGAGGTCCACGAACGCGCAGCCTCCGGTCAACAAGAAAAGGATTGTCAGCGCGATGCGAGAGATCGACATGGGCGCCCTTTCACAGGAGTGGATCATCGATGCCGCGATCGCCATTTCACGCAGCATCCGGCCTTGAAGATGCTCTTGAACATCATCGGATGTACCCCGCCCTTCGATTCGACCGTCGCAGCCACATGCCGGGTGGCCATCGCTTCCTGAAGCGACGGACGCGAAAGGTTACGAGGAGGCGGCCGAGCTCCAGCAGGAGCAGCTCGTTGCGCCCGATGCGCGAGGGCCGGGGCCGGGGCCCGCTGGCTCGGTGCGTGAGGACTCCCCGGGATCGTCGGACGGGATCGGGGCACCGAGCCCGAGCTCGAGGAGGCACACCGGGCACGGGCCCGCATCGAGCCCCATCTTGTGACGGGGGCAGCTCCGGGAGGCGGCGCTGGGTGGACGTTCGGTCATGCGATTTCACCTGTCTCGCATGAAGCGGCGCGGGGAAATGGTTACACGCTCGATCGGAGATCTCACGCGACGCGCGATCTATCGCTCGCGCGCCGGCGGGCTGCCCACGGCGACGCGGACGACCACGGAGAAGGGCGTTCCGCGCACGGGGACGACGCGCATCAGAGCGCCCGCCTCGAGGTCCGTGTCCGGCGGCTCGTCGGCGTGGGCGGGTAGGGCCTCGCCGCGCCGGAGCGCGCGATGCAGGATGAAGACCGGAGCGGGATCGATCACTCCCGGGCTGCGCTCGCGATCGCGGGGCGCGAGCAGCGAGGCGGTCAAGTCCTCGCGGCCCTCGTCGTCGAGCACGATCGAGCCGAGCGCGGAGCCGGTGGTGAGCACCCCGCCGACGATCCCGACCCACCGATCGGCGTCGTCGTGGACGGGGTACGCGATGGCGATCACGTACACGTCGTCGCCCTCGGAGCTGAAGGCGCGCGACACGTAGGCCGCGCGGCGGCCCTCGTCTGCGAGCGCCTTCACTCCGCGGTAGTAGTCGCGGAACGTGTAGGAGCGCCCCGCCGTCGCGTGGACTCCCTTGGGCGCGCGGCAGATCAGCCTGCCCTCCACGTCGAACAGCAACCACACGGAGAAGGGGTCGCCTGCCGGCGCGCCGTGCTCGGCGAGCAGGCGCGCGCAGATGTTGGCGGCATCGGTCGACGCTGGATCGGCGGCGGCGCGCGCGACGCGCGGATCGCGGCCCGCTGCCTCGACCACGGCCTTGTAACGATCGAACTGCAGCGCTGCGAGATCGGCGGCCCGGCGCGCGGCGAAATCGGCGGCATTGAGCGCGGCCTGCTGCGCGCGGTCGCGCGAGGCCCTCGTGGCCGCGGCGTAGAGCGTGGCCGCCGAGGCGTAGAGCGTCGCCAGGAACAGCAGGGTCACGATCGCGGTGATCAGCGGGTGGCGCTTCGCGCGCCGGAGCGCGCGGTTCACGGGGCCGAGCGGGTTCGGGGTCACGTCGTCGCCCGCCAGGAAGCGCGCGAGGTCGGCCGCGAGCTCGCCGCAGCTGGCATAGCGGCGGGATGGTTCCTTTTCGAGGCAATGGAGGCACACGGCGGCGAGGTCCGCCGGCACGCCTTCGAGCGCGGGCGGGGGCTCGTTCGTGACCCGGCCCTCCAGCTCCTCTAATGACGAAGCCTCGAACGGGGGACGGCCCGCGAGCAGCTCGTACAGGATCGCGCCCGCGCCCCACACGTCGGCCATGGTCGTGGCGACGCCCGGCTCGCCTCTCAGCACCTCCGGCGCCATGTACCCTCTCAGCACCTCCGGCGCCATGTACCCGGGGGTTCCGGCGTAGCCGGTGACGAGCCCCTCGCGCGCGGCAACGCCGAAGTCCGTCACGAAGACTCGTGCCTCGCGGTCGACGAGCACGTTGGCCGGCTTGAGATCGCGGTGAAGGATGCCGTACCGGTGCGCGTGCTCCACGGCCCGGGCGACCGAGAGGGCGATCTCCGCCGCGCGACGCGGGCTCTCTGCGGGCGTCCGGAGCGGGCCGCCGTCGATGCGCTTCATGGTGAAATAGGGTATCCCCTCGTGCTCGCCGGCGTCGTAGACACGCACGATGTTCGCGTGATCCAGCTTCGCGAGGAGCTGCGCCTCGCGCACGATCTGCTCTGGGTCGTCGATCTCGGCGGCCAGGATCTTGAGCGCCACCGTGTGCCCGAACCACAGGGAGGTGGGGCGGGTATCGACCGCCTCGTAGACGACCCCCATGCCGCCCTCGCCCAGCTTGCGCTGGATCGCGAATGGGCCGAGCTGCATTCCGGTGAGGTCCGGCTCGACCGGGGGCGACAGCGCGAGGCCGAGCAGGCAGGCGGCGCAGGTCCCGGCCGGGCCCATGTGCGCTCGGCAGCGCGGACAGTGCTCAGTAGGGCTCATCGTCGATCCAGGAAGCGAGCAGATGGCGCAGCTCGGTGTCCACGTCCTCGGACCGCGCCACCGTCTGGGCGACCTCGTCGCGCAGCACCTTGCCGTAGCGCTTCCACATCCGGTGGAGCGACACCTTCACGTGGTTCTCCGTCATGCCCAGGCGCTTTCCCACCTCGCGCAACCTCACGCTGTCATCGTCCGTGAGCCTGTCGCGCAGCGCCTCGAACAGCGCGCCGCGGCCGGCCCGGGCCTCCTCCTCCCCGAGGCGCGACAGCGCCCGAGCGAGCAGCGCCTGTGCCCAGGCCCGGTCATAGAGCCGATCGGCCAGGGGCGCGCCGTTCTCGAGATCGACGCCGTTCACATCGTCGTGCGGCACGCGGCCGCCATTCCTCAACGAGCTCCCCTTGTTACGAACATTGCGCACGTAATTATGGAAGGCCGTGCGCAGGAACGAGCGGAAGCGCCCGCGCTCCGGATTCGCCTCGCCGATCACGTTCCGCTCCTCGTGGGCGGCCTGCTCGAGGATGTGAGCAAAGAAGCCCTGGACCAGGTCCTCCGCGCGCTCCGGATTGGCCTCGATGCGTTGCGCGAAATCGAGGAGCGGCGGGCGGTAGGCCCGGCACAGCTCCTCGAGCGCGGCGCGGGAGTTTGGGGTCGGCGCGCCGGCCGCGCGCAGCACCACGCTCCACCGTGTGCTGGCGAAGCCTCGCCTGGCAGGGCCCGCATGTGAGATCATGTGGTATGAATGGGATCCGGACGCCATGATCACCTCCGGACTTACCCTTACAGAGACGGGCGCGGCGGTTACACGCGCGGGCGAGAAATATCGAAGATCTTGCCCTCGCGTAAAGTTCTCCTCGGATGGAATGCAGGCTCAGTCCCGAGCGGCGGCCTCGCGCGCCGCGCCGGCGGGCTCCTCGCCGCAGACCTCGCGCACCACGGCGTCGAGCACCTCGACGCCCCACGCGAGGCCGGCGACGGGCACGCGCTCGTCGTGGCCGTGGAACATGTCGGCGAACCGGATGCCCGATCCCTTCTCGATCTTGACCGGCGAGAACCCGTACCAGCGCGCGCCCGTGCGCGTGAAGTACTTCGCGTCGGTGAAGCCGGGGATCAGGTAAGGCACCACGACGGCCCCGGGCTCGCGCTGCTCGACCTCGCGCTTGATGGCGTCGAACACCGGGGACTGGACCGGCTCGGTCACGACGGGCGGCGCCGATTTGATGATCTCGAGCTCGACGGCCTCGCCGAGCACCGCGCGCAGCTCGCGCAAGAGATCCTCGTCGGTCTGCCCGGGCAGCGTGCGGCCGTCGATCTCGAACTCCGCGCGCCCGGGGATCACGTTCGTCTTCGCGCCGGCGCGCACGACCGTCGCCGCCGCGGTGTTGCTGAGCAGCGCCGAGAAGCTGCGCGCGATCGAGGCGCCGGGCACGAGCCGCGCGACCCGCGCGAGCAGGTGCGGCCGCGCGATCAGCTTGACGAGCGGCTGGATCAGCGCCGGCTGGCGCGCGCGCAGCGCGTCGAGGAATTCGCTCACGTGCCGCGTCGGATGGACGGGGAGCGCCGCGGCGCCGAGCCTCGCGAGCGCCTCCCCGAGCTGCGTGACCGCGCTGTCGCGGCGCGGCATCGACCCGTGGCCCGGCTCGCCGGTGATCCGCGCGCGCACCCAGCAGAAGCCCTTCTCGGCGACCTGGACCGGATAGAACGTCGCGCCGCCGAGGTGGAGCGAGAACCCGCCGGACTCGCCGATCGCATACTCCGCCTCGATCAGCGCGCGGTGCTGCTCGACGAGGAAGCGCGATCCGAGATCGCAGCCGGCCTCCTCGTCCGCCACCGCCGCGAAGATCACGTCGCGCTCGAGCCGGGCGCCGGCGCTCGCGAGCCGGCGGAGGATCGCGGTGCACATCGCGGCCATGTGCTTCATGTCGATCGCGCCGCGCCCCCACAGGCAGCCGTCGTGCTCGTCGCCCGAGAACGGCGGGCGCTGCCACTTCGCCGGATCCGCCTCGACGACGTCGAGGTGCGCGGTCAGCAAGAGCGGCGGCCTCGCCCCGGTGCCAGGGTGGCGCACGACGAGGTTCGTGCGATCCGGCTCCGCCTCGAGCAGCTCGGGCTGGAGGCCGACCTCGACGAGCGACCGCCGGATCAGCTCGGCGGCGGGGCGCTCGTTGCCCGGGGGATTCGTCGTGTCGATCCGCAAGAGCGACTGGCACAGTCGCCTGGCATCCTCGGCGAGCGTCGGCAGCGTCATCGCCCGACTCTAGCTCGGGCTGCCCCGGGATCGGCGGAATATTCACTCAATGAATGACCCCGAGCCACCTCTCCGCGCAGCGGTGACACACCGTCCGATCGTGCATGTCCACCGGTGAGAAGGTCCCGAGGCAGAACCGGCAAGCGCGGCTCACGGTCACCCGCATCCGGCTCGCCGCGAGATCGAGGTGCCCGGCCAGCTCGGCGAACCGAGCCTCGTCGCGCGGCAATCGCGCGAGGGGGACGGAGCCGCACTCCGCCGTGACCAGCCCCTTGTCGTGCGGACCCGTCCAACCCTCTTGCTGGATCTGGACCACGAGCTGATCCCCGTCGACGACCAGGGTCGGAGCGCGGACCCCCTCGAGCAGCCCCGCCGTCGCCGCCGGCTCCACGCCGCTCCCGCGCCGCTGCCCGAGCCGGCGCTCGACCCAGGACGCGTCATTCCCAGGTCCTGGAGCCGCCTCGAGCAGCATCGCCGCCGCACACAGCGCCTCGACGACATCGCCCGCCACCGCGAGGGAGCGCCCGGACCAGGGATGCCACCTGAGCGCGCCGAGCGCGATCTCGTGTTGATCGACGCGGACCGTGATCGACGCGCATTCGAGCTGCGAGAGGCGCTCGCGGGCGAGCCGCTCCCAGTCCTCCGGCGTCGCCTCGCCGCCGCCCGGCGGGCGTGCCACGCGGCCTCTCGCCCGCGCCGAATGCTCGAGGCCCTCGCGACCGGAGGAGGCGACGGACCACGGGAGACGACCGATCGCCCGCTCCAGCTCCTCGAGCTGCTCGGGCTCCGGCTCTGCCTCGCGAACGCCCTCGATCCGCAGGCTCGTCAGCGCGTCGCACCGGAGCGAACGGAGCGCGTGAGACAGGGCAGAGAGCGCATGCCGCCGCTCGATGATCGGGTTCGAGCCCCCCGCGCGAGCGCCGATCACCGCCCGCAGCGCCGAGAAGCGACCGCCCTCGCCGCGGCCGAGGGTGAGCACCACATCGGCCACGTAATGACTGTCTGGCGTGATCTCGATCTCCACCGCCGAGAGCGCCCTCTCGCGACCGGCGAGCGCATCGAGCCAGCACGCCAGCGAGGAGGCGCCGGAGGCGCAGCCGAGACGCTCCACTCGCCGGACGACCTGCGTGTCGAGCAGCGCGGCGAGGCCGCGCGCCCCGAGACGAAGGGCCTTGCCCTCCGGATGGAAGCGCAGGCGGCGGAGGCGAGGCAGCGCGGCGGGACCGGCGAGCGCGCGGAGGACCGCCTCATC
Organism: uncultured Polyangiaceae bacterium; assembly: GCA_964421485.1. Lineage (GTDB taxonomy): Bacteria > Myxococcota_A > Polyangia > Polyangiales > Polyangiaceae > CAYQYG01. The sequence continues at coordinate 5,868 of CAYQYG010000159.1, read as the reverse complement.
AAGGTCGCCTCGCTCATCGATCGTGGGACCACGCCACGCGAGCTCCTCGAGCGACGCGCCGGCGTCCGTGGTCGCGAACGCGATCAGGTCCTCGTCGCTCGCGCCCCGCGCGACGCGGAGGTCGCGAAAGACCGGATGCGCGAGCCCCCGGATTGCGTACCCGAGATCGATCTCGCGCAGCGTCGACCAGGCCGGGTGACCGCGGAGCCGGGCGACGACATCCGGCTCCCCGAACACGGCCGCCGACACGGGAAAACCGCGCTCGAAGCGGACGTCCGACAAGCTGACAAGCGACTCCAGATCCCCGAGCCATTTGCCCATGTTCGCCCTGAGGAGAACGTCGGCGCGCTCTCGCTCCCCGGGCGAGAGCGCCTCGCCCGCATGACGGCGAAGCTCGAGGAGGATGTGCTCGCCCCGAGGATCTCCGCGCGCGACCAGGGCCTCGGCGTACGCTGCGCGGGCGCCGTCGTCGCCGGGATCGGCGTACACGCGCGCGAGCAGATCGTCGACGCCCGGCCCGGGGCCGCGGCTCGCCTCCTGGACGGCGCGGGCCAGCGCCTCCGCCTCGGGAGAGAGCGCCGGCGCCCCCTCCGCGAGCGCTCGCTCGAGCCCCGCGATCGCATCCACGACCGCGGGCTCGACGAACGTGCCCTTCGCACCCCGGCGGTCGAGGATGACGCGGAGCTGACCGAGCGCCCGCGCGTCCCCGAGGCCCGCGACGAGGCGCGCGGCGATCTGATAGAACGGCGCCGCGCGGGGGGAAGCCAGCCGCCGGCTCTCGAAGAGCTCGACGAGCCCCGCCGAGAGCCGTGGATCGTCCGGCCAGGTCTCGAGCCTCTCGAGCCGCTGGAAAGCCTCGACCCATTTTCCTGATCCATCCGGAGGCCCCGGCAGCGCACGAAGGAGCGCCCCGAGATCCGCCGCCCGGCGCGCCTCCTCGCGCGCGAGCCAGGCCGCGTGCCACTCGTTCGCCGGCGCGTCGATCGAAGGCGCGCCGAGCCGCTCGGCCACCTCATCGATCACGTCCGCGAGGATGGGCGAGCGCCGTATCCGCCACGCTGCGAGCACCCGATCGAGCGCTCGCTCCACCTCTCCATCCTCGAGCGCCCGAAGCGCCTCCTCCAGCTCTCGGCGTACGTCACTGGCCATGCTCCGGCAGCGTATCGCAGCTCTGGGAGAGCTCGAGCGCGAAGCCTCGAAATCGAGGGCTCGAAGCGCCATCGGCGATCCGCTCGCCGGCGCGGGCCATGTCCGCCCGCCTTCAGCAGATCCGGGGGAGCTGCTCGCCCGAGAGCAGGTCGAGGAGCCGCCGCGCCCCGAGCCGCGTGCGCAGCACGACCACGCCCGGATCCTCGGCCATGACCCGGCCGATACGGGCGGCCCCGGCGCCGCGCGGGTGCGCCCGCAGGCGAGAGAGCGCGGCGCCGGCCTGATCCTCCGGTACGAATGCGATCATGCGGCCCTCGCACGCGACGTACAGCGGATCGAGGCCGAGCAGCTCGCACGCGCCGGCGACCTCGTCGGAGACGGGCACCGCGCGCTCGTCGACCTCGACGCCCACCCGCGCGGCTCCGGCGATTTCATTGAGCGCGGACGCGACCCCGCCGCGCGTCGGATCGCGGAGGCAATGGACGTCGACGCCCGCCTCGATCAGCGATGCGGCCAGCCCGGCGACCGATCCGCAATCGCTCTCGACGGGCGTTTCGAACGCGAGGCCCTCGCGGACCGAGAGCACGGCGACGCCGTGGCGGCCGACGTCGCCGCTGACGAGGACCGCGTCGCCGGGGCGCACGCGCGACGGCGCGACGCTCACGCCCTCGGGCACGAGGCCGACGCCCGACGTGGTGATGAACACCCCGTCGCCCTTGCCGCGATCGACGACCTTCGTGTCGCCGGTGACGAGCAGGACGCCGCACTCCGCGGCGGCGTCGCGCATTGACATGGCGATCCGCTGGAGCTCGTCGATCGGCAGGCCCTCCTCGAGCACGAACGCCGCCGAGAGGTACATCGGGCGGGCGCCCGCCATGGCCAGGTCATTGACGGTGCCGTAGATCGCGAGCTTCCCGATGTCGCCGCCCGGGAAGAACCGGGGGTGCACCACATAGGAGTCCGTCGTGAACGCGACCCGCGCGCCGCCGGCCTCGACGACGGCGCTGTCGTGGCGCGCCGCGAGCGCCGGGTTGTCGAAGGCGGGGAAGAAGAGCTTCTGGAGCAGCTCCTGCGAGGCCCGCCCGCCGCCCCCCTGGGCGAGCTGGACGGTGTCGTGGCGCAGCGGGACGGGGCAGCGGAGGTCGATCTCGGGAGAGGGCATGGCGCTGGGGCTGGGAGGTAGCCGAGATGAGGCGGGGGTGCACGCGCGGCGTGGACCGTACTACTGCCGGCGCCGTGCTCCGGGCCCTAGATTCGAATCGAGGACGGGATATTCATGGAACCGCTCCAGGCCGCGATGCTCCTGCTGGAAACGCACGGCTCCTTGCTGGCCGTGGGGCTCGGCGCGTCCATCGCTTCCGTCGTCGCCGGCTTCGGCGTGGGCGCCGGCATGGTCGCGCTCCTGCCGGAGGATTATCTGGAGGAGCCCGAGGGCGCGCCGCCCTTGCCAGGGCATCCCGAGTGGATGCGCGTCGGCAGGAAGATCGGGAAGAACCTCCTCGGCGCCGCGCTCGTCGGAGCCGGCGCCGCGCTCGCGCTCCCGGGCATCCCGGGACCTGGGATTCTCACGATGGTCGTCGGCGTGACGCTCCTCGACATCCCTGGCAAGCGCCGCGTCGTGCAGCGGGTGCTCGGCGCGCCCCGGGTGCTCGCGCCGCTGAACCGCCTCCGGGGCCGCCTCGGCCGGCCGCCGCTGCGCAACGGGGCCGGGCCCCACGACGGGGCGGCCTCGGCGGCGCCGCGTGGCAGCTCTTCCGGGGCATGAGCGCGCGCACGCCGGGCGCTACAGATCGCACGGCCGGATCGGGAGCTTTCGAACCCGCTTCCCCGTCGCGGCGAAGACGGCATTGGCGATGGCCGCGGGGATCGCCGTCGTGCCGACCTGGCCAACACCGCCCGGAGGCGCGCTGCTCGGCACGACGATGACGTCCACGGCGGGCATCTCATGAGCGCCCAGCAGCTTGAAGTTGTGGAAATTGCTCTCGAGCGCCTTGCCCTGCTGGATGGTGATCTTCGACTTCAGCGTGGCCGTCACCCCGAAGACGATCCCGCCGACCATCTGTGCCCGCACGGTGTCCGGATCGACGACCTGGCCGCAGTCGATGACGCACACGACCCGATCGAGCTTCACCACGCCGCCCGGCTTCACGGTCACCTCGGCGACCTGGGCCAGGAAGCTGCCGTAGCCCGCGACCGCCGCGATCCCTCGGCCCTTGCGGGGACCGAGCGGCGCGCCCCAGCCCGCGTTCGCCGCCGCGAGCTCGAGCACCGCCTTGAGGCGCGGGGCGCCGGACAGGAGATCTCTGCGGTACTGGAACGGATCCTCGCCCGCGAGCGCCGCGAGCTCGTCGATGAAGCTCTCGAGCACGAACGAATTGAACGAGTACCCGACGCACCTCCACCACCCGACGGGCACGGGCGCCTCGAGGATGTGGGAGTCGACGTGCAAGTTCGGGATGTCGTAGAGCTGGTCGACCGCGCCCTCCACGGACGCAGGGTCGATGCCGCCCACGACCCACTGCGGGAGCGCCCGCGACATGATGGATTGACAGACGATGCGGTGCGTCCAGGCGATCGGCTTCCCGTCGCCGCCGAGGCCGGCGCGGAGCGCGTGGTAGCTCAGGGGCCGGAAGAAGGTGTGGCGGATGTCGTCCTGGCGCGACCAGATGACCTTCACGGGGGCCCCCGCCGCCTTGGAGACGGCGACCGCCTCCGCGACGAAATCGAACTCTGACCGGCGGCCGAACCCGCCGCCGGCGTAGGTCGTGTGGATATTTATCGAGGACGCCGGCAAGCCCGTGATCTGCTCGGTGACGGCCAGCGCGCCCTCCTGGTATTGCGTCGGCGTCCAGACGTCGCAGCCGTCCGGCCGGACGTCCGCCGTGGAGTTCATCGGCTCCATCGTCGCCTGCGCCTGATAAGGAGCCGTGTAGATGGCCTCGATCGTGTGCGCGGCCGACCCGAGCGCCGCCTCGGCGTCCCCGACGCTCGCGGCCACTGCCCCGGGACCTGCCGCGAGCGCGGCGGCCTCGGCGAGGATCTCCTCCTCGTCCACCGCGTCGCACGGGCTCCAGCTCCACTGCGCCGACAGCGCCGCGGCGCCCTTGCGAGCTGCCCAGTAATGGTCGGCGACGACCGCGACTCCGGCGTCGACCACGTGGACGCCGTGGACGCCGGCCACGGCCATCGCCGCGGAGGCATCGAACGAGACGAGCGACGCGCCGAAGACCGGGGGGCGGACGATGACGGCGGTGAGCATTCCGGGCAGCTTGACGTCGATGCCGAACACCGCGCGCCCGGTCAGCTTGGCCGCGTCGTCGAGGCGAGGGGGGCTCGTCCCTATCAGGGCGAACTGGCTCGGATCCTTGAGCGGCGGATCCTGAGGCACCGGCAGCGCCGCGGCGGCCTCGGCCAGCGCTCCATACCCGAGCCGCTGGCCGCTCGGATCGTGGATGACCTCGCCGGACTCGGTGCGGCACGTCGACGGATCGACCCCCCACTGGTCCGCGGCGGCCGCGATCAGCATCTGCCGCGCCGCCGCCCCGGCGGCGCGCAGCAGCATGAACCCTGCCCGCACGCTCGTGCTCCCCGCCGTCACCTGGATGCCGTAGAGCGCGTTCGCATAGACGGGCGATGCCGGCGCGAACTCGGTCCGGACCGTGGTCCAGTCCGCGTCGAGCTCCTCGGCCACCAGCATCGCCAGCGAGGTCTCGACCCCCTGACCGAGCTCTGCCTTGTCGATGACGACCGTCACTGCGCCGTCGATCCCGACGCGCACCCAGGCATTCGGCGCGAGGGCCGGCGTCGAGGCCTGCCCGGCCTCACCGAGCGGCTCCGATCCGGTCCGGGTCACGCACCCGATCAGCAACCCCGAGCCGATCTGGAAGGTCGCCTGGAGAAACAATCGCCTGCTCGCTCGCCGGCTCATGTTCCACCTCCACCCGCGCCGCGAATTGCCTGTTTGATGCGGTCATATGTGCCGCACCGGCACAGGTTGTGGGACAGCGCCTTGTCGATGTCGTTGTCCGTCGGACTGGGCTTCTTCGCGAGCAGCGCGGCAGCGCTCATGATCATGCCCGGCTGGCAATACCCACATTGTGACACACGGTGCTCCGCCCAGGCGACCTGCACCGGGTGGTCTCCGTTCGCGGACAGCCCCTCGATGGTCGTGATGTCCTTGCCGGCCATCTCCGAGATGGGCGTGGTGCACGATCGGACAGCGGCCCCGTCGACGTGGACCGTGCACGCGCCGCAGAGCGACATACCGCAACCGTACTTCGTCCCGGTGAGGCCCAGGACGTCCCGCAGCACCCAGAGCAGCGGCATGTCTCCATCGACGTCGAGGGAGTGCTGGTGGCCATTGACCGTGATCGTGAAAATGCTCATGATCCGACCTCCTCGCCCAGCTTTCAGGAAGACCAAACGGCCCACTGGAAGTCAAGGGAATTCCGTTCACCAGGTTCGACGAAATAGCCCGCGCGCCGCCCGCTGCTCGCGACGCCTCCTACGCCCCCGGCCCCGCGCAGAGGCTCGGCCGCGGCCGGGTCATTCGATCTCGTAGAGGGCGGCGCGGATCGGGCCGGGGGGCATCGGGAGCCAGGGGACGCTCGCCGACGACGGCAGATCGCGCTCCTCCAGGAGGCGGAGGGTGTGGCGGCGCTCGAACGCGGCGCATGCCTCCCGGCCCTCCTCGGTGCCGCAGAGAGAGGAGCGATAATA
>CAYQYG010000158.1:0-17676 GCA_964421485.1 uncultured Polyangiaceae bacterium | reverse complement strand
ACGGGCACGGAAACGGGAGCGGGAACGGGCACGGAAACGGGAGCGGGAACGGGCACGGAAACGGAAACGGAAACGGGAGCGGCAACGGATGCTATTACTTTCAGCCGTGTCGTCGCCGGAGCCCTCGAAGCGCCACGATGAGGGCGTCTATTACACGCCGGCCCACGTCACCCGCTACCTCGTGGATCTCGCGCTGGGCCGCGCCCTGGCGGAGCGCCGCGGGGCGATCCTCGATCGGGCCAGGCTCGAGGAGGGGCGGGACGAGATGGAGCGCGTCGCCGCGTCGATCGCCGCGTGGGAGGCGTATCGCGACGGGCTCCTCCGCGTCCGCGTGCTCGACCCCGCCTGCGGCGCGGGGGCGCTGCTCGTGGCAGCGTACGACGCCCTCGCGCGCGAATACGAGCGCGTGGCCCGGGAGCTCTCCGGATTGCGCCGCGAGCGGGGCGCGGCCTTCGACGTGCCCGGGGCCATCCTGGGCAACAACCTCTTCGGCGTCGACATCAGCTCCGGCGCGGTGGAGGCCGCGAGGCGCGCGCTGTCGGTCAGGGCCGAGCGGGCCGGACCGGGATCCGGGCGCCTCCACGATCACCTCCGGTGGGGCGACAGCATCGTGAGCGCCCCGGCGCTCTCTCCGGCGGCGTTCGACTGGGCGCGCTGGGGCGAGGGCTTCGACGTCGTGATCGGCAACCCGCCCTATGTTCGCCATGAGCTCTTCACACGGCTCAAGGCGCATCTCCGGAAGAGCTTTGAGGCGTATCACGGCATGGCCGACATGTACGTGTACTTCTTCGAGCGCGCCCTCTCGGTCATGAAGCCCGGCGGGCGCCTCGGCTTCCTCGTCTCCAACAAGTGGCTGCGCGCCGGGTACGCGGCCCCGCTGCGGACCCTGCTCGCGCGGCGCACGGAGATCGAGGCGCTCATCGACCTCGGCCACGCCCGCGTCTTCGAGGGCGCCGACACGTCGCTCTGCCTCATCTCGCTCCGCAAGCTCGCCGGGGGGGAGCGGGTGGACCCCGCGCACGACCTCTCGGTGACCGCGCTCCCGCGCTCGGAGGCCCTGCGGATCGATTTCGCCGGATACGTGGCGAGCCACGCCCACCCCGTGCCGCAGGCGCGCCTCGGCTGGGAGCCGTGGAGCCTCCTGCCCAGTGCCGTGGAGGCGCTCTACAGGAAGATCCAGGCCGCGGGCGTGCCGCTCTGCGAGCTCGCCGGGGTCAAGCCCTGCTACGGGATCAAGACCGGATTGAATGAAGCCTTCTTCGTGGACGAGCAGCAGCGGACCGCGCTCCTTCGCGAGGATCCGGGCTCCGAGCGCATCCTCCGGCCGTGCCTCCGCGGCCAGGACATCGGGCGGTGGCGAGTCGAGCGGAGCGGGACCTGGCTCATCTGCGCCCGCCGCGGCGTCGACATCGATTCATATCCGGCCGTGCGGCGCCACCTCGAGCGGTTCAGGGCGCGCCTCGCGCCGAGGCCGCCCGGCGCGAGCGGGCGGGGATGGCCCGGGAGGCGATCGGGACCCTATCAATGGTACGAGCTCCAGGATCCCGTGGCTTACTGGGACCTCTTCGACAGGCCGAAGATCGTCTATCAGGTGATCCAGTTCCACCCCCGCTTCGCGCTGGACGAGTCCGGGCTCCTCCTGAACGACAAGGCATTCTTCATCCCCTCGTCGGATCCGTGGCTGCTCGCCGTGCTGAGCTCGCCGCTCATGTGGTGGCACAACTGGCGCTGGCTCGGGCACATGAAGGACGAGGCGCTGAACCCTGCGGGCGCGAGGATGGCGCGGCTCCCCATCGCGCCGCCGGACGAGGAGGCCCGCCGGATCGCCGCGGAGCTCGTCCGGAGGCTCGCGGCCCCCGAGCAGGATCGCGTCCGGGCGCTCGAGATGGAGCGGCGCCTCGCCGAGCTCGTCAATCGGGCCTATGGCCTCACGCCGGAGGAGGTCGATCTGCTCTGGGCCACCGCGCCGCCGCGGATGCCGGCGGCTCGGTAGAGTGACCGTCCCCTCCTTCACGCTGCGGCCCGTGCTCGCGGAGGTACTCCTCGAGCTTCGCGTCGGCCTCCTCGCCGAACAGGATCCGGCAGGCCTCGCGCAGGCCGGGGGCGCGGGCGATGTCCTCCCGCCGGATGACCAGCGCGATCTTCGAGCGCCTGCGAATGAAATCCTCCAGCTTCGTGATCATCTCCCGCCGGGCGGCGTGCACGATCTCGCAGCGGATGTACTCGGCGTGCTCGATCAGCACGTCGGCCATGCTCGGATCGCTGCGGATGTCCTCGAGCAGCCCGATCGCCTGGGCGCCGTAGCGGCGCCACAGGCGCGTGCTCAGCCGCTCGGACGAGCGCGGCGACGTCATTCCGTCGAGGCCCATCAGCCGGGCCTGGTGGAAGAACTCCCGCCGGACCTCCTCGCCGGGCTCCCCGTACCAGCGCTCCTCGGGGCAGGGGAGCGCCACGCCCAGGCGGCCGGCGAGCGCGCAGATCTCGTCCCCGACGTTGAGGCAGTCGGTCAGCTTGCCGCCGAACACGCTGATGTGGGCGTCGGGCTCGTTCACCTCGATCACGTGCTTGCGGGAGAGCTGCAGCCAGTCGGCCGCGCCGCCGGCGCCGCGGATCGCCAGCGGGCGGACGCCGCAGCGCTCGGCGATCACGTCGGCCTCGGTCAGGGGGTGCGGCAGGCTCAGGCGCTTGTTGATGTTCGAGAGCACGAAGGCCCGATCCTCGGGGGTCACCTCGGCGCGGGGATCGTCGGCGCGCGTGTCGGTCGTGCCGATGCACGTGCGCGGACCCATCGGGATCACGAAGAACAGGCGCCCGTCGTCGGCGAAGAACGTGAGGACGCGGCGGCTCGGGGTGAGGCGATCGACGATGAGGTGGATGCCCTTCGAGAAGACGTGGCGGTGCTCGGTCCGCTGGCCGGTCAGGGCGTTGTGCTCGTCGACGAAGGGGCCGCACGCGTTGAGGAGCACGCGCGCGCGGACCTCGAGCTCGCGGCCGGTGAGCGCGTCGCGGGCGCGTACGATCCAGGCCCCGCCCTCGCGGCGGGCGCCGAGGGACTCGACGTAGTTCGCGGCCGCGCAGCCGTGGTCGAGCGCCGCGCGGACGAAGCCCCACACGAAGCGCGCGTCGGTGTCGTGCAGGTAGGCGTCCGAGTACTCGAAGCCGCCGTCGCAGCCGTCGAGCCGCACGATCGGCTCCTCCCTCGCGATGTCCTCCCTCGTGAGGAGGCGCGGGGCGCGCGTGAAGAGGCTGCCGATCAGCCAGTAGAGCCAGGCGCCGAGCACGAGCTTCCAGAGGCCGTGGCGGAAGCCGCGCTCGTGCGCGACGTAGAAGCGGATCTCCTGGACCGTCGAGGGGTAGCTCTCGATGAGGCGGTTCCTCGACTTGCAGAGCTTGCGGACGAGCGCGAGCTCGAGGGTCTCCAGGTACTTGATGCCGCCCCAGGCGAGGTTCGACGACTGCTGGCTCGTGAAGCCGGCGAAGTCGCCGCGGTCGATCAGGGCCACCTTCGCGCCCTTCGCGGAGAGGGCCGCGGCCGCGACGGCGCCGTTGATGCCGCCGCCGATCACGAGCACGTCGTGGGCGCCGCGGGCGAGGCGCTCGAGGTTCGCCGCGCGGAGCTTCATGCGCGCCGCGCCGCGGCGGCCGGCGCCTCCTCGTCGCCTGGCACGTCGGGGGGCACGGGCATCGGCGCGCCCGCGAGGCCGCGGAGGAAGAGCCAGAGCATCACGGCCGTGCCCCACGCGAGCGCGCAGGCGACGCCGGCGTCCACGATCGCGCGCGGCACGGCCGGCAGCGCGCGGACGAGCAGGACCATGGCCACGATGCCGGCGATGAGCAGCCAGCTCGCGACGAGGCGGCGGCGGGACGTGTGGAACAGGGCCATGCAGTAGAGGGGCGCGAGGGCGACGAAGAGCGGCCGCGGGTGGGCCGCGAGGTGCAGCGCGCGGGCGACCACGCGCGGCGAGAAGCGGAGCTGGAAGCCGCGGTAGCCCTCGACGTACACGATGATCACGAGCCAGCCGGCGAGGGCCGCGAGCTCGGCGGCGGAGAGCTCCTCGTCCCGCAGCGTGCGGACGGCGATCGCGCCGAGCCGGTAGATCCCCTCGACGAGCATCGCCACGACGCCGAGCACGCCCCAGCCGATGATCGCGAGCCGCGCGGGGCTCCTGGCTTCGGGGCGCTCTTCGGGACCGGGGGACACGACGGTGGGGCGGAGCCTACCGCACCGCCGGGGCATCCGGCACCGGGGTTTCGAGGCCGAGCGCAGGTCGCTCGGCCTCGATGACCCATCGGCTCGCCCCGCTCTTTCAGCGATCCCTCGGTGAGGGGCCTCATGAGTCGTGGCTCTGCCATCGGACGATGTCGGGGTAGGCTCGCCCGGTGTCGCTGACCCTGCACACGGTCCGGGGCGCCCTGTGGACCATCGCCGCCAGCCTGGGGACGCGCGGCATCGGGCTCGTCTCCACGCTGATCCTCACCCGCTTCGTCTCGCGCGAGGACTACGGCGAGGCCGTGGCCGTCGCCGCGAGCTATGCGTTCCTCGCCCACCGGATCTCCTCCACCGGCGGCGGCCAGTACATCGTCGCGCACCCGGACGCCCCCCGGCGGTTCGCCTTCCACATGACCTTCTTCCACCTCCTGCTCGGGGCGATCACCCTGGGCGGCGTGGTGGCGCTCATCGGCCCGCTCGCGGCGCTCAGCGGCACCCCGAACCTGGGCGCGTACCTCCCCGGCCTCGCCGCCGCCGCGTACATCGAGCGCATCGGCTACATGCCCGAGCGCGTGCTCGTCCGCGACCTCCGCTTCCGCAGCCTGAGCGCGGTCCGCACCGCGGGCGAGCTCACGTTCAGCGTCGTCACGGTCGGCGCGGCCGTGCTGGGCTGGGGCGCGCTCGCGTACGTGCTCGGCAATGTCTGCCGCGCCGGCGTCCGCACGGCCATGTTCATCGGCATGGCCGATCGCCGCGAATGGCTCGAGATCGGCCCGCTCGACATGGAAACGACGCGCACGCTCTATCGCTACGCGGTGCCCATGTGGCTCGCGGGCCTCTTCGGCCAGGCCGCGGGCAAGGTCGATAACATCCTCGTCTCCGCGTCCTTCGGGCCCGGCGTGGCCGGCATGTACAGCCTCGCCTACAACCTGGCGGACATCCCCGCCTCCCACATCGGCGAGCAGGTCGGCGAGGTCCTGCTCCCCGCGGTCTCCAGGATGAAGGAGGCCGAGGCGCGCCGCCGCGCGTTCCTCGGCGCGACCACGGCCCTGTTCTTCGTGATCAGCCCGCTGTCGCTCGGGCTCGCGCTCGTGGCCCCGGAGCTCTCCGCGGCCTTCTTCAAGCCCGAGTATGCGCTCATCGGCCCGCTGCTCACCATCCTCGCGTCGCTGTCGATCGCTCGCTCGATCGGCGGGACCACGTACGCCTTCCTGATCGCGCGCGACAACGTCCGCGCCCTGGCGCTGGTGGAGGCGGCGAAGCTCGCGCTGATCGTGCTGTTCATCGCCGCGGCCTCGCGGCTCGACGTGCGCTGGGCCGCGGCGGGCGTGGGCGTCGCGTATGCCGCGCACGCGTTCGGCGGCCTCGCCTCCCTGCACCGGGCGCGCGACGTGCCCGCGTTCACGCTGCTCCGCGGCCTCGCGGGGCCGTCCCTCGCGTGCGCGCTGATGAGCGCCGCCGTGCTCGGGGCGCGGGCGGCGCTGCCCCCGTGGCCCGCGGGGCTGTCGCTCGCGGTCCTGGTGGCGATCGGGGCGATCGCCTACGGGGCGGGGGCCCTGATCTTCGCGCGACCGGCGGTGCGGGAGATGAGCGGTGTCCTGCGGGACGCGATGCGCCGGCGAGGAGAGGGGGAGGAGCCGCGGCCGTCCTCGGCGCCTACTTGATCTTGAGCCGCCTCTTGAGGTCGCAGGCCCAGTAATCGTTCGCCTTGCAGCCCTGGCCCAGGTACATCTCGCCGCTCGATTTCTTGCCCAGCGCCAGGTGAGCGACGCCGAGGAACGTGCAGGCCCGGGGCACGTCCTGCTCGCATTGCGGCTGCATGATCGGCTGGATCTGCTCCAGGGACGCGCGCGGGAGGGGGCGAGCCTCTCCGTAGGTCATGTTCAGCACCGCGCAGCCCATGGCGCCGAAGCCGTACTCGGGCTGGCTGCACGCGACGTCGAACAGCTCCTTCGCCCTCCTGTCGTCGGCCTTCACGCCGAAGCCGGCCTGGTACGCGACGGCGATGCGCAGGCAATCGGCGCCGCCGCTCATGCGACACGCGCGGGCGAACAGCTCCACCGCCCTCTTCGGATCCTTCTGCACCACCACGCCGAACTCGTACTTGAGCCCGAGATTGCCGCAGGCCGTCGACACTCCGCCGTCGCAGGCGCGGGAGGTGTACCGGATGCCGAGCGCCTCGTTCTTGGGGATGTCCGCGGCGGCGCCGGCATAGAGCAGCCCGGTGTTCGTGCAGCCGCTCTGGTCGCCGCCGTCGCACGCGGCCTTGTAATAACGGAGGGCCTTCCTCGTGTCGACCGGCACGCCATGGCCGAGGTGGTGGTGCTCGCCCGCGATCTCGCAGCCGAGGGGCTGGCCCTCGGCGCAGGCCCTCTCGCCCAGGCGCGCGGACTCCGCGGGGTTCGACTGGTAGAGCCGGATCGCCAGGTTCACGCAGGCCTGGGTGCTCCCGGCGTCGCACGCCTTCTTGAAGGTCGCGTCCGCCTTGGCGGGATCGGCCGGCGTGCCCTTGCCCTGGAACTGCATGACCGCCAGGTTGTTGCAGCTGTCCGCGTGACCGGCCGCACATTGCTTGTCGCAATCGACGAGGTCGTCCGGGGCGCAGAGGTGGGTCTTTGCGCTCTCGGGCGTGGTGCACTTGCCCTCGGCCAGCACCATCCCGGCGGGACATTGCGGCGCGCTGCCCGCAGCGACCGCGCGCTCCTCGGAGCCCGCGGAGCCCGCCTTGGCCGGCCTGGGGCCGCCGTCCTTGCGAATCGGGTCGAGCTCCAGGCGGATCAGCGCGGCGCATTGCGACGGCGGGTCGCTGCTCTCCGAGGTCGCGAGCTTGCACGCGTCCAGGCTGCCGTCCGCATTATGCACGCTCTTGCTGGACGTCGACCGCTGGCCGGCCCCGGCGCCGAAGAGCTCGGCGCTCGCGCGCTGCTCCCCCTTCGTCCCCGTCTCGAGCACGAACGCGCCGACCGTCGCGCCCCGGACGATGTGCGTCGCGCCGTCGCAGCTCCCCTGGAGGTCTTCCCGGGTGGCGTGCCGCCAGGTCGTTCGCTTCTTGCCGACGAGCGCCATGGCCACGTCCAGCGTCTTGCTCTGCCCGAACTCCGCGCCGAGCTTGGCGATGATGGTCGCGCCGGCGAGGGGGAGGTTGGCCTGCACCTCCGCCGAGTTCTCGAGCTGCACCATCTGGTACTTCGTGGTCACGCCCACGAAGCCATACTGGCCGTCGACCTTGCAGTCCTTCAGGAGCTCGAGGCCATTTTCGTTGAACGCGACCACGGCGACGCCCGATTTCATCGCCGCTTCGAGGTCCGCGCGCGCCTGCGGATCCCAGTCCACGATCATGGGCTCCGCCGGTCCGCTGACCGCCGTCGTGGTCTTGTGGCCGGTCGCTTCGGCGACAGTCGGTTGGTTCCTTGCGCCGACCGCCGGCGGCGTGGGACCACACGCGGCGACCGAGAGCGTGAGCGGGAGCGGGAGCAATGCGGCGATACGGGGGGTCATGGTGCGGGAGGCTAGCGGAATGTCAACGGCGTGTCAGCCCGGTCGTGGCGCCCGGGTGCTGCCGGCGGGTGCTCCGGTGCGGCGCGGCGCGGCGCGGCGCGGCGGCATCGAACGCGGCGCACCAGGGCGGCCGCGGGCAGCGCCGGGGGCGCCAGGAAACCCGCCCCTCTACTCCTCCAGCACCGGCGCGTCAATCCCGGCGGCGGCGCTGATCTGACGACGCCGCGCTCCACAGAGCGCGATCGCCTCGAGGTTCCAGGGCACCTCGATCGTGGCTGTCCAGCCCGACGCGCCCTGGACCATGGGACGCCGCTGGCCCAGCCATAGGGTCGGAAATTGCCCCGCACCTCGACGGATTGCTCGCCGCCGGATGGATAGGTCACCATCAGGGCGCCGCGAGGATGCGCGCGAGGCCGCGCAGCGGGATGTCGACCCAGTCGGGGCGGTTGTTGAGCTCGTACCCGATCTCGTAGATGCACTTCTCGAGCAGGTGGAAGTCGAGGAGCAGCGCGACGTCGCGCTCGTCCCGCGGGATGAGCGGGGGGCCCTGCGCGTCGCCTTCGTCGCGCTCGATCGCGCCCAGGTAGCCGGCGAGGTAGCTCGCGGACGCCCACGCGACCCAGGCGTCGGTCCAGCCCACGAGCGCCGGCGTGTCCTCCGGCCGGACCCGGCCGCCGCGGAGCGCGGCGGCGCCGGCGTAATCGAACGACCGCAGCATGCCCGCGACGTCCCGCAGCGCGCTGCGCTTGTAGCGGCGCTCGCTCAGCGGCCGCGCCGGCTCGCCCTCGAAATCGATGATGACGAAATCCTCGCCGGTCCAGAGCACCTGGGCGAGGTGCAGGTCGCCGTGGGTGCGGATCCGGGCGACCTCGAGCTTCCTGGCGAGGATCTCGCGGAGCCGCGCGTCGATCTCGGCCTCCCGGGGGAGCGCGGCCTCGGCGATCGCGCGGGTGAGCCCCGTGGTGGAGAGCGCGGGCAGCCTGCGGCGGAGCAGCTCGAAGGTCCGCGCGAGCATGCCGTGCGCCGACTGGAAGAGCGAGTGCTGGTGCAGCATGGAGAACGGCTCCCGCCGGAATGCCGGATCCTGGCCGCCCTGCCCGAGCGCGCGGTGGAGCGCCGCGGTGCGCTCGCCGAGCAGCCGCGCGCGGACGAGGTGGGCGCCCGCGAGCCGCGCGGCGAGCGGGTGCGGCTCGGAGCGCGCGGCGGCGAGCAGCGATCGCGGCGGCAAGGGCGCCGTGACGGCGCGGGCGTCCTCGTCCGAGAGCACGCGTTCATAGAAGAGGTCGAGCCCCTCGAGCGCGTCCGTCCACCCGTCGCCCTGGTGGGGGATGTATTCGAGGAGGGCCCCGATCGTGCAGGCCGGCCGCCCGCGGCGCCGGTACTCGATGGATCCGTGCAGGCGCGCCGCGCCGCCGAAGCCCTGCTCGCCAAGGAACCGGCCGATCTCCAGCTCCGGGCTCTCGCCCTCCTCGACGAGCCGGAAGAGCTTGAGCAGGAGCCGATCACCATAGATGATCAAGCTGTTCGTGTGCGTGCCCTCCACGATGCGGGGCGCCGGCAGCGCCTCGCCCTCCATCGCCGCGTGGAGGCCGCGGAGAGGCATCGCGTGGAGCGCGCCCGCGGCGCCGGTCGCGGCGCTCCTGTCCTGGATCGCCTCGAGCAGCGGCCCCGTGAAGGCCGGATCGACGAGCGCGTCGTGCAGGATGGCCGCGGGCGGCTGGACGTCCGGTCCATTCCCGGCGAGCGCGACCTCGGCGATGACCGCGCGCGGGGAGCGCGCCGCGATCTCGCGCGCCCTGTCGTCCGTCGCGAGCGCCGCCGGCACGAGGTACGTCTCCGGCGCGCCGTGCAGGTACTCGACGCGCAGGAGCAATATCCGGTGCGCAGCGCTGGAGATCGCGGGCGGGAAGGGGATCACGTCCGCGATGGTCGCCCCCTTGAGCTGCCGCGCCTTGCCCCGGAACCACCGGCGCGTCGTCACGTGCTCGAGCAGGATCGGCGCGAGCGCCCGGGCCCCGTCGCCCTCGAGCAAGGAGGTCCATTCGCCCCGCGCCTCGATCCGCCGGATCACCGGCCCCGCGGCGACCTCTGCCGGCGCCGGCGGCTCGAGCGCGAACCAGAAGAAATCGTGCGGCCCGAGCGACAGGAAATAGGGCGCCTCCCCGATGGGCGGGAACCGCGTGCGCCCGAGCAGCTCGACCGGCACGGTCCCCGCGAACCGGCCGAGGTCGAGCTCGACGAACTGCGCGTACCGCGACAGGTTCGCGACCACGAGCACCCGCTCGTCCCCGTGCTCGCGCACGAACGCCAGCACCTTCACGTTCTCCGGGTGGAGGATGTCGATCGACCCGCGCCCGAGCACCCGGTGCTGCCTCCGCAGCGTGATGAGCCGCTTCGTCCACCACAGGAGGGACGAAGGGTTCTGCTGCTGCGCCTCCACGTTGACCGCCTCGTAATGGTACTCGGGGTCGACGATGACCGGCAGGTAGAGCCGCTGCGGGTTGCAGCGCGAGAACCCGGCGTTCCGGTCCCCGCTCCATTGCATGGGCGTCCGCACCCCGTCGCGGTCGCCGAGGTAGATGTTGTCGCCCATCCCGATCTCGTCGCCGTAATAGAGGACCGGCGTGCCCGGCAGCGAGAACAGGAGCCCCTTCATGAGCTCGATCCGCCGCCGCACCCGCATGAGCGGCGCCAGCCGGCGCCGGATCCCGAGGTTGATGCGCGCGTGGTGCTCCTCGGCGTAGACCCGGTACATGTAGTCGCGGTCCTCGTCGGTCACCATCTCGAGCGTCAGCTCGTCGTGGTTCCTGAGGAACGTCGCCCACTGGCAGCCCGCGGCGAGCGCCGGCGTCTGCTTCAGGATGTTGATGATCGGGAAGCTGTCCTCGAGCTCCACGGCCATGAACATCCTCGGCATGAGCGGGAAATGGAACGCCATGTGGCACTCGTCGCCGCGCCCGAAGTACTCCGCCGCGTCGGAGGGCCACTGGTTGGCCTCGGCGAGCAGCATCCGCCCCGCGAAGCGCCGGTCGACGTGCGCGCGCAGCCTCCGGAGCAGATCGTGCGTCTCCGGCAGGTTCTCGCAATTGGTCCCCTCCCGCTCGTAGAGGTACGGCACCGCGTCCAGGCGGAGCCCGTCCACGCCCATCTCGAGCCAGAAATCGACCACCTTGAAGACGGCGGCGCGCACGTCCGGGCTCTCGAAGTTGAGGTCCGGCTGGTGCGAGTAGAAGCGGTGCCAGTAGTACGCCTTCGCGACCGGATCCCAGGTCCAGTTGGAGGTCTCGAAGTCCTTGAAGATGATCCGCGCGTCCTGGTACCTGTCCGGCGAGTCGCTCCAGACGTAGTAATCGCGGTGGCGGCTGCCCGGCGGGGCGCGGCGGGCGCGCTGGAACCACTCGTGCTCGCTCGAGGTGTGGTTCAGGACGAGCTCGGTGATGACGCGCAGCCCGCGCCGGTGCGCCTCGCGCAGCAGCCGGGCGAGGTCGCGCCGGGTGCCGTACGCGGGGTTCACGCCGGTGTAGTCGGCGATGTCGTAGCCGCCGTCCTTGTGCGGCGACGGGTAGAACGGCAGGAGCCAGATCGCCGTGACCCCGAGATCCTCCAGGTAGTCGAGCTTGTCGATGAGGCCGCTCAGGTCTCCGATGCCGTCCGCGTTCGAGTCGCTGAACGCGCGGACGTGCAGCTCGTAGATGATGGCGTCCCTGTACCAGTGGGGATCGCCGCCGGCGATCGTGGGCTCGGTGTCCTGGCTCATGGTGTGGCCGGCGGCCGTGAGCGGGCCGAGCCCCGACCCCAGTGCGGCTCACCCGACGCGCTCCCCCGGCGGCGCGGCGCCTCCCGGTGAGGTATAGCGCGCGAACGCCCAGAGGGTCGTCGAAGCGACGCCGGAACCGGTGTAAGAGGGGTTCGTCCTTTCCGTGATCATCACCGGGCGGGCTCGTCTCGCCGAAGGAGCTTTCCTCGTATGAAGCGTCTCCCCCTCGTCCCCGTCGCCGCCGCCGTGGCCCTCGCGGCCGCCTGCTCGTCGAACCCGGAGCCCGAGGTCCCGCCGGGCGACCTCTGCGCGACCGGCCAGGCGCCCCCGGGGCAGTTCTGTCCGCCGCCCGTCACGACGGCGTCGCCGGTGCCGACCACGACGGCGACCACGCCCACGCCCGCGCCGCCGAGCACGGCGGCGACGCCGATCGCGCCGATGGCGGCGATGGCGGCGACGCCGGTGATGCAGGGCCTCGCCGCGCAGGAGGCGCCGGGCATGGCCGGCGACGTCGGCCCGTTCGCGGGCCAGTTCCAGGAGGGTCAGGTCCTGGAGCAGCAGATGAACATCGCGGCGGGCAAGTGCTACACGATCATCGGCATCGGCATCGGCGTGCAGGAGCTCGACATCCAGCTCACGCTGGTCACCGCGCCCGGCGTCCCCCCGATCGTGCTCGCGCAGGACAGCACCACGGGCCCGCAGGCCGTGATCGGCGGCAAGCAGGCCGGCTGCTTCCGCAACCCGACGCCCGTGGCCGGCACCGGCAAGATCCTGATGAAGGCCACGAAGGGCACGGGCATCGCGGTCGCGCAGGTCTTCTCGAAGTAACGGGAGCGCGGGAGGCGGTCACGCCGGGAAGCGGCGGTAGAATCGCCGCTTGACCGCCTCCACCATGACCAGATACGTATTCGTATTCGTATTCGTGTTCGATGCCGTTGACCGAGGCAATGGTGCTCGGGGACGCCGCCGGGGGCGAATCAGGTCCGGGCGGTGGGGGCGGAGGCGGCGATGGCGAAGCGCAGCGCGGCCTGCAGGGTGCCGAAGGTCTTGAGCTCCTGCAGGCCGACCTCGAGGTGGACCATCGTCTGGGCGACGGTCGGCGAGATGCCGGAGACGAGGCACCGGCTGCCGAGCAGGCCGGCGGCGCGCACGAGGCTCAGCAGATAGCTCGCGGTCGCCGTGTCGACGACCTCCACGCCGGTGATGTCGAGGATCGCGAAGCAGGCGCCGGTCGCGACGATCTCCTCGAGCAGGCGCTCCATCATCTGCGCGGCGCGGGCGCTGTCCACGAACCCGATCACCGGCAGCGCGAGCACGCCGTCCCATAGCTTCAGGATCGGCGTCGAGAGCGCGCGCAGCGCCTCCCTCTGGGCGACGAGCGCCCGCTCGGCCTCGGCGCGGCTCTCGATCTCGCGCAGGAGCTCGCGGTTCTTCTCGGCCAGCTCGGCGGCGGCGGCCTCGGCGCGCGCGGTCGCGGCGCGCGCCGTCTCGTCCAGGCGCTTGCGCTCGGTGATGTCCATCGCCGAGACCACGGCCCCGGCGATCTGCTCGCCGCGGCGGAGCGGGCCGACCCTGGCGACGAAATGCGTCCTGGCCCCGTCCGGTCCGAGGCCCGTCGTCTCGTAGACCGAGGTCTCGCCGTGGAGGAGCGCGCGATCCCAGGCCCCGAGGACGCCGGCGCGCTCCTCGGGGGCGAGGAAATCGGCGGCGTTCAGGCCGAGCGCTGCCTCGCGGGGCAAGACGGCCCCGGCGCTGACCTCGCGGATGCGATACTCGCGATCAATGAGGAACACCACGTGGGGGATGGCGTCCACGAATTCGCGCAGGCTCGCATGGGCCTCGCGCCACGACGCTCCGGCGGGCTCCGGCGCGTCGCCGGCGGCATCATGCGAGGGAGCGGGCTCGTCCGTCATGCGGCCTCCCTTCGCTCGAGGGCTCGCGGGTCGCGCCGGCAGCGGATCGAGGGCAGCATGGCAAAGACGATACCCATTCTATCGCGCGCGCGTCAAGCCGCGCGGGGACCGCGCGTCGCGGGCTCGCGGCCGGGGATTTTCGGCTAGCATGGCGCCCGATGCAGCCCCCCTCGCGCCCGGACCAGCCTGACCACCGCGCCCCTCCCGGCGGCGCCGAAGCGACCTTTCCGCAGCACAGGCAGGAGATCCTGCGGGCGCCGAGGCTCGAGCTCTGCGTGGAGCGCGAGGGCAAGAAGCCCACCTCGAGGGTCATGGTGGTCGACGGCGACTTCGTGCGCGTCGGCTCGCATGACTCGAATGACCTGGTCCTCTCGGACCGGAGCGTCTCGCGGTTCCACTGCATCCTGGAGCGCTCGAGGGCCGGGTTCCGGCTCACGGACGTGGGATCGACGAATGGGACGTGGATCGCCGGGGTCCGCGTGCGCGACGCCGACATCGTGCCCGAGTGCCGCGTCGAGCTCGGCGACTCGACGGTCCGGCTGCGGAACGCGGACGCGGTCGCCGAGACCGAGGTGTCGTGCTCGCTCAGCTTCGGGAGGCTGTACGGCGCGTCGGTGCCGATGCGGCGGCTCTTCGACGTGCTCCGGCGCGTGGCGAAGACCTCCACCGACGTGCTCATCGAGGGCGAGAACGGGACGGGCAAGGAGGTGATCGCCACCGAGCTCGTGCAGCGCAGCCCGCGCGCCCACAAGCCGCTGGTGATCGTCGACTGCGGGGCGATCTCGCCGGGCCTGATCGAGAGCGAGCTGTTCGGCCACGTGCGCGGCTCGTTCACCGGCGCGTCCCGGGACCGCGCGGGCGCGTTCGAGGAGGCCGACGGCGGCACGGTGTTCCTGGACGAGATCGGCGAGCTGCCGCTGGAGATGCAGCCGAAGCTCCTGCGCGCGCTCGCGTCGCGCGAGATCCGGCGGGTGGGCGAGAGCCGCACCCGCAAGGTCGACATCCGGGTGATCGCCGCGACGAACCGCCGCCTGGAGCGCGAGGTGAACAGCGGCCGCTTCCGCGAGGATCTCTACTATCGCCTGTCCGTCGTGACGATCCGGGTGCCGCCGCTGCGCGAGCGGAAGGAGGACATCCAGGCGCTGGTGAGCTCGTTCCTGCTCGAGCTGAACGCGCTCGACAAGGAGCCGCTGTTCACGCCCGAGGTGCTCGACGAGATGATGCGCTACGAGTGGCCCGGCAACGTGCGCGAGCTGAAGAACCACGTGGAGCGCCGCGTGGTGCTCGGCTCCGACGCGTCCCTCGGCGCGCCCGATGAGCCCGCCCCCGCGGCGGCCGCAGGCGCCCCGGCGGCGCGGCCCGACATCGAGCTGCCCTTCAAGGAGGCGAAGGACGCGATCATCGCGCAGTTCGAGCGGGCCTACCTCGCGGCGCTGCTGGACTGGGCCGAGGGGAACGTGAGCAAGGCCGCGCGGAAGGCGAACCTGGACCGGATGTATCTGCACCGGCTCCTGCAGCGGCACGGGCTGCGGCGCGGGGCAGCGCTGGACTGAAGACGGGCGCGGATCCGGAAACGGGCGCGGATCCGGAAGCGGGCACGGATCCGGAAATGGACGCGGATCCGGAATCGGAATCGGAATCGGGATCGAGGACGGAGCCGGGGGCGGAGGCGGGATCGGCGACGGAGGCAGGCCCGTCCTCGTCATCGCGCGCACTTCCATTGAAGTGCGCCGTCCCCGTCAATCCTGCTCGAGCGCGTACACCTGCGTCTTCGCCTTCCTCCCCGTCAGGTTCTGCTCGCCGAGGTACCGCAGCGGGAACGCCTCCCCCACGAGCGCCTGCGTCGCCTCCGACACGAGCACCTGATTGGGCGCCGCGATCGCCTCCAGCCGCGACGCCACGTTCACCACGTCGCCGATCACCGTGTACTCCATCCGCTTGTTCGATCCGACGTTGCCCACGATCGCCTCGCCGGAGTTCACCCCGACGCCGAGCCGGATCTCCACGTCGTACTTCTCTCGCCACTCCTCGTTCGCCGTCTCGAGGAAGCGCATCATGTCCTCGGCCGCCGCGAGCGCGCGCCGCGCGTGATCCTCCTGCGCCACGGGCGCGCCCCAGACCGCCATGATGCAGTCGCCGATGAACTTGTCGACCGTGCCGCCGTGGCGGAACACGATCTCGGTCAGCATCGAGAACAGCTCGTTCAGGAGCGCGACCACGCGCTCCGCGTCGCGCGACTCGGCGAGCGGCGTGAAGCCCACCACGTCGGCGAACAGCACCGACACGGCCGTCCGCTTGCCGCCCAGCGCGAGGGGGTGCTCGCCCCTCACGATCGCCTCGACCAGCGCCTTGTCCATGAAGCGGCCCAGATCGCCGCGGAGCTTCGCCTCGTGGGCGATCTCGGCCTCGCCCTGCTCGAGGTCCTCGGCCATCCGGCCGAGCGACCCGGTGAGCTCGCCGATCTCGTCGCGGCTCGAGGGCTCGAGCGACACCTCGCGCCAGCGGCGCTGGCCGATCAGGCGGGCCTGCGCGACGAGCTCCAGGATCGGGCGGGTCACGCGGCCGGCGGCGAGGAAGCCGACCGCGAGCGCCAGGAGGACCGACGCGGCGGCGACCGCCAGGCCGCGGCGCTCCATGCCGTGGATCGCGGCGAGCGCGACGGGCTCGGGGCGCCAGATCGCGACGGCGAGCCCGAGGTCGGGGACCGTCTCGACCGCGCCGATCATGGGCCGGCCGGCCTCGACGTGCTCGCCGACGACGCTCACCTGGCCGGCGCCGAGCGCGGCGGGGGGGACGATGGCCCAGATCGAGAGGCGGGAGACGTCGGCGCCGGGGAGCGCGGCCTCCACGCCGAAGGAGGCGACGGCGACGCGATCGCGGGTCGCGATCAGCAGGCCGACGTCCCGGCCCTCGAAGCGGCGCGCGGCGATGCGCGCGAGGTCCCGGGCGAGCGGGCGGAGATCGATGGCCGCGACGACGTAGCCCTTCGGGCCGGCGCCGGCGTCCCCGGCACTGGCGCGCACGCGCGCGACGACGAGGCCGCGGCCGGGGCCGGTCACGCCGAACGCGACGCCGCGCTCGTCGGCGATCCGGCGCAGCTCGGGCGTGCCCTCGGGAGGATCGGCGGCGGCGCCGGCCTTGCGGATCACCGTGCCGAGGCCCGCCTCCGGCACCTCGAGCCGCACCGCCTCGATCTGGCCGCGCGTGGCGATGAGGCCGCGCACCGACTCGACCGCGTCCTCGTCGCGCAGCGCGCCGTCCACCGCGCGCCCGAAGATCGCGGCCGAGGCGACCGCGTCGCTCTGGACGTCGAGGATGAGCCGCGTGACCGAGCCCGCGATCTCGGCGAGGACCGCCGACTGGAGCATCTCCTCGGTCGCGCGCACGGGGCGGCGGTTCACGTCGATGAGCAGCGCCACCGCGAGCGCGAGCGGCGCGAGCGTCATCGCGGCGAACAGCGCGAGGGCCTTCGCCTTGAGCGAGAGGCCCCGCGCGCCCCTCTGCGGCGGCGCGCCCTTCGCGGGGAGGGCCCCGCCCGCGGCGGCGCGCTCAGTCAATGGGACCGTCCGTCCATCCGGCCGCGCCCTCGGCCGTGCGGCGGCGGATCTGGAACTCGACGCGCCGGTTCTTCGCGCGGCCCTCGGGCGTGCCGTTGTCCGCGATCGGGCGGCGCGGGCCGAACCCGCGCGCCTCGAGCCGGCGCGCGTCGACGCCGTGATCGGTCAACCATTTCACGACGGAGAGGGCGCGCCGCTGCGAGAGGCCGAGGTTCGCCCGCTCGCGGCCGACGTTATCGGTGTGGCCGTCGACGGCGACGCGCGCGATCTCCGGGTGCTCCTGCATCACGGCCGCGACCTCGCCGAGCAGGGCGAAGCTGTCCTCCTTGATGTCGGCCTTGCCGGTCGCGAAATTGACCTGCTGGAGGAGGACGATCTGGGTGCCCTCGAGGCGCACCGAGGCGGGGCAGCCGTTCGTCTTCGGGTCCTCGGTGGGCTTGCCGCGCTCGCTCGGGCAGGCGTCCTTCGCGTCGGTGATGCCGTCGCCGTCGGTGTCGGCGGGGCAGCCGGCGCGCGCCGGATCCGCGCTCGCGACGCCCGGCTCGTCGGGGCAGCGATCGTCGGCGTCCTGGAAGCCGTCGCCGTCGCGATCCGGGGGGCAGCCGCGGCGCCGGGCCTGTGGGCTCGCGTCGCCGATCACCGCGGGGCAGGCGTCCTCGGCGTCGGGCACCGCGTCGCCGTCGAGGTCCGGCGGCGCAGCGGGCGCGGGGCGGGGCCGCGCGGCGGCCTCTGGGCCGGGGC
>CAYQYG010000157.1:5142-17698 GCA_964421485.1 uncultured Polyangiaceae bacterium | reverse complement strand
TCTCGGTGGTCCTCTGCGACCTCCGGATGAGCGACGGCGACGGCCTGGAGGTGCTCCGCGCGGTGCGCAGCCGCTGGCCGGCCGTGACCTTCATCCTGATGACGGCCTACGCGTCGGTCCCGACGGCCGTGCAGGCCATGCGAGAGGGCGCATACGATTACATCACGAAGCCCTTCGATCCGGACGAGCTGCGGGCGCTCGTCACGCGCGCGCTGGGCCAGGCGGCCGTGCTGGGCGCCGGCGCGGCGCCCGCCGAGGGCGACGGCTTCGGCCCGATGATCGGCCGCGCGCCGGCCATGCAGACGCTCTACCGGATGATCGAGCGCGTGGCCCCGACCGACGCGACGGTCCTCATCCTGGGCGAGACCGGCACGGGCAAGGAGCTCGTGGCGCGCGCGATCCACGAGCGATCGCCGCGGGCGTCGGCGCGGATGGTCGCGGTCAACTGCGCGGCGATCCCGCGCTCTCTGATCGAGAGCGAGCTGTTCGGCCACGTCCGGGGATCCTTCACGGGCGCCGCGTCGGACCGGGCGGGGCTCTTCGAGGACGCCGGCGGCAGCACCCTCTTCCTCGACGAGATCGGCGAGCTCCGGCCGACGGTCCAGGCGAAGCTCACCCGCGTGCTCGAGGAGCGGACCGTCCGCCGCATCGGCGAGACCCGCGAGCGGAAGATCGACGTGCGGCTCGTGGCGGCGACCCACCGCGATCTGCGAGGGATGGTGAAGGCGGGATCGTTCCGCGAGGATCTCTGGTTCCGGCTCAACGTCTGCGTGATCGATCTGCCGCCACTGCGCGATCGGCCGGAGGACATCCCGCTGCTCGCGCAGCGCTTCCTCGCCGAGCGCGCCCCGCAGGCCCGGTCGATCGCGGCGCGCTTCACCCCGGAGGCGATGGGCGCGCTCCAGAGCTACCGCTGGCCGGGCAACGTCCGCGAGCTCCGGAGCGCGGTGGAGCGGGCCGCGATCGTCGAGGACAGCGGCGAGATCAGCCTCGCGTCCCTCCCGCCCGAGGTGCGCGGCGCCTCGCCCCTCCGGCTGACCAGCGCGAGCGACGTCGACCTGGCGTCGCTCTCGTACCGCGAGGCCGTGGACGTGTCCCGGGAGGAGGTGAACCGCCGCTACCTCGAGGCGGTGCTGCGCCGCTTCCGCGGCGACGTGGCCGAGGCCGCGCGGCACGCCGGGATCGAGCGGGAGAGCTTCTATCGGTTGATGCGCCGGTGCGGCCTCGCGGCGGACGCGTTCCGCGATGGCCAGGGGTCCGGCGCGGCGGACGGCTCCAAGAACTAGCTGCGCCCCGGAGCTCGTCCATGATACCCTGTGTCCGCGCGTGCCACTCCGCATCATGTGGCGCGCAGACTTTGCCTTCCCCCATGATTGCGAGGCACGCTCATGCATCGACATTTTTTCTCTCTCGTTCTGGTCTCGGCGATGTCCCTGGCGTGGGCCGGCTGCGGCGATGACGGCGGCGGCTCGGGCGGCTCGGGCGGGCAGAGCAGCACCACCACCACGTCGGGCAGCGGCGGGGGTGGCGCCGGGGGCGACGGCGACGGGGGGGCGGGCGGGATGTCCTCGGGCCCGCCGCAGGCGCCGATGATGAAGAGCGCGGTGCCGATGGAGGGTGCGCTCCACGTCTCCTGGGACAACGTCACGCCCGACTGCGACACGATCGAGCTCGATCGCAACCATGACGGCGGCGCGTACGAGACCGCGTACACCCTCACCGGCCAGGCGACCTCGCAGCACGACACGGCGGCGATCCCGCCCGGCATGTATTGCTACAAGGCGCGCTGCACGAAAGGCGCCGAGGTCTCGCCGGACTCCAACGAGGTCTGCGGGACGCCGTGAGCCGGACGTCCGCCTCGCTCCTCGCGCTCGCTGCGCTCGCGCTCGGCTGCGGCTCCAGCGAGGAGGTCAAGCCGGCCCAGGCGCAGGCCGGCGGCGCCCAGCGTTATCCCTCGACCGGCGTCACGCGCGAGTTCGATTTCACCATCGAGGAGATGCTCTGGGAGGTCGGCCCCGGCGCGATCTACAAAGGCATCGGCTATAACGCGCAGATCCCGGGGCCCCCGATCGACGTCACCGCCGGCGATCGGGTGGTCATCCACCTGAAGAACAACGCGCCGACCACGCACTCGATCCACACGCACATCGTCGAGTTCACGGACGCCAATGACGGCACGCACCCCTCCGTGGTCGAGCCGGGCGAGACGAGGACGTACACCTGGGACGCGGTGTATGCGGGCACGTTCCCGTACCACGACCACGGCGACGAGGCGGAGGGCGTGACGCGCGGCCTCTTCGGGGCCCTCATCGTGCACCCGCCGGACGAGGCGCCGGCGGACGAGCACGTCGTCCTGCTCAGCGATTTCGATCCAGGTGATTACGAGTCGCTGCCGGGCGTCGCGGATCCGGAGACGGGCGAGTTCCCCGACGCGGGCACCTATCACGGCGGCCACCAGTACATGCACACCATCAACGGAAAGGGCTACGAGGACGCGATCCCGCCCTTCCTGGGCAAGGTGGGCAACCTCTCTCGCTGGAGGATCGTGAGCATCGGCAAGGAGTTCCACACGTGGCACATCCACGGCCACCGCTGGACCGATCCGAGCGGTGTGCTGACCGATAACGTGCAACTCGGGCCGGGGCTCTACACGACGTTCGAGTTCATGGAGGACAACCCGGGTAGCTGGCTCGTCCATTGCCACGTCCCCGACCACATGGAAGGCGGGATGATCGCGGACTACATCGTCTCCCCGTAGTCCGGCGAGGTGAGCCCGGTCGCAAGAATGATCTCGCGTTGCGGCGACGCCTTCTGTACGATCGCGGGCGGCGGAGGACACATGAAGCGATCTTCTCTTGCGTGGTGGGCGGCGATCGTCGTGGCCAGCGCGACGGCGTGGACGGCGTGCGGATCGGGGGACGACAACGCGGGCTCGGGCAGCGGCGGCGCCGGCGCCGCCGGCACGGGCTCGGGCGGCTCGGGGACGACGAGCACGTCGACGGGCACCGGAGCGATGCCGCTCTTCGAGACCGACATCGTCCCGATCTTCAATTCATCGTGCGGTTCCGCGGACAACGCGTGCCACTCCGAGGTCGCCTATGCGGCCACGAGCAGCTCGGCGTGCCGCGGCTGGCTCGCGCTGAAGGACGAGCCGCTCGGGTCGCAGTTCTACGGTGGACCGAACGACGGCCAGCCGACCGGCTGCCCGGACCTCCCGCTCTACGAGCGCCTCGTGCAGCTCGAGGCGTGGCAGGAGTGCAATGGCTCGGCGAAGAAGTACATCGTGCCCTGCGACGTCGACGCGAGCTACCTCTTCGACAAGATCGACGACGGCCCCTACTGCGGCGGCACGCCCGAAGCGCCCTCCGAGGCGATGCCCAAGGGGCAGGTGATGGACCCGGGGCAGAAAGAGACCATCCGCGCGTGGATCCTCGCCGGCGCGCCGCGCGTCGACGGGACGAAGGTCGACTGCGGCGGGAGCTCGACGTCGTCCACGACCACGACCGGCACTGGCAACCCGGGCTCGGCGCCGCAGGCGCAGATCAATCACCCCGGCGACATGGAGACGCGCCCCGCGAACATGGACATCCCGTTCATCGGCGTGGCGACCGACGCGGAGGACGGCGACCTCTCGGGCGCGGCGCTCGTGTGGACGAGCGACGTCTCCGGCGACATCGGCACGGGCCTCACATTCAACGCCCCGCTGCCGGCCGGCACCCACGTGGTCACGCTGACCGCGACCGACTCCGACGGCAACACGGGCACGGATTCGATCACCCTGTTCATCCAGTAAGGCGCGGTGCGCCGGCGTGGCCGCGCGTCACGGCGCGGCCACGTGGACCTCGCCCATCATGCCGCGCTCGGCGTGCTCGGGGATCTGGCAGTGGAACATCCACGGGCCGGGCGCCTCGAAGCGCACCGCGAAGCGCAGGTTCGATCGCCGCCCGACGAGCACGGTGTCCTTCCAGCCGAGCCGATCCTCGGGGACCGTGACGCCGTCGGCCCCGCTTCGCGAGAGCACCTGGAAGAACATCCCGTGCAGGTGGAATGGGTGATCGCCGTCGGTCTCGTTCCGGAGGTCCCAGATCTCGATCGCGCCCTGCGTGGCGTCGAACGGCGTGTTGAAGGGCCAGAATTCGCCATTGATGAAGAACTGGGGGCCGTACGGGGTGTCGAGGTCCTCCTCCAGCACCAGGGGGCGGACGGGGGTCGCTGCGTCCACCGGCAATGGATCGATCGGCGCGGCGTGGTCAGGGCTCGCGTCGCCGGGCTCCCCTGTCGCGGCCTCGACCCTGAGCAGCGTCACCGGGGCCCCGCCCGCGCCGTCGCCTCGATCGTGGGGGAGCGCCTGGAGATCGATCGCATCGCCGGGCGCGTCCGGCGCGCGCACCAGCACGTCGTAGCGCTCCCCGGGGGCGACGAGCAGGGTCTCCGTCGAATAAGGCGCGCCGAGCAGGCCGCCGTCCCAGCCGATCACCTCGAACGTCCGCCCGGGCAGCGCGAGCAGGAAGAAGCGGCCGTTCGCGGTGTTGACGAGGTGCCACCGCTCGCGCGCGCCGGCGATCGCCCGGAGGACCGGGGGATCCACCGGATCGCCGGGCGCGCCGGGCGAGGGATCGACGTGGGCCGGCGCGCCGTTGACGAGCAGGACGTTGCCCTCGCGCCCGTGGGCGATATCCATGTCCGTCCATTCGCCGGCGAGCTCGCCGTCCGCCGCGAGCTTCACGTCGTCGAATGCGAGGATCCGCTCGCCGTCCGGGCGCGGCGCGGCCGCCTCGCGCACGTGCAGGATGCCCTGGAGGCCCTGCTCGATCTGGACGTCGGCGTGGAAATGGGGATGGAACCAGAAGGTGCCGGCGTCCCGCGCGACGAAGGTGTAATCGAAGCGATCCTTGGGCAGCACGATCTCGTGGGCGCCGTCCATCCCGGCGTCGAGCCGGAGGCCGTGGAAGTGGACCGTGCTGCCGTCGTCGAGCAGGTTGCGAAAATGGACGATCACGAGGTCGCCCTGCTTCGCTTCCAGCAGCGGGAGCCCGTAGGGCGGCGCGCCGGACGGCGCGGCCGCGTCGAGCGCCTCGCCGTCGAGGTAGCGCCACACCACGGCCGGACGACCGGGCAGATACGCGGCGGCGGCGGGCGAGGCCACGAGCGAGACCTCGACGACGTCGGGATCGGGGTTCGTGTCGATCAGGGCGATCGGATCGGGCACGACCGCGGGCGCCGGCACCGGCGCGATCCCCTCGGGCGAGGCGCAGCCGGCGAGCGCGAGCGTGAGCGCCGCGCGTGATGCGCCCCGGCGCATGTGATCTGCCAGGCGGCCCATCGCCGTCCTCCTGCCCGGGAACGTATCCCAGGCCCGCCCCGGCGTGCACGGGCATCCATCACCGGCGCCTCGTCCGGGTGACCTCGCCGGTCACGGAATCTGTGACCTCACCGGTCACAAGTCCCGGCCCAGGTGCAGCGCCGCGGCCCGCACCGGGCCCGGATAGGCCCGGGTACGGGAGGCACGCATCGTGCTATCCCGACGGGATGACCGGGATGAGCGGGATGACCGAACCGACCGCGCCCCGCAGCTACCGCCTCCGGAGCCGCCTCTTGCTGCTCGTCTCGGTGCTCGTGGGCCTGGTCGTGGCGACCGGCGCGGGCACCGTGCTGACGGCGGTGACCGCCAGGGGCGCCATCCTCGCCGCGCACGGGTACGAGGTCGCCTCCCGGCGGGCGGCGCTGCTCAGCGTCATCGCGCGCGAGCAATACATCCACGAGGCCCACACCATCATCGTGCGCGACCGATCCCACGTGGGGCACCACGACGAGTGGGTGAAGAAGCTCCGCGCGGAGCTCGAGGCGCTGCGCGCCGATGTCGGCGCGGAGGAAGAGGCCGCGCGGCTCGACGTGATCCATGCGGCGAGCCACGACCTCACCACGCTCTTCTCGGAATCCATCCTGCCCGCGGTCGATCGCCAGGAATGGGGTGAGGTCATCCGCGCCCACGAGCGCGCCAATGCGATCGTGGACACCATGACCGAGCACGCGGACGCGCTCGCGGCCCATTTCGATCAGCGCGCGATGCAAGCCGAGGCCGAGGCCGAGCGGCTGATCCGGATCGCCCTCGCCGAGGCCGTCGCGGCGGGCGTGGTGGCCGCCGCGCTCGCGGCCGTCGCCGCGCGCAGGCTCTGGCGATCGTTCTCGGCGCCGCTCTCGTCGCTCGACGCCGTCGCCCGGCGCGTCACCGCCGGCGATCGCGAGGCGCGCGTGCCGCCGATCGCCGCGGCGGAGCTCGCGGTGCTCGCCGAGGCGTTCAATCGAATGCTGGACGCGCTCTCCCGCGCCGAGGCCGAGGTGGTCGCGAGCGAGCGGCTCGCCGCGGTCGGCCGGGTCGCCGCCGGCGTCGCGCACGAGATCAACAACCCCATCGCCGTCATCCGCGGATACCTGAAGACGATGGTCCAGGAGGCCACCGGCCCGGAGCTCCGGGAGGAGCTCGTGATCCTCGACGAGGAGGCCGTCGCCTGCCAGCGCATCGCGGAGGATCTGCTCGTCTATGCGCGGACACCCGCGCTGGCGCCGCGGCCCGCGGAGGCGAGCGAGCTCCTGCGGGAGGCCGTCGAGCGCGCGGAGAGCCCGTCGTCGCGCCGCGCGGCCGGGGCGGAGAGCCCCGCCGTGGTCGTCGAGGCGGAGGCGGCGATGATCCTCGTCGATCCGCTGCGGCTCCGGCAGGTCGTCGTCAACCTGGTCAACAACGCGCGGGAGGCCTCGACCGGCGCCGATCCGGTGGAGGTGCGCGGTGCGCGGCAGGGCGAGGGCTATCGCATCGAGGTGCTCGATCGCGGCGGCGGCCTCTCCGGCGAGGCGCGCGATCGCCTGTTCGAGCCCTTCTTCAGCACGCGCCGCAACGGGACCGGCCTCGGCCTCGCGGTCTGTTATGGCCTGGTCGCGGCGCACGGCGGCGCGATCCGCGCGGAGCCGCGCCCCGGGGGCGGGACGCGGTTCGTGGTCGATCTGCCGGGCGTCGTGATCGAGGAGCCGGACAGGCGAGATCCGGATCAGGTCTCCATCAGCGAATGAAGATCGAGATCCGCGGCGAGCCGGCGGGACTGCCAGGCGCGCTCCCGCGCGAACCCCTCCGGGGTCAGCCCCGCGTGCGCGGAGCAGAACGCGCTCGCGGCCGGATCCAGTGACGCGAACCGCACCGCGTCCCAGAGATAGCCCATCGCGAGCGCCGCCTGATCCGCCGGGCCCCCGCCCGCGGCGGCCGCTCCGGCCCACGCCGAAGCGATCGCGCCGATCGATCCCGTGTCGGCGGACGCGGCCAGCCTGTCCGCGACGGCCCCCTCGCCGGCGCGCCGCAGCGCCTCGCAGGCGAGGTCGCGCGCCCTGCCGGCGCAGGCCTCCGCGAAGGCGACCGCCGCGGCGCGATCCCACCCCTCGACGCGCCGCACGAGGCGGCCCCGCGCCGCGACGATCTTCGTCTTCGAGGGGGTGATCTCGCCCGCGAGCTCGACGAGCCAGAGCTCCGCGGCGAGCCAGCAGGCGAGGTGATCGATGTCGCACGCGTGCACGCCGGCAACGCACAGGGGGCCGTGCGCGGCCGCGATCAGCCAGTCGCCCGGACCGCCCGGGCCCGGCGGCGGCCAGCGGACGCCGGAGAAGGGTCCAATGCCGCCCGGCCGGAGGAACTTGAATGCCAGCATCGAGATCCCCTCACTCCTCCGCCCGACGGATGACCCGGAATGCGGCGAGCAGGGCGCGCTCCGCTCCGGGGTCGATCGCCTCGCCGCCCAGCGCGCCGGTGATCCGGATCCCCTGCCGGATCTGATCGACATAGGTGACGCAGGCGCCGCAGCTCACGAGGTGCTCCTCGAACCGGACGCGGGCGTCCTCGTCGAGGGCCCCCTCGAGGTAGGCGGTGACGAGCTCGACCAGCTCCCGGCAGGTCAGGTGGTGCAGGAGGACGAGGCTCACGGGTCACCTCGAAGATGGGTCTCGAGCGTCTGGCGCAGCCGGGATCGCGCCCGGTGCAGCAGCACCCGCTGGTTCGCTTCGGTGATGCCGAGGATCTCGCAGGCCTCCTCGGACGTGCACTCCTCGACGTCGCGGATCGTGATCACCTGCCGCTGGAGGGGCGGCAGCGCCTCGATCGCCCTGCGGAGGATCGCCCGGGCCTCGCCCGCGAGCAGCCGCTCCTCCGCGTCGTCCCACGCCTCCGGGGGCGCCGACCAGTGGCCCACCCAGCGCCCGGAGGTCTCGAAGCGGCCCGGATCCACGGCCGGCCCGTCATCTCCCTCGTCCCCGGCGAGATCCGACAGGGGAATCGACCGGGCCTCGCGCGACGCGCGCTTCTTCGCGGTATTGGCGACGATCCGGAAGAGCCAGCCCTTGAACGTGCTGCGCCCCTCGAAGCCGGCGATCCCCCGCAGGGCCGCCATCCAGGCCTCCTGCGCGACCTCCTCCGCCACGGCCTCGCTCGTCACATAGGCGGCGGCCAGCCGGACGGTCGCTCGATGATAGCGGCCAAGAAGCGTCCGGAACGCCGCCTCGTCGTGGGCCCGCAGCCGCTCGACGAGCCCCCGGTCGTCGTCGGACGTCGGGGGCAATGGGTTCGCGGAATCCATACTCGCTCGGCTCGTATCCCGGACCGCTCCGGGAGTCCAGCCAGAGTCTCCGACGAGCGCCGGCGTTACAGCCGGGAGGCGAATTTTTTTTGTGGTCCGACGATGTAACGCCGGGCCTGCGACCGGACACCTGAGCGTGTGATCGAGGCGTGCCGCTGACGGGCCGCTTCTCGGTGACATCCACTTCGTATCAGAACAGGAGAATGCCATGAAATCGATCCATGCCATGTTCGTCGCCGCCTGCTTCGTCGTGACCGGGTGCGTGGGCCAGGTGGAGTCCGATCAGGTGGAGTCCGATCTGGACGAGAGCACCGCGGAGACCGAGGAGGGACTCCGCGCGTACGGCACCCTCTTCACGTATTACAACAACGCCGCGCACGATACCGTCGTGGGCTACGGGGAGTGGGATTGCTACGGCGGCCGCTTCCTCGAGGGGGTGAAGACCGCCTACTACGACGCCTCGTTCTATTCGTGCAGCCAGTAGGCGGACCGACGAGGGTCGTGGCTGCCACCCCCGCGGGCTCCGCCCGGCACCGGCTGGGCGGGCTCGGCGGGGGGTGAGCGCCGGGGGGATCGAGCGTAATGTCCGCGAGCGGCGCGCGTCTGCGGGGATGGCGCCGGGAGAGATGCCACCACGTCGATGTTCCTCGACGTCCGGGCGGGCCGGGCGATACTCCGCCACGGCTCGACACGCGGCGCCAGAGGGACGATACGGAGGAGGCGGACATGCAAAGCATCGAGACGCAGGAGCTGGCGGTGGATCCCGTGTGCGGGATGAAGGTGCGCCCCGCGACCGCAAAAGGCGGGAGCCACGAGCACGCGGGGACGACCTACTACTTCTGCAACCCGAGGTGCCGGGAGAGGTTCGCCGCGGATCCGGAGAAGTACCTTGCCGCGCGCGCGGCCGCGGCTGCGGCTGTGACCGCGCCCGCGCCCGCGCCCGCGTCCGTGACCGTGACCGCGCCCGCGCCCGCGCCCGTGACCGCGCCCGTGACCGCGTCCGTGACCGTGACCGCGTCCGTGACCGCGCCCGCGTACACATGCCCGATGGACCCGGAGGTGCGCAGCCCCGGGCCCGGCGCGTGCCCGAAATGTGGAATGGCGCTCGAGCCGGAGGAGCCGGTCGCGCCGGCGACGCGCGTCGACTACGTCTGCCCGATGCACCCGGAGATCGTCCGGGCGGAGCCGGGGTCGTGCCCGATCTGCGGCATGGCGCTCGAGCCGCGCACCGTCACGCTCGAGGAGAAGAACCCCGAGCTCGAGGACATGTCGCGGCGGTTCTGGGTGTGCGCGGCGCTCTCCGTCCCGCTGCTCGTGATGATGATCGCGGACCTCCTGCCGGGGATGCCGCTCATGCACGCGATCGGGGCGCGGGCGATGGCGTGGGCGCAGCTCGCGCTCGCCACGCCCGTGGTGATCTGGGGGGGCAAGCCCTTCTTCGAGCGCGGATGGGCCTCGATCCGCAACCGGTCGCCGAACATGTTCACGCTCATCGCGATCGGCACGGGCGTCGCGTACGCGTACAGCGTGGTCGCGACGGCGGCGCCGGGGATCTTCCCGGCCTCGTTCCAGGGGCACGGGGGGCAGGTCGGCGTCTACTTCGAGGCGGCGGCGGTGATCGTCACGCTCGTCCTGCTGGGGCAGGTGCTCGAGCTCCGGGCGCGCAGCAGGACGAGCGGCGCGATCCGCGCGCTGCTGGGGCTCGCGCCGAAGACGGCGCGGCGGATCGAGGCGGACGGGAGCGAGCGCGACGTGCCGCTCGATCAGGTCGCGCCGGGGGACAGGCTGCGCGTGCGGCCGGGGGAGAAGGTGCCGGTCGACGGGGTCGTGATCGAGGGGGCGAGCGCGGTCGACGAGTCGATGGTGACGGGGGAGCCGATCCCGGCGGAGAAGCGGGCAGGGGACCGGGTGATCGGCGCGACCGTGAACGGGACGGGCGCGATCGTCATGCGGGCGGAGCGCGTCGGGAGCGAGACGATGCTCGCGCAGATCGTGCGGATGGTGAGCGAGGCGCAGCGCAGCCGCGCGCCGATCCAGCGGCTCGCGGACGTGGTGGCGTCGTGGTTCGTGCCGGCGGTCGTGATCGCGGCGGTGATCACGTTCGCGGCGTGGGCGATCCTCGGGCCGCCGCCGGCGATGGCGTACGCGCTGCTGAACGCGATCGCGGTGCTGATCATCGCCTGCCCCTGCGCGCTGGGGCTCGCGACGCCGATGAGCATCATGGTGGGCACCGGGCGCGGCGCGACCGCGGGCGTGCTCGTGAAGAGCGCGGAGGCGCTCGAGGTGCTCGAGAGGGTCGACACGGTCGTGGTCGACAAGACGGGCACGCTGACCGAGGGCAAGCCCTCGCTCGTGACGGTCGAGGCCAGCGGTGGGGCAGGGGAGGCGGAGCTCCTGCGGCTCGCCGCGAGCCTCGAGCGCGGGAGCGAGCACCCGCTCGCGGCCGCGATCGTCGCGGGCGCGGAGGCGCGCGGCGCCGGGGCGCTCTCCGAGGCGCGCGGGTTCCGGTCGGTGACGGGCAAGGGCGTGGTCGGCGAGGTCGACGGGCGCGCGGTGGCGCTGGGGAACGCGGCGCTGTTCGAGGAGCTCGGCGTCGACCCCGGCGGGCTCGCGGCGCGCGCGGAGGCGCTCCGGCGCGAGGGGCAGACCGCGATGCTCGTCGCGATCGACGGCGCGCCGGCGGGCGTGATCGGCGTCGCGGACCGCATCAAGGAGTCGGCGGCCGAGGCGATCCGGATGCTGCACGACGAGGGCGTGCGCGTGGTGATGCTCACGGGCGACAGCCGCGTGACCGCGGAGGCCGTGGCGAAGCGGATCGGGATCGACGAGGTGATCGCCGAGGTCCTGCCCGCGCAGAAGAGCGCGACCGTGCAGCGGCTGCGCGCCGAGGGGCGGACGGTCGCGATGGCCGGCGACGGCATCAACGACGCGCCCGCGCTCGCGGCGGCGCACGTGGGCGTGGCGATGGGCACGGGGACCGACGTTGCTATGGAGAGCGCGGGCGTGACGCTCGTGAAGGGCGATCTGCGGGGCCTGGTCCGGGCGCGGCGGCTGAGCCGCGGGACGATGCGGAACATCCGGCAGAACCTGTTCTTCGCGTTCGCCTACAACGCGCTCGGGATCCCGATCGCCGCGGGCGTGCTCTACCCGGTCCTGGGCCTCCTGCTCAGCCCGATGATCGCGAGCGCGGCGATGAGCCTCAGCTCGGTCTCGGTGATCAGCAACGCTCTCCGCCTCCGGCGGCTGCCGCTGTAGAAGTCCTCTCCCACCGCGGCCGCGCCGGGCATGGGGTGATGGCGGCGCCGCCCGTCTGTTATCCTCCCGCGCCGTGATCGCCATCCCCGAGCGGCTCGGCCCGTACCGCATCCTCTCGCTGCTCGGCGAGGGGGGGATGGGCGTCGTCTACCGCGCCGAGCACGTCGACACGGGGCAGCCGGTCGCGGTCAAGACCACCCTGGTCCCGTGGGGCAGCCCGATCGCCGGGCTCAGGTGCGAGATCCACGCGCTGACCCGGCTGCGCCACCCGGGCGTCGTGCGGATCGAGGGCGAGGGGCTCGAGCAGGGCCTGCCCTGGTACGCCATGGAGCTGCTCGAGGGGCTCACGCTCGAGGATTACCGCCTCGCGCTCTGGCGAGGCGGGCCGCTCCCGCCGTGGAGCAGCGCCGCGCCGGCCGCGGCCAGGGCCGCGCGCGAGGTGGCCGCGTTCGCGGGCGAGCCGCGGCCCGACGGCGAGGCGGAGACCGTCGCCCTCGTGCGGGATCAGGGCGTGCTCGAGACCGTCCGGATCGACCCCCCCGCGTCGCGCGGCGCCGCCGCGCTGTCCGCGTCCCCGCCGCCGCCGTCGCGGCGGGGGGGGGGCCCCCGGGGGGGGGGGGGGCCGGGGGGCGGCCCCCCGGGGGGGGGGGGGGGGGCGCCCCCCCGCCCCCCCCCCCCCGCGGGGGGGG
>CAYQYG010000157.1:0-5132 GCA_964421485.1 uncultured Polyangiaceae bacterium | reverse complement strand
CCGCCCGGATCGACCCCCCCGCGGCGCGCCGCGCCGCGGCGCGGGCCGCGACCCCGCCGCCGCCGGCGCGGTGGCGGCCCGCCGCGGCGGGCCGCCTCGTCGAGGTCCTCGGCCTCGTGCGCCGCCTGTGCGCGCCGCTCGCCTTCCTCCACGGCGCGGGCATCGTGCACCGCGACCTCAAGCCGAGCAACGTCTTCATCCGCGGCAGCGGCGCGCCCGTGCTGATGGACTTCGGCCTCGTCTCCCGCGCCCACGACGCGGCCGGCCGCGAGGTCATCGACGAGTCGACGGAGGTCGCCGGCACGCTCAATTACATGGCCCCGGAGCAGATCCTCGGGCAGATCGTCGACGCGCGCGCCGACCTCTACGCGCTCGGCTGCATCCTCTACGAGCTCGTCACGGGCATGTTCCCCTGCAGCGGCGCGAACCCCCTCGACTTCGTCCGGTGGCACACGCAGGCGAAGCTGACGGTCCCCTCCGCCCTCGTCGACGGCGTGCCCACCGCGCTCGACGAGATCGTCGTCCGCCTCCTCGCGAGGGAGGCGCGCCGGCGCATCGGCCACGCGGACGACCTCGCCAAGATGCTGGCCGCGCTCGTCGCCGACCTGACGCGCGGGGCACCGGATCGCGCTCCATCCGGCGCGCCCTGCGCCCCGGCCCCCGGGGCCGAGGAGCCGCCGGCCGAGATCGCCGCGAGCGCTTACCTCTACCGGCCGCAGCTCGCGGGGCGCGACGGCGTGCTCGAGGCCTTCGGCGAGCGCATCGCGCTCGCGCGGCAGCGCGCGGGCAGCGCCGTCTTCGTCGGCGGCGAGAGCGGCGTCGGCAAGACCTACCTCGTCACGGCCGTCGCGCGGGACGCCGCGCTCCGCCACCTCGCGGTCGTCACCGGCGAGTGCCAGCCCGTCGCCACCGCCGAGGCCGCCGGGAGCGACGTGCGCGGCGCGCCGCTGCACCCGTTCCGCCGCCTGCTCCAGGCGATCGCCGATCGCTGCCGCGAGGGCGGCCGCGGCGCGGCCGATCGGATCCTCGGCCCGCGCGGCAAGATCCTCGCCGCCTACGAGCCCACCCTCCGCCACCTCCCTGGCCAGGACGCCTACCCCGATCCCCCGGACGTGCCCGCGCAGGCCGCGCGCCGCCGCATCCTCGCCGCGCTCGGCGGCGCCCTCGCCGCGCTCGCGGAGGAGCGCCCGCTCCTCTTCGTGATCGACGACCTGCAATGGGCCGACGAGCTCTCCCTCGATTTCCTCCGATCGCTCGACGATTCTTATTTCGCCGGCCGTCCATTGCTCCTCGTCGGCACCTATCGCATCGAGGAGGTCGGCGACGCCCTCCGCGAGGTCCTCTCCGCCCCCGCGCGCGCGCGCGTCGAGCTCGGCCGCCTCGACGAGCGCACGGTCGGCGCCATCATCGGCGACATGCTCGCGATGGATTGCCCGCCGGAGCCCCTCGTCCGCGCCCTCGCCCGGCGCTCCGGCGGCAATCCATTCTTCGTCGCCGAGTACCTCCGCGCCGCGGTCGCCGAGCGCCTCCTCCATCGCGAGCACGGCGCCTGGCGCTTCGCCGAGGGCGAGGCGGGCGCCTGCGACGAGCTCCCGCTGCCCGGCTCGCTGCGCGAGCTCGTCGCCCGCCGCCTGGACGGCCTCGATCCCGACGCCCGCGCCCTCGTCGAGGCCGCCGCGGTCCTCGGCCGCGAGGTGGACGGCGACCTGCTCGTCGCCGTCGCCGGCATGCCCCAGCCCGCCGCCCTCCCTGCATTGAAGGAGCTGCTCTCCCGCCAGGTCCTCGAGGAGGTCAAGGACGGCACCTTCCGCTTCGTCCACGACAAGCTCCGCGAGATCGCCTACGACCGCATCCCCGTCCCTCGCCGCCGCGCGCTCCACCTCGACGGCGCCCGCGCGCTCGAGGCCCGGCACCGCGGCGCCGTGAGCTTCTCGCTCCTTTATTCGGAGCTCGCCTATCATTTCACCGAGGCCGGCGAGCTCGCGGAGGCCATCGATTACCTCGATATGGCCGGCCTCCAGGCCGAGCGGAGCTTCGCGAACCGCGAGGCCGCCCGCGCCTTCGCCGAGGCCCTCGCGCTCGACGCCCGCAACGTCCGGAGGGTCCCTCCCTTCCGCCGCGCCGTCTGGGAGCGCCGCCTGGGCAACGCCTACCTCGGCCTCGGCAAGCTCGTGGAGAGCCAGGAAGCCCTGCTCCGCGCCGTCGCCCTCCTCGGCCACCCCGTCCCCGTCCCCACGTGGCGCCTCGTCCCCGCGTTCCTGGGCCAGGTAGCGATCCAGGCCGCCCACCGCGCCCGCGAGCCCGAGTGGCGCGCCCGCCCCCCCTCCCGGCGCGAGGTCCTGCTCGAGGCCGCCCGCGCCTATGACCTCCTGGTCCAGGCCTCGTATTACGTCACCGGCGACATCCTCCGCATCCTGCACGCCACCCTCTCCAACCTGAACCTCGCCGAGCGCGCCGGCCCCTCCCCCGAGCTCGCGCTGGCCTATGGCAACGCCCATTTCACTGCGGGCCTCATCCCCTGCTTCTCCCTGGCCCGCACCTACGCCCGCCGCGCCCACGAGATCCTCGAGGGCGTCACCGACCCTGCGATCCGGAGCTGGGTTTACGTGCTCGCCGGCGCCTACGCCACCGGCGTCGGCGATTTCGATCAAGCGATCTCCCTGGGCCAGCGCGCCGAGGCCATCGCCGAGGAGGTGGGCTTCCGCCGCCGCGCCGAGGAGGCCCTCGGCGTCTGCGGCGCCACTTACAACCTCGCCGGCGACTTCATCCAGGGCCGTGACACCTCCCACCGGATCTACGAGTCCTCCCTCCGCGGCGACCCTCAGACCCAGGTCTGGGGCCTCTCCGGCGTCGCCATGAACTGCGTCGCCCTCGGCGAGATCGACCGCGCCGTCGACGCCGCCGCGCGCTCCGAGAAATGCCTCTCGCAGAAGCTCGGCCGCCCCGAGAAGATATTCTGCTATGGAGTCCTCGCCCTCACCCGCCTCCGCGCCGGCGACCCCGAGGGCGCCCTCGCCGCCGCCGAGTCCGGCGCCGCCGCCATCGCCGAGGGCACCCCCATCTCGTTCTACGCGATCACTGCCTACTCCTACGTCGCCGACGTCCTGCTCGATCTCTGGGAGCGTGCCGGCTCCCTCGAGCCCCGCCGCGCCCTGGAGCGCAAGGCCCGCCGTTCCTGCGACGACGTCGTCGCCTCTGCCCGCATCTTCCCGGTCCACCGCCCTCACGCGTTCCTGGTCCGCGGCCGCTGCGCCGCCCTCACGGGCGACCTCCCCGCCGCCCGTCGCCTCTGGCAAAAGAGCATCGCCTCTGCCCGCGAATTGCG
Source organism: uncultured Polyangiaceae bacterium (assembly GCA_964421485.1). Classification (GTDB taxonomy): domain Bacteria; phylum Myxococcota_A; class Polyangia; order Polyangiales; family Polyangiaceae; genus CAYQYG01. The sequence goes on along the minus strand of CAYQYG010000157.1, from coordinate 1,807 downwards.
GATGCCCTACGACGAGGCCCTGGCCGAGCTCGCCCTGGCGCTCTCCCTCCCCCCCACCTCCCCTGACCGCCGCCCCCGCCTCCACCGCGCCGCCGCCCTCTTCCGCCAGAAGTCGGCCGCCCCCGACCTCGCCCGCGCCGAGGCCGCCCTCCTAGGCTGACGCCATAGGCTGTTGCGCCTGCCGGGTCCCTCACCATGACATTGCCTGACTGATTGAGTCCATCGACGATCACGAAGTGTCCCGATCCGTCCGCTCCCGTTTCCTTGACGCCTACAATCCATGGGTCCTGCTCGCTGAGCTTGCTCACGGCGCCATCGACGTGCTCCTGCACTGCCGCGTCGGCCCTCCATGAGCGGGTACCCGAGGGATCCAGCTCGTTCATCACACTGGCCAGAGTGGCGTTGGTCGCGGCGACCGGCGCCGCGACAGCCGCTCATGTCTCGTCCAGGTCGGGGTCGTGCCCAGCAGCGCCGGTCGCTTCATTTTCGGGCGGCGGACCGCCCGCTGCGAGCACATGCTTGAAATCAGTCGCGCTTCGAGCTTGAGCTCTCTTGTTGCCAATCATGCGCTACGCCCTCTCCGTCACCGGCGACCGACGAAGTGCGTTAGGCGTCGAGCTCCGCGCTGATATCCACAGGGAAGTCGATGGGCTCGCCTTTGTGGAACTTGATGATCAAGCTTGCGATTCCAGTCGTCGGTCGGCGCGGGCAGGTCGACTCTGCCCGGCGGAAGCCCCACGCCCGCGGAGTCGCCGCCCGGTCCGCCGGGCGCGGGAGACCCGCCACCACCCGATCAGGGCCCGGCACCGCCCACCGGAGCGGAGCTCATGCTCCGATCTGGCTCCTCCCGCCCGTGAACGCCCCCGTCACATCCGGGTGGTGCGCTGTCTGCCCCAAGCTGGTGCTATGAGTCCAGCTGCGCACTGACATCGACGGGAAAGTCGATGGGTTCGCCCTTGTGAAACCTGACGATCAGACTCGCGATTCTTCCTGCATATCCTGTTCCACGAAATGCCTCTTCGAACGGCCGCTCGTAGCCGACGCTCGTGAGGCGTGGCAGTCGCGCTTCGAGCCTGAACTCTCTAGCGGATCCGTTGATGGTAATATTTGCTATGTACACAGCAGGACGATCTGTTGAATCGATCCCCGTAACCACGACATGCATTGATCTTCCGCTTTTCATTGTCTCGTGCTTGCTATTCATGCGAGCTGGCGAAGATTCGGTCCCACCACTGGGAGAATTCTGATACGGGCACACCATACTCCGTCGCACCCGCTGGGTCTCTCACCAAGACCTTGCCAGATTCGTCAAGTCCGTCAACGATCACGAAGTGTCCCGACCCTTCCGATCCCTGTTCCTTGATTCCTGCTATCCACGGACCTTGTTCGCTGAGCTCGCGCACGGCGACATCAACGTTTTCGTGCACTGCCGCGTCGGCCCGCCATGAGCGGGTTGCGGAGGGGTCCAGCTCGTTCATGACACTGGCCAGGTCTTCAGCATACATCCCGCCGTATGGATTATACCTGTCGCCCGCAGCTTCGATCACCTTCTCCTGCGTGAGATTCTTCAGGCCGTCGCCGACATCGCGCAGTATGCTCGCGCCGCAGGCCGGACCGCAAGCGTTCTTGTAATTCTGCCGGACGACCCTCGGGCTCGGGCGCTCCCCGATCGTCTTCCAAGGCACGCCCGCTCCACCCGGCGCGCCGGGTCCCTCCTTCAGCCCGCCGGGGCCGCCCTCGACCAGCGCCGCCGTCGCCAGGATCCCCGCGCCCAGATGGAAGAGCCGGTTCCCCAGCTTCCGGTCGT
>CAYQYG010000156.1:0-17713 GCA_964421485.1 uncultured Polyangiaceae bacterium | reverse complement strand
CGGCATTTTCATGCCGGGTGGTGCGCCCCGGCGCATGGGGTCTGTGATCCTCTCTTCTCTCCTCTCTGAAATCCCGGCGCGGCCCGGCCCCGTCCAGCGCGGGCGCGCACGGGCCGCGCCGCCGAACGCGGTTCCCACTGCGTAACGCGCTGCCGATCCGCGCGCAGGCCAGCCCACCCGGCTCCCGGATGTCCTCCGCCTGCGAGGCGAGCCCGCTGACAGCAGCCGTCGAGATTTCGACTTCCCGGCTGGCTCCACGATTGCTGAGGCATCGGAGCCCACCCAGGAGACCGCCATGATGGACGACCGAGTGTCCGGCAACTTCGACGCGCCCGCGGGCTCGGAGCGCCCCGCCCGGCAGAGAGGCCGGCTCGGGCTCTTCGCGATCCAGGACGCCATTCTCCTCGGATACCTGATGGCCGTCTCCGCGCTGCTCCTCCGGGCCGGCCCCGGCGAGACCCAGGCAAGGTGCGCCGGGCGCCTGTTCGGGGGCGCCGTCGCGCTGATCGCGGGGTGCGCGATCGCGCGCGGCGCCACGTCCTGGCCCTCCTGGCTCCGCCGCGCCGTGTATCGCGCCGCGCTGGTCGGCAGCGTGATCGCCAATTACCTCTCGCTCCGGACGCTCCTGCCCGTCCTGCGCGCCGACAGCGTGGACGGCGCGCTCCTGCGCCTCGATTACATGCTCTTCGGGATCGAGCCCTCGCTCTGGCTCCAGCGCTTCAACACGCGGCCGGTCGTGGAATGGTTCTCGTTCTTCTACTTCAGCTACTTCTTGATCTGCCTCGCCTACACGGCCGCGGTCGTCTGGATCATGCGGCCGGGGCGGCGCACGGCGGAGTTCGCGATCGGGACGGCGCTGGTCTATTGCATCGGACAGCTCGGGTACGTCGCGGTGCCCGGGTACGGCCCGGTGGCCGCGCTCCATTTCGATGCGCCGCTCGACGGCGGCTTCTTCTGGTGGTGCGTGACCCGCACCGTCGAGGCGGGCGGGGCGATGAAGGACATCTTTCCGTCCCTGCACACCGCCGCGCCCGTGTGGTTCACGCTGTTCGCGGCGCGGCAGGCCCGGAAGGACAGGCGCTTCCTCCTGCCGGCGATCGTGACGGGCTTCTTCGCGGCGAACATCATCGTCTCGACGATGCTGCTCCGCTGGCATTACGCCGTCGACGTGATCGCCGGGCTCTCGCTCGCGACCGCGGCGTCGCTCGCGGCGCCGCGGCTCGCGGCCTGGGAGGAGCGCGCCCGCCGCGCCGCCCGCGCGCCGCTCACCTGGGCGCTGGGCTGACAGGGCCCGCTCGCCGCCTCCGCCCGACACCGGCGCGACGAGCAGGATCTCACCCCGGGCCCTGTCCGGGTACACTGGGCCCATGACCCAGCCCATCGTCGCACCACCCATCCCCGGCGAGCCCGAGCGCGCGTCGGTCCGCACCGCCGTCCCGGGGCCCGCCTCGGAGGCCCTCCGCGCGCGGCACCAGCGCTACCAGGACGCCCGCACCGTCCACGTCTACCAGGACGCGAAGAAGAGCCTGGGCAACTACCTCGTCGACGTGGACGGCAACGTCCTGCTCGACGTCTACGGGCACATCGCGGCCGTGCCGCTCGGGTACAATCACCCGGACCTGCTCGCCGCATTCAGGGGCGGGCGGTTCGACTGGGTCGCGGGGTACAGGCCGGCGCTCGGGGTCGCGCCCTCGCCCGAGTGGGTCGACATCGTCGAGGGGACCCTCATGAAGGTCGCGCCGGCCGGGATGAGCAAGGTCTTCTGCGTCACGACGGGCGCCGAGGCCGTCGAGAACGCGATGAAGGCGGCGTTCATCCGGCTCGCGAGGAGGCGGCGCGGCGGGGCCGCCGCCACGGACGAGGAGGCCGCGGCCGCGATGCTCAACCGCCAGCCGGGGGTCAATGCGTTCAAGGTCATCTCGTTCGAGGGGAGCTTCCACGGGCGCAGCCTGGGGGCCCTCTCGGCCACGCGCAGCAAGCCCATCCACAAGCTCGATATCCCCGCATTCGAATGGCCCGCCGTGCCGTTCCCCGCGAACAGGTTCCCGCTCGAGGCGCACGCCGAGGAGAACCGCGCCGCGGAGCAGCGCTCGCTCGAGGCCGTGCAGGCCGTGATCGACGCGCACCCGGACGAGATCGCCGCGCTCATCGTCGAGCCCATCCAGGGCGAGGGCGGCGACCGGCACGCGAGCGCGTGGTTCTTCCAGGAGCTGCGCAGGATCACCGCGGAGCGGGGGGTGACGTTCATCGTCGACGAGGTGCAGACGGGGGGCGGAGGCACGGGGGCCTTCTGGGCGCACGAGGGGTGGGGGCTCGCGGAGCCGCCGGACATCGTGACGTTCTCGAAGAAGATGCTGATCGGCGGGTTCTATTGCCGCGAGGAGCTCGCGCCGGTCGAGGCGCTGCGCATCTTCAATACGTGGCTCGGCGATCCGCTCCGCGGGGCGCAGCTCGCCGTGGTCGTCGAGGTCATCGAGCGCGACCGGCTGCTCGAGGCGACGCGCACCGCGGGGGCCGCGCTCCTGGCGGGGCTCGAGGCGCTCGCGGCGCGGTACCCGGGCGCGCTCTCGGGGGCGCGCGGGCGCGGGACCTTCGCCGCGATCGACCTGGCCGACGGCGCGGCGCGCGACCGGGCGCTGCGCGAGCTGCGGCAGCGGGGGCTCGAGGTCGGCGGCTCGGGGGAGCGGGCCATCCGGTTCAGGCCGCCGCTCGTGTTCACGCCGCGGCACGCGGCCGAGGCGCTCGACCTGCTGGAAGGGATCTGCAAGTGAGCGCGCCGATCCGCGTCTATCACGACCCGCGGTACGAGGCGGACATCGGCGAGCACATCATGCCGATCCGGAAGTTCCGGCTCGTCCGCGAGGCGATCGAGCGGAGCGGGCTGCCGGTCCGGCTGCTCTCGCCCGAGCGGATCTCGGACGAGGATCTCCTGCGCGTGCACACGCCGGAGTACCTGCGCGCGATCGCGGCGGGCGAGCCGCTCGAGCTCGCGCAATCGCAGAAATTCCCGTGGTCCCCGGGGCTCGCGGAGGCGGTGCGGTGGACGAACGGGGGGTGCGTGGCGGCGCTCTCGGCGGCGCTCGAGGACGGGATCGCGGGGAACCTCGCGAGCGGGTTCCACCACGCGCACGCGGACCACGGCGAGGGGTTCTGCACGTTCAACGGGCTGATCGTGGCGCTCGAGCGGGCCGCGGCGGAGGGGCGGATCCGGCGGGGGCTCGTGGTGGACATGGACCTGCACTACGGGAACGGGACCGCCTCGCTGCTCGCGGCGCGGCCGCACCTGTTCGGGCTCAGCATCTACGGCAACTGGTACAAGAAGAACCTCGCGTACCGGGACGTGACCGCGGAGCGGGCGCCGGACACCGAGAACTCGTGGTCGGTGCCGGTGCCGGCGGGCGCGGGCGGGGCGGCGTACCTGGAGATCCTCGACGCGCACCTCGGGCCGGCGATCGAGCGCGCGCGGCCCGACGTGATCCTGTTCCAGGCAGGGGCCGATCCGTACCGCGAGGACCCGTACTCGCCGCTGGACCTGGGGCACGAGGACCTCATGGCGCGGGACGAGCACGTCTTCAGGACCGCGCGGGCGCGGGGGATCCCGGTGGCCTGGGTGCTCGCCGGGGGGTACACGCGCGACGTCACGAAGGTCGTCGAGGTGCACCTCAATACGTTTCGCGCGGCGGCGCAGGCGGCGGCGGGATCGCCGACGCCAGGTCCCGCGTGATCTGCTCGTCGTCGGGGGGCGGGATCACGGGCACGCCCTCCCACGTGAAGTCCTTGTCGCGGTTGCCGTAGACGTAGGGCGCCCGGGTCTCCAGCTCGCGGGCGATCCGGGCGAGCTCCTCGTCGAGGAAGCGAGGGTTCTTCTGGACCAGCTCGCGGATGCCGCTCTTGAGGTAGCCCGAGACGTCGGGGGTGTTCGGGTAGTAGCGGTTGAAGACGTGGTAGCGGAAGAGCGGCTTCAGGCGGTGCAGGTCCCTGGGGCCGGTCGGCAAGGGGAGGAGCTCGACGAAATTCTTCCGGCGGGCCCGCTCCTCGAGGCGGTCGAGCACGAGCTGGAGGCTGTTCTCCAGGAGCTCCGGCGCGCAGTGGTCGGCGAAATCGTCGTAGAGCAGCCGCATCAGCGCGCGCGCCTCCTCGATGGGGAGCTGGGCCTGCCGCTCGCGGTTCATGCGGCGGACCAGGACCATCAGCGGGAGGGGCTGGTTGCCGGTCGCCCGGATGACCTCGGGATCGCGGAAATCAGGCTGGCGGTAGGGGAAATGGCGAGGGTTGATCGCGTCGAAGCCGCCTCGGCCGTAGAAGAGGAGGCGCTGGATCGACAGGCGCTCCTCGGGGGTGAAGTACTCCATCTCGGCCGCCAGATCGAGGCGCATGCCGAAGTACTTGCCGGGGGCGCCGGGGGCGGGGAGGTTGATCTTCCCCATGGTGTAGAGGTCGGCCATGTACTGGACGGCGATCTCGACGGGGGCGATGCGGAGCCAGTAGGAGAGCACGGTGCCGCGCGCGTCGGGCTTCATGAAGATGTGGGCGAGGTAGACGACGCAGAGGTCCGGGGAATAGGCGGGGTTGATGAGGACCGTGCCGTCGCGCACGCCGCGGATCTCGCCGTCCTTGCCGCGGGCGACCAGGAGGAAGTAGCGCATGTACGTGCCCGAGGGCTCGGGCTCGAAGCAATCGTCCGCCAGGAATTTCCGGATGGCGTCCTTGCGCTCCATCTCGCCCGTCGCGCCGAACGCGTCCCAGAGGACGCGATAGGCCTCCTCGAAATCCGGGTCGTCCGGGTGCTCGATGGACCAGAGCTCGTACTTTCGCGTCTCGCGCTCGATCATCTCCACCACGTCCTGGTGGAAGAGATCCTTCATGCATAGACGCACTCGCTTTTGCACGATCGCACCTCACGCCTCGCGGCGGGCGGGGCATCGATCGGGCCCGGGTGGAGCCGGGGCCCGGTCGAGCGTCCCTGCCGACGCCGGAGTCTTTCCTCCAGGTTGCATTATGCCAAACCAGAAGCGAATCTGATACATCGGTGAGCCGACCCGGGCGGGCGAGGTGGGCGGATCTTGCAGATGAAGGACCTCGACATCGATCCAGTGGGGGGGGTGTGGGCGGCCGGGGCGCTGCCGTACGAGCCGGCGCGGCCGCTGGAGGGGGACGCCCTGGCGGACGTGGCGATCATCGGGGGCGGCTTCACGGGGGTGTCCACGGCGTACCACCTGAGCCGGCGATTCCCGGATCGGCGCGTCGTGCTGCTCGAGGCGAGGACGCTCGCGAACGGGGCGAGCGGGCGCAACGGGGGGCTGATGCTGAACTGGATCAACGGGGTGGGCTCGGACGATCCCGAGGCGACGAAGCGCGTGTTCGACGTGACGCGCGGCGGCATCGACGAGATCGTGGGGCTGATCCGGGAGCACAGGCTCGCGGTGCGGCACCGGCGCGACGGGTGCCTCGAGGTGCTGACCACGGCGCGCAGCGCGGAGGCGGCGCACGCGCGCGTGGAGCGGCTGCGGAGCTGGGGGATCCCGGTCGAGTACCTGGACGGGTCGAGGCTCGGGGAGCGGCTCGCGATCCAGGGGGCGAAGGGGGCGGTGCTCGATCCGACCGAGGGGCAGCTGCACGGGCTGGATCTGGTGCGGGCGATGCGGCCGCTGCTGCTCGAGCGGGGGGTGGCAGTGCACGAGGGGACGCCGGTCCTGCGCGTGGAGGAGGGGCCGACGATCTCGCTGGTGACGCCCGGGGGGACGGTGCGCGCGCAGGCGATCGTGCTGGCGACGAACGGGTACACGCCGCGGCTCGGGTACTTCAAGACGGGGATCTTCCCGCTGCACTCGCACGTGATCGCGACGGAGCCGCTGCCGGCGGAGGCGCAGGCGAGGCTCGGCTGGGGGGCGATCGCGGGGTTCAGCGACGATCTGGACCGGATCGCGTACGGGGGGATGACGACGGACGGGGAGCTGGTGTTCGGCGGGGGGTCGAACGCGTCGTACGCGTACCTGTACGGGGGGCGGACGCAGTATCCGGGCTCGCCGGATTCGGCGCGGGCCGCGTTCGAGGCGATCGAGCGGCGGCTCGCGGCTTATTTCCCCGAGGCGGGGAAGGTCCGGATCGCGCACCGGTGGACGGGGACGCTGGGGATCACGATGAGCCGGGTGTGCAGCATGGGGGTGATGGGCGCGCACCGGAACGTGTACTACGCGCTCGGGTACAGCGGGCACGGGGTGGTGCTCGCGAACGTGGCGGGGCGGGTGCTGGCGGACATCTACGCGGGCGACGACGAGCGGTGGCGGGATCTGCCGTTCTACAACCGGCGGCTCGGCGGGGTCCCGCCGGAGCCGCTGCGCTGGGTCGGCTACCAGGTGTACACTCGGCTGACGGGGCGCTCGCCGCGGCGATCGGACTGAGCGGAGGGTGGGGGGCAGGTCCGCATTCGGCGTCGGCACGAATGCAATCGGCAGGATGGATCATTGTGGCGCGCCGCGCTCGCCGCCGAGACAGCGGCCTGGGCATGGCGCGAGGCGCCCGTGCGCTCCGTCGCGGGCGACGGCCACGACAGGCCACGACCGGGCCGGATCCGGGTGGAGCAGGGTCGAGCGGCTTGCGCGGCGGGACCGGTGAGGGGTATTCGGTTACGAGGCGATGTTCTGTGCGCGGTGCCACCGGGTGTACGACGCCGGCCATCGGTTCTGTCCCTACGACGGAGCCGAGCTCGCGCACGCCGCGCACATCGACTTTTTCCGGTGCAGGCCGACGCGGCAGCGGGGGCTGGTGCTCGGCGATCGGTACGAGATCCGCGGGTACCTCGGCAAGGGGGCGATGGCGCGCGTGTACCTCGCCCTGGACCGGGTGACGCGCGGGGCGGTGGCCATCAAGGTGCTGGAGTCGGCGCACGTCCGGACGACGAGGACGCGGGAGCGCTTCATCCGGGAGGCGCGCGCGGCGGCGATGATCGGGCACCCGAATATCGTGAAGATCCTCGACACGGGGCAGCGCTCGGACGGGGCGCCGTACCTCGTGATGGAATACCTGTTCGGCGAGCCGCTCGGGGACTGGTTCCGCCGCGAGAAGCGCATGGACGCGGACATCGCGCTGCCGGTGCTGCGCCAGGCCGCGGCGGGGCTCGCCGCCGCGCACCGGGCGGGCATCGTCCACCGCGACGTGAAGCCGGACAACATCTTCCTCGTGGGGGAGCCGGGGGATCCGTACGGGGTGAAGGTGCTCGATTTCGGGCTGGCGAAGATCCACGCGCAGAGCGGGTTGACCGTCACGGGCGTGGCGGTCGGGACCGTCGAGTACATGGCGCCGGAGCAGGTCGTGAGCGATCGGCCCGATCCGCGCACGGACGTGTATGGCCTCGGGGTGGTCATGTTCCGGGCATTCACGGGGGAGCTCCCGTTCCCGCGCTCCGACGACTCGGACCTGCTCGCGCGGCAGCTCGTGACGCCGCCGCCGCGGCCGTCCGAGCGGCGCAAGGACGTCGACCGGGCGATCGAGGCGGTGATCCTGAAGGCGATCAGGAAGCGGCCCGAGAACCGCTACGCGTCGATGGACGCGTTCATCGAGGATCTCGAGCGGCTCGCAGGCGACCGGCGCGGCAAGCTGATCGCCCACGAGCCGCTCGCGGCGGCGGACGACGTGTACGTGCCGCGCGGCGCCTTCGCGAGGAACGCGACCGCGTACTTCTACAAAAAGCTGGGGGTGGATCCGCCCCGCTTCGACGAGTGAGCCCGCCCGGATCGAGATCGACGCCATGATCTACACCGCCTCATTCCGCTGCCTCGAGGGCTGCGCCGGACGCTATCCGCTGACGCAGCCCATCTACCGCTGCCCCGCCTGCGGCGGGCTGCTCGACGTGGAGCACGATCTCGAGGCGCTGCGCGCCCGCGGGCCGGGCGCGTGGCGCGACGTGTTCGACGCGCGCTACAAGCGGGGGCCCTGGCCGCTCGGGTCGGGCGTGTGGGGGAAGCGGGAGTGGGTCGCGCCGGAGGTGCCCGACGAGGCGGTGGTCTCGATGGACGAGGGCGGGACGAGCCTGCTCCGGGCCGAGCGGTATGGGCGGGCGATCGGGCTCGACGAGGTGTGGATCAAGCAGTGCGGCGTGAGCCACACCGGGTCGTTCAAGGACCTCGGCATGACCGTGCTGGTCTCGGTCGTGCGGCAGGCGATCCTCCACGGGGCGCGGATCCGCGCGGTCGCGTGCGCCTCGACGGGGGACACGTCGGCGGCGCTCGCGGCGTACGGGGCGGCGGCGGGGCTGCCGGTCGTGGTGCTGCTGCCGCGCGGCAAGGTCTCCACGGCGCAGCTCGTGCAGCCGATCGCGTCGGGCGCGCTGGTGCTCGCGCTCGACACGGACTTCGACGGGTGCATGGCGATCGTGCAGCGGCTCTCCGCGGAGGGGATCGTGTACCTCGCGAACTCGATGAACGCGCTGCGCCTGGAGGGGCAGAAGACCGTGGCGATCGAGATCGCGCAGCAGCTCGGCTGGAGCGCGCCGGACTGGGTCGTCCTGCCGAGCGGCAACCTCGGGAACGCGTACGCGCTCTACGCGGGGTTCCGGATGATGCGGGACCTCGGCCTGATCGACCGGCTGCCGCGGCTCTGCGCGGCGCAGGCGGAGCGGGCGGATCCGCTCTACCGGGCGTGGTCGGCGGGGCGCCGCGAGGTCGAGCCGATCAAGGCGGGCGAGACGCTCGCGACCGCGATCCAGATCGGCAACCCGGTGAGCGCGCCGCGGGCGATGCGGGCGCTCGAGGCGATGGACGGGGTGGTCGAGGAGGCGACCGAGGACGAGCTCTGCGCGGCCGCGGCGCGCGCGGATCGGACCGGGCTCTACACCTGCCCGCACACCGCCGTCGCGCTCGCGGCGCTCGAGCGGCTCGCGCGCCGCGGGGTCGTGCGGAGGGGCGATCGCGCGGTCGTGATCTCGACCGCGAGCGGGCTCAAGTTCACCGAGTTCAAGGTGCGCTACCACGAGCGCGGGCTGCCCGGCGTCTCCGCCGCGCTGGCGAACCCGCCGGTGCTCCTGCCCGCCGAATACGATCGCGTGCTGGCCGAGCTCGAGGCGCACGCGGCGCGGTCGCGCGAGGCGTGAGCGCCGGAGGATCGGGGCTCAGAAGCGGGTGATCGGCGCGGCCACCTGGCCGGGATCGATGTCGCCGCGCGACGCCGGCTTCTCGGTCAAGAGGGCGCCGGTGAGCACCGCGCCGCCGACGACGACCGCGCCGACGCCGGCCCAGAACCACCAGCGGGCGACGACGGGCTTCGCGCGCTCGAGCGGCACGGTGACCTCCTTGCGCGCGCCCGCGGCGACGACGGCCGGCGTGGTGGCCGCCTCGTAGCCGTCGCGCTCGACGACGACCTGGTGCGAGCCGGCGTCGAGCGTGAGCTCGGCGGGCACGTTGCCGACCGCGCGGCCGTCGACCGTGACCCGCGCGCCCGCGATCGGGGATTGCACGACGAGCACGCCGGTCGTGCTGCGCGTCACGAGCTTCGCGTCGATCGACACCGACTTGCCGCCCGGCAGGTCCACGCGCTTCTTGAAGGGCCGGTAGCCCTCGGCCTCTATCTGCAGGGTCGTGGGGCCCGCGTTGAGCTTGAGCGGTCCGGCGAGCGGGGTCGCGCCGACGACCTTGTCGCCGGCGAGGATGCGCGCGCCGGCGACGTTGCAGGAGAGGCTCACGGTCGAGACCTTGCCGCGGATCTCCTCGATGAGCTCCCTCAGCGCGGGCACGCGCGCCTTGAGCGAGGCCGGCGCCCGGGCGTCGAACGCCTCGAGCTGCTCGAGCGCCTCGGGGAACTGGCCGAGCCCCTGCAGCGCGCGGCCGCGGTTGTAGAGCAGCGCCGGATCACCCGTGAGCTCGTACGCGCGGCTGTACGCGGCGAGCGCGTCGCCGTACTGGAGCTTGCCCATCGCGGCGTCGGCCTGCTGCTTGAGCCGCGCGGCCTCGCCGCGCTCCCTCTGCGTGGGCGCGCGCTGATCGGCCCACGCGCCGCGCGGCGCAGCGGCGATCACGACGAGCGGCGCCGCAGCGATCAGCAGGGCCGGGAGCAGCGAGCGGCGGAGCATCGGAGGCCTTCGTTCATAGGTGGATCGGGTTGTCGCGCGTGTCCGGCTTCGTGGTCCTGGGCGGCGGCGCCGGGCGCGCAGGGCGCGTCGCGGCGGTGCGGGCGGGGCCAGGGGGCGGCGGGCGCGTCGCCCGCGTCGCGGCGGACATCGCCGGCGCGCTCGATGCCGATGCGGTCGGCGAGTCCGCGGGCGCTGCGGCCTCCTGCTCCCGGGGCTCGGCGGCGGACGGCGCCTGGCTCGGCGCGGGCGCGACCGCCGGGGCCGCCTCGTCGGCCGCGACCGTGGAGGAGGTGACCGGCGCCGGCGAGCGGCGCAGGCCGAAGAGGATCGCGAACACCGCGATCGCGAGGGCGACCGCCCCGGCGCCGACCCACGCGGCGCGCCCGCGGCGCTCGGGCTTCGGCGGCGGCGCCTCCGCGCGCGCCCAGGTGCCGGTCATGCCCGCGAACGGACCCGAGACCGGCCCCGCCTCCCAGACCGTGAGCTCCGGCGCGGCGAACGGCGCGATCGCCGCGGCGAAATCCTCGATGCGCTCGAAGCGGCCGGCCGGGTCCTTCTCGAGCGCCTTCATCACGGCGGCCACGAGCTTCTTCGGCGCGTCGGGCCTGAGCTTCTGGAGGTCCGGCGGCGGATCGGCGATCACCGACGCGACGATCGCGGCCGGGCTCGGCCCCTGGAACGGCGGCTCGCCGGCGAGCATCTCGAAGAGGATGACGCCGAGCGACCAGATATCGGCGCGCGCGTCGACGCTGCCGCTCGCGCGGATCTGCTCGGGCGACACGTAGCTCGGCGTGCCGAACGCGGCGTTGCTCGCGGTCACGTCGCTCCGCTCGCTCAGGATCTTCGAGATCCCGAAATCGAGCACCTTCACGCCGCGCCGCTCGCCCTGGCGCGCGAGGAAGAGGTTCGCGGGCGCGAGGTCGCGGTGGATGATCCCGAGCGCGTGCGCCTCGGCCATCGCCGCCGAGGCTTGCAGGATGTAGCCCGCCGCCTCCGCCACGGGGAGCTGCCCGCGGCTCGTCATCTCGACGCCGAGGTCGTGCCCCTCGAGCAGCTCCATCACCATGTACGGCGTGCCGTCGGGCAGGCTGTCGACGTCGAAGATCCGCGTGACGTGCGGCCCGCGCAGCGCCACGGCCGCGCGCGCCTCGCGGTCGAAGCGCGCCACCCACTCGGCGGAGCGGCGCACCTCGGACCGCAGGATCTTGAGCGCGACGCGCTGCTTCAGGCGCTCGTGCTGCGCCTCGAGCACGATCCCCACGCCGCCCTCGCCGAGCACGCGCACGATCGTGTACTTGCCGGCGAACGTCGCTCCGGGCTGCGGAATGCCGTCGCCGAGGTCGGTCGCCACGGGGCGAGCTTACCGCCCCCCGGTGGTCTATTGAAGGGGGTCGGGGCTCAGGTGATCTCGATCAGCGCCGAGGACCAGGAGAGCCCGGAGCCGACCACCACGAGCGCGACCGCGTCGCCGCTCCGGAGGTCCCCCCAGCGCTGCGAGACGACCACGGGCGCGCCGGCGGCGGCCTGGTTGCCGTGCTCGACGATGTTGTGATAGTGCCGCTCCGGCGGGATTTCGCAGCGCCGGCAGACGCTCTCCAGCATGGTGAGGTTCGCCTGGTGGCCCACGTAGATGAGCCGCCGGGTCCGGTCCGGCTCGACGCGCGCCTGGAGGTCGTGCAGGAGCGACGCCATCTTCTTGATGGCGAACTTCTGGACCGCGGAGCCGTGCTGCCAGAAGTGGGCGGTCCGCGGGATCGTCACCTCGTCGCAGCCGGCGGGGCTCACGTCGAAGGTCGTGTGCGCGGCCCGCGCGCGGGCCGGGACCCGGGTCGAGACGACCGCGGCGCTCGTCGCGTCGCCGAAGAGGATCGCCGAGGAGCGGTCCGAGAAATCGGTGACGCGCGTGGAGTTCTCGGGGCAGACGATGAGCACGTAATCGGGGAGCGCGCGGCCCATCTTGTCGAGGAAATGGATGTGCGCGCCGAACGTGCTGCACGCGGAGTGCATGTCGAGCGCGGGGACCTCGAGATCGAGCAGCCGGGCGATGCGCGCGGCCTCGGCCGGGATGCAGGTGTCGGGCGAGCAGCCGCCGGCGACGACCATTCCGATGTCCGAGGGCTTGATGCCCGCGCGCTCGATGGCCATCAGCGCGGCGCGGCGGCCGGTCTCGGCGTTGGAATAGAGGGCCGCCTCGCGGCCGGCGCGGATGTCCCGGTTCTTCGTCTCCCGGATGTAATCGAGCGGGAGCACCGTCCGCCGGTTCTTGATGCCGACCCGGCTGACGATCCACTCGTCGTTCGTGCCTATGTCGAGCGATTCGAGGAAGGCATTGTCGATCTGGTTCTCGGGGTGGAAATGGCCGAATCCGTGGAAGTAGAGCATGAGGGTGATTGGCTGAGGCCGCCCGGGCGGCGGGGCGGAGGGCCCTGCGCGCCCTGGTCGGAGCGACGCTGGGGCCTACCACGGCGACCCACGCCCGAGCGAGCCGGAAAGACCGCTCCCGCCGCGAGGCAGGATGATGACAGGCGTGACGCGGCGTGCGCGACGCAGTACGCGTACGCGCCGCGTGGTGAGGGAGATCATGGAAGGTCCGAGACACGAGGGAGGCCGCGCGCGCTCCGAGGTGCTGGAGGGGGCGGCTGCCCTGCTCGAGCGCATCGAGCGCGTCGCTCGCACGGGCGGCGGCGGCGCCGCGGCGCTCGCGTTCGATGCCGATGGCACGCTCTGGACGGGCGACGTGGGCATCGATCTCTTCGAGGCGTTCCTCGAGGCGCGCGGGGCGCGGGCCGAGGCGGAGGAGGCGCTCCGCCGCGAGGCCGAGGCGCACGGCGTCGCCGCGGAGGGCGGGGCGCACGAGATCGCGCGCGCCCTCTACGACGCGTTCAACGCCGAGCGCTACCCGGAGGACCGCGCGTTCGCGATGATGGCGTGGGCCTTCGCCGGGTGGGCCGAGGACGAGGTCGCCGCGTTCGCCGAGCGCGTGCTCGAGGCGCGGGGCATCGACGCGCGCATCCGCGCCTCGCTCCGCGCCGTGATCGACTGGGCGCGCGCGCGGGGGGTCGACGTGGTCATCGTCTCCGCGTCGCCGCGCGTGATCGTGGAGCGCGGCGTCCGCCGGCTCGGCGTCGCGCCCGGGCGCGTCTTCGCGATGACGCCCGCGGTGCGCGGCGGCCGCCTCGCGCCGGAGCTCGCCGAGCCGCCGACCTACGGCGACGGCAAGGTCCGCGCCCTCGCGCGCGCGGTGCCGGCCCTCGCGGCCGGGGCGGGGGAGTCGCCGATCCTCGCCGCGTTCGGCGACAGCGCGTACGACGCGCCGATGCTCCGCGCCGCGCGCGTGCCCGTCGCGGTCGCGCCGAGCCCGCGCCTCGCCGCGCTCGCGGGCACGATCCCCGGCCTGCTCGTGCTCGAGGCGTGAGCGGGTCATGGCGGCGATCTCGCTCCGCGGGCTGGTCCGGCGCTTCCAGGGCGGCGATCGCCCGGCCCTCGCGGGCCTCGACCTCGACGTGGAGGACGGCGAGCTGCTCGTGCTCGTCGGCCCCTCCGGGTGCGGCAAGTCGACCGCGCTCCGGCTGATCGCCGGCCTCGACGCGCCCGACGCGGGCACCGTCTCGATCGGCGGCCGCGACGTGGGGCGCGTGCCGCCGCAGGACCGCGACGTCGCGATGGTCTTCCAGGGCTACGCGCTCTACCCGCACATGACCGCGCGCGAGATCATGGCCTTCCCGCTGAAGATGCGCGGCGTGCCCGCCGCGGAGCGCGCGCGGCGCGTCGAGGAGGCCGCCGCGACGCTCGCGATCGGCCGCCTGCTCGATCGCCGGCCCGGCGAGCTCTCCGGCGGCGAGCGCCAGCGCGTCGCGATGGGCCGCGCGATCGTGCGCGCGCCGAAGGTGTTCCTCTTCGACGAGCCGCTCTCCAACCTCGACGCCGCGCTGCGCGCCGAGCTGCGCGTCGAGCTCGCCGCGCTCGTGCGCCGCCTCGGGACGACCTCGGTCTACGTGACCCACGATCAGGTCGAGGCGATGACCATGGGGGATCGCATCGCCGTGCTCCGCGCGGGCGAGCTGCAGCAGATCGGCCCGCCGCGATCCATCTACGAGGACCCGGCGAACGCCTTCGTGGCGGGCTTCCTGGGATCGCCCGCGATCAACCTGATCGAGGTCGCGCGCGACGGCGACTCGTACCGCGCGGCCGGCGTCTCCGTGCCGCCGCCGGCCGGGATCGACGCGCCCGCGCGGGCCCTCGCGGGCGCGCGCCCGGAGCACTTCGAGGTCGTGGCGGGGGACGCGCCGGCGCCCGCTCCCTCCGCGATCGAGATCGCCGCGCGCGTCGTCGTCGCGGAGCCGCTCGGCGCCGAGACGTTCCTCTACCTCGACGCGGGCGGGACGCGCCTCCGCGCGCGGGCGCCCGGCTTCGCGGCGGCGGCGCCGGGCGCTCCTGTCCGCCTGCGCGTGGACCCGGCCGCGCTCCTCTGGTTCGACGCCGCGACGGGCGCGCGGCTGCGGGCTCGCCCCGCATGATCCCTCGCTCGACAAGGCGCGACGCGCTGCGCCTCCTCGCCGGCTCGATCGCCGCCGCGCTCGCGGCCGCCGCGCCCGCGTGCGCGCGCCGCGACGCGGGCGGCCGCGTCACCGCCTCGTTCTGGATCGCCTACGGCGGCAAGAACCGCGAGGTCCTGCTCTCCCTCGTCGATCGGTTCAACGCCGAGCAGGCCGCGTACCGCATCCACGCGATCTACCAGGGCGACTACTTCGAATCGCTCGCCAAGCTCCGCACCGCGATCGCCGCGCGCGCGGCCCCCGCGCTGACGCACGTGATCGGCGAGGTCATCCCCTACCTCGCCGAGGCCGGCGTGCTCGAGCCGCTCTCCCGCTTCGAGGGCGCCGCCGACCTCGACGTCATCGAGCCGCTCGCGCAGGCCGGCACCTACCTCGGCGGCAGGGACCGGCCGCTCGTCTGCCTGCCCTTCAACCGATCCACGCCCATCGCGTACTACAACCGCGACGTCTTCCGCGCGCTCGGCCTCGCGCCGCCGCGCACCTGGGCGGAGCTGCGCGACGCCGCGCGCGCGCTCGTCGTGCGGGGCTCCGGCGAGACGCAGCGCTGGGGCTTCGGCTGCCCGGTCGACTGGTGGTTCTGGGTCGCGCTCGTCGGCCAGGCCGGCGGCGCCGTCGTCGAGCCGGACGGCGCCCCCTCGCTCGGCGGCGAGGCCGGCGTGCGCGCGCTCCGGCTGTGGCAATCGTTCGTGCACGAGGATCGCACGATGAAGCCCCCGCCGGGCCGCGATTACAACGCGTGGCAGGCGACCAATACGGATTTTCTGGCCGGCAAGACCGCGATGATATGGACCTCGACCTCGTTCCTCCGGTACCTCGAGGAGAACGCGGGCAGGGCGGGCGAGGGCCGCTTCGAGGTCGGCGCGGCCCCGCTGCCGCGCGAGGCCCGCGCCTCGGTCCCGACCGGCGGCACCATGTTCGTGATGCCGCGCGGCGCCGCCCCCGAGGCCCAGGAGGCCGCGTTCGCGTTCCTGCGCTGGATGCTGCGCCCCGAGCAGGCGAACGAGTGGGCCACCCGCACCGGCTACATGCCCGTCTCCCGCGCCGGCCTCGCCGCGCTCGAGCGCGCCGGCTACTACGACGCGCACCCGAACGATCGCGTCGCCGTCGACCAGCTCGCGCACGCCTCGCCGTGGCCCTGGTCGACGAAGCTCCTGCGCATCCAGCGCGAGGCCGTGCAGCCCCGGCTCGAGGAGGCCGTGCTCACCCGGCGCGACGCCGCGGAGGCGCTCGAGGAGGCCCGCCGGGCCGCGGAGGAGCGATGAGGCCGAAGCACCCGCTGGAGCCGTACCTCCTGCTCCTCCCCACGGCGGCGTTCCTCGCCGTCTTCTTCCTCGTCCCGCTGCTGCTCGTCGCGAGGAACAGCCTCAGCTCGTGGGACATGCTCACCCCGCCCGAGTACGTCGGCGCCCAGAACTACCGCGCGCTCCTCGCGAGCGGCGAGCTCACCGGCGCGCTGCTCCGCACGCTCGCGTACAGCGGCGTCGTGGTCGCCCTCTCGGGCGCGCTCGGCCTCGCGCTCGCCGTGGCCCTCGATCGCCCCGGCCGCGTCTACGCCTTCGTGCGCGGCGCCGTCTTCAGCGCCTACGTCGTCTCGTGGGTCGCCGTCGCGCTCCTCTGGACCCTGCTGCTCGACGAGGGCGGCCTGCTCTCCTCGATCCTGCGCGCGCTCCACCTCCCCACCACGAGCTGGCTCGGCGACCCGCGCACCGCGCTGCTCGCGCTCGCGGGCGTCAGCGTCTGGAAGATCACGGGCTACGCGATGGTCATCTTCCTCGCCGCGCTCCAGGACATCCCGCCGTCGTTGCACGAGGCCGCGGCGCTCGACGGCGCGGGCCCGTGGCGCCGCTTCGCGCACGTCACCTGGCCCCTCCTCCGCCCGAGCGCCGCGTTCGTCGCGACCACCAGCCTGATCCTCTCGTTCCAGGCCTTCGACGTCGTGCGCGTGATGACCCAGGGCGGCCCGGTCCGCTCGACGACGATCTTCGTCTACGCGATCTACGAGCACGTCTTCGTCAACCTCCGCGTGGGCCGCGCGAGCGCGATGATCGTGGTCTTCTTCGTCGCGCTCCTCGGGCTCACCGCCCTGCAGCTCCGGGCCTTCCGGGCCTCCACCCCCGAGCGCCAGCGCGGCGCGCGGAGGCCCTCGTGATCGGCGAGCGCGGCGACGGCGCGCGCCGCCTGGCCTCGAGCGCGGTCCTCACCGTGGTCGCGCTGCTCTGGCTCGGCCCCTACGCGTGGATGACCGTCACCTCGCTGAAGACGCTGCCCGAGATCATGCGCGCGCCGGCGTACCCCTTGCCGCAGTCGATCCAGCTCGGCGCCTACCGCGAGGTGCTCGCCGCGGTGCCCGTCGCCCGCTGCTTCGCGAACACGGTGATCATGGCCGTCGCGATCGCGCTCCTCCAGATCACGCTCGCGCTGCCCGCCGGCTACGCGCTCGCCAAGCTCCGTTTCGTGGGCAAGCGCTGGGCGTTCGGCCTGGTGCTCGCGTGCCTGCTCATCCCCGCGCAGGTCACCTTCGTGCCCGTCTTCACGATGCTCGGCGCCGCGGGCCTCGTGAACACCTTCGCCGCCCTGATCCTCCCGTTCGGCGTGAGCGCGCTCGGCACGTTCCTCGTGCGCCAGGCGCTGCTCTCGGTGCCCGACGAGATCATCGAGGCCGCCCGCATGGACGGCGCGGGCGAGCTCCGGATCATCTACGGCGTGCTCGGCCCCATCCTGCGCCCCACGCTCGCGGCGATGTTCCTCTTCAGCTTCGTCTTCCATTACAACGACTACTTCTGGCCGCTCGTCATGACGACCGACGACGAGGTCCGCACCTTGCCGCTCGCGATCGCGCTGCTCCGCGAGCAGGGCACCGGCGTCCGCTGGCACGTCGTGATGGCGGGCAACGTGATCCTGAGCCTGCCCGTCCTGGCCCTCTTCGCGGCCGCGCAGCGCCAGATCCTGCGCGCCGTCACCGCGCGGGCCCAGTGATGGCGAGCGAAGGAGGATCACAGCCCCATGCGCCTGGGCGCACCACCGGGCATGAAGTGTCCCCCACGAGCCGTCGGGGCCGGGGGCCGAGGGGCCGCGATGGGCCGATCTCGACCGC
>CAYQYG010000155.1:0-17803 GCA_964421485.1 uncultured Polyangiaceae bacterium | reverse complement strand
CGAGGGGCCCTGCGCGGCGGGGGCGCGCGCGTCGATCGTGGCCTCGCCGCGGGCGCCGCGGGCGGGGAGGCCGCTCCGGATCCTCGCGGTCTCGTCGGATCCCGCCGACGCGGCGCTCGCGCTGCGCGGGCCGGACGGGCGCGAGGTCGCGCTGGCCTCGGCGCGCGCGGGCGGGCCGCCGTATTCGTGGCTGGGCGAGATCGCGGCGCCCGAGGCGGGGACGTACCGCGCGGCGCTCGGGCGCGGGAGCCGCGTGATCGCGTGCGCCGAGATCCAGGTCGGCGGCGCCGGCGAGGCCCCGGCGCCGAGGCGGAGCTGGGGCGGCGCGTGGCAGGACGAGGCGGCGTGGACGCGCGCGGCGGAGGACCTGTACTCGGCCTGGATCGAGCGGCTCTTCGACGCGCCGCTCGATCAGCAGCCCTCCTGGCCGTCGCTCGCGGAGGTGCTCCGGGATCCGGCGCGCAACCTCCTCCATGATCATCTGGGCCAGGGTGAGGACGATCCGCCGCCGCGCGGGCTCTCGCTCGATCCGGACTGCGCTGACCTGCCCTATTTCCTGCGCGCCTATTTCGCGTTCAAGCTCGGCCTGCCGTTCGGCTTCTCCTCGTGCACCCGGGGCGGAGGGGGGCGCGCGCCGGAGTGCATGAAATGGCGTTCGAACCGCGATCCGCCGCCGGGGCGCGGGCGCGGGACGACGGCGGCGCTCAACGCGTTCCTGCGCGTCACGGTCGCGGACACGGTGCACTCGGGCAGCGGGCGCGTGGCATCGGAGAGCGACGGGGGCGATTACTATCCGGTGGCGCTCTCGGCCGGGACCCTCAGGCCGGGGACCATCTATGCGGATCCTTACGGGCACGTGCTCGTGCTGGCGAAGCGGATCCCGCAGACCGACGCCGCCGCGGGCGGGGTGCTGCTCGCCGTCGACGGGCAGCCGGACGGCACGGTCGCGCGGCGGCGCTTCTGGCGCGGCAACTTCCTGTTCGCGCTCGATCCGGCGCTCGGCA
Organism: uncultured Polyangiaceae bacterium; assembly: GCA_964421485.1. Taxonomy (GTDB): domain Bacteria; phylum Myxococcota_A; class Polyangia; order Polyangiales; family Polyangiaceae; genus CAYQYG01. The sequence continues at coordinate 16,799 of CAYQYG010000155.1, read as the reverse complement.
GCCCGGGGTGGAAGCGGTTCCGGCCCGTGGTCCGCGAGGGGGCCGGGCAGAGGGCGCTCACGAACGACGAGATCGCGGCGAATCCCGATTACGGCGATTACTCGCGCGACCAGTACCTGCGCGGGGTCGAGGGGTTCTACGACAGGATGGACGCGGTGCTCTCCCCTGCCCCGCTCGATCCGGTGCGGGCGATGCTGGAGACGGTGCAGGCCCTCGAGGAGCAGGTGAAGGGGCGCGTGCTCTCGGTGAAGAACGGGCAGGCGTACAAGGCCGAGGAGCGCGAGCTCATCGACATGCCCGAGGGGGCGGCGATCTTCGAGACCGTGGGGCCGTGGGAGGACTTCTCGACGCCCTCGCGGGACCTCCGGCTGCTCATCGCCATCGACATCGTGCGCGGCTTCCCGGCGCGCGTGGAGCGCCACCCGGACAGGTTCGCGGCGCCGGCCGGCAAGGCGCCCGCCGAGCTCCGCGCCGAGCTCGATCGGGCGCTCGCCGGGGAGCTCGCGGCCCGGCGGATCGCCTACCCGCGGAGCGACGGGTCGGATTTCACGCTCTCGCTCGCCGACGTGATCGCCCGGGCGGAGGCGCTGGAGGTGGCCTACAACCCCAACGATTGCGCCGAGATCCGCTGGGGCGCGCCCGAGGGGAGCGACGAGGCGAGCACGTGCGCAGGGCGTGCGCCGTGGTCGCAGCGCTTGCGCATGCAAAGGGTCAGGAAATGGTTCCACGAGCGGCGGCGCCCGCCGCGGGAATGATCGAATGACGGTGGCCCCCCTCTTGCTCCCGGCCATGGACGACGGCTGACCTTCGGTGGTCTCGCTGCATCTCCAAGGGAGGGCGGTGGGTTATGAGCAAGTCGAAGCATCTTTCATACAAATGGGTCGTCATCGGCGGCGGCGTGATCATCACGCTCCAGTTCGTGGTGCGGCTCCTGCTCGTGGGATCCGTCGCGGAGTCGATCACGTCGGGCATGGATCCGACCACCGGCGGCGTCTTCCTGGCCGCCATCGTGGCCTTCATCTCGTACTTCGTCGGAGGCATGCTGATCGGCATGTTCAGCCCCGGCGAGACGGTGAAGGAGCCCGCGCTCGCGGCGCTGATGGCCATCGTGCCGAACATCTTCAACCAGTGCATCCTGCTCATCGAGATGGGGCAGCGCGTCCTGCCCTATGCGGCCGGCTGGGGGATCACGCTCGTCGTCGGCGCGCTGATGACGCTCGCGGGCGCGTGGGTGGGCGAGAAGATCCAGGGCCGCACCGTCGAGAAGCTCCGCGAGGAGGGCGAGCTGCCCCCGGCGCCGGGGGCCGCCGAGGACGAGGCCGCCTAGCGCCGCCGCGTCAGTCCAGCGCGCGCAGCTCCTCGTCGAGCCGCTCCTCCCATGCGTCGCCCGCGGCCGGCGCGGCGGCCGGCGCCGGCGAGCCGGCGGGCGCAGCGCGCCGCGAGGCCCAGCGCCGCACGAGCGCGAGCAGGGCGGCCCCGGCGGCGAGCGACAGCCCGGCGACGCCCAGCGCGACCGAGCCCAGCGAGCTCCCCGGCTGCAGCGCGCGCATGCGCTCGCCGTGGCGGGCGACGAGGTCCGCCTCGATCGCCTCGGGGGCCTCGCCGGCGAGCAGCCGCCGTCGGATCTCCGCGCGGAGGGCGTCCACGGTCGGCGATTCATGGATGTCCAGCGTCTGGCTCCAGCAGCACGGGGCCACGAGGCGTCCCAGCAGGGCGCGCTCCCCCGGCGGCGGCGCCGCGTCGGGGGGCACGGCCGCGGCCCGAGGCCCAGCTTCAGGCTGCGCGGCGGCCGGCAGCGTCGCCGCGAGGACCACCGCAAGGCCGGCGGCCGCGGCCAGGCGGGAGGGGCGGCGCGCAGGCCGCATCGGTGCGTCGGGTCTCAGCATGCGCGGATCAACCTGACCGCGCCGCCGCGCGCTGCAATGCGACGCGATGCCGCAGCGCCGGCCGCCGGCGCGGTCCAGGGCGATCGGCGCCGCCCTGCTCGGGCGGCGATTGCGGGCGGGCGCGATCCCGTGAGACACTCGCTTCCATGAAGATGCCCGGCCTGGCCCTCCGCCTCGCGCTCGCGTGCCTGCTCGCCCCCTTCGCCTCCGCCTGCGGCGACGGCGGCGACGGCGGCAGCGGCGGCAGCGGCGGCAGCGGCGCGGGCGGGCCGGGCGGGGACACCGAGCCGCCGGCGATGGCGGGCATGACCGCCGCGCACAACGCGGCGCGGGCGTCGGTCGACCCCCCGGCGGCGTCGCCGATCCCGCCGCTCTCCTGGTCCGGGGAGATCGCCGCGATCGCGCAGGCGTACTCGGAGGGCTGCAACTTCGAGCACAGCACGGGCGATCTCGGGGAGAACCTCTACGCGACCACCGGCTCCGCGACGCCCGCGGACGTCGTCGCGAGCTGGGTCGAGGAGAAGGCATTCTATGATTACTCATCCAATGCGTGCTCGGACGTGTGCGGCCATTACACGCAGGTGGTCTGGGCCGACTCGCTGAAGCTGGGCTGCGGCGTCACGAATTGCACGCAGAACTCGCCGTTCAACGGCGGGGGCCCGGGCGAGTGGCAATTCTGGGTCTGCAACTACGATCCGCCGGGCAACTACATCGGCCAGAAGCCGTACTGAGCGCGCCCGCGCGAGGCGCGCCCGGCGCGCGCTCAGCGCGGCCGGGTCCTGAGCTCGAGCCGCAGCTCGCCGCCCTCGCCGCGGTCCAGGATCTCCGCCGGGGCCTCGATCGTGGCGCCCGACAGCTCGATCACCGCGCGCCCGTCGCCGATCGGCTCGGCGGGCCCCGCGGGCTTGCCGGCGACGACGACCGGGTGACCTCGGCGCAGGAGCGCGCCCGGCGCGCCCGCGAGCGTCGTGCGGCCGCAGCTCGACAGCGCCCTGCGCCCCGGGCCCCGCTCGAAGCGGACCAGCGCGTCGCCGAGCGCGAGCGCCTCGTCGGGATCGTGGGTGACGAACACGGCCGGGATCCCGTGCCGATCCAGCGCCTCGCGCAGCGTCCTCCGCAGCGCCGCGCGCCCGTCCTGATCGATCGACGCGAACGGCTCGTCGAGCAGGAGCAGGCGCGGCTTCACCGCGAGCGCGCGCGCGAGCGCGACGCGCTGCCGCTCGCCGCCCGAGAGCGACGCGGGCCGCTGCGCCGCGAGGTGCGCGACCCCGAGCTCCTCGAGCAGGTCCGCGACCGCGGCCCCGCCCCGCCGGCGCTCGCGCCACGACAGCCCGAAGGCCGCGTTCTCCGCGACCGTGAGGAACGGGAAGAGCGCGTGGTGCTGCGGCACGTACCCGATCCGGCGCTTGTGCGCGGGCACCGAGATCCGCCGTTCGCTGTCGAAGAGCGCCTCCCCCGCGACCCGGATCGCGCCGCGCCGCGGCTTGACGAGGCCGGCGAGCGCCTGCAGCGTGAGCGACTTGCCCGACCCCGAGGGCCCGAAGAGCACGAGCACACCCCGATCGAGCGCGAGCTCCGCCTCGACGGTGAACTCGCCTCGCCCCGCGCCCACGGTGACGGTGAGCCGCGCCTCGAGGGCCGGTTCCACGGCGCCGCTCACGCCACCGCGTCCCGCGGCGCGAGGCGCGCGGCCACGAGCGCCACGATCCCCGACGAGACCGTCAGCACCGCGACGTAGAGGAACGCGCGCGCGTCGTCGCCCGCCTGGTACGCGGCGAAGAGCTCGAGCGGCATCGTGTTCGTGCGCCCCGGGATGTTGCCCGCGAACATCAGCGTCGCCCCGAACTCGCCGAGCCCCCGCGCGAACCCGAGCACGAGCGCCGCCGCCACGCCGCGCCACGCCGACGGCAAGGTCACCCGGAAGAAGAGCTCGATCGGCCCGAGCCCGAGCGATCGGCCGACCTTCTCGATCTCCTCGGGCACCGCCTCGATCGCCGGCTGCGCGGTCTTCACGATCATCGGCAGCGCGACGATCGTCGACGCGAGCACGGCCCCCGCCGGCGAGAAGACGAGCCGGAGATCGAACGCGGCCTCGAGCCAGCGGCCGACCGGCCCCCGCCGCCCGAAGATCACCACGAGGAAGAAGCCGACCACCGAGGGCGGCAGGACGAGCGGCAAGAGCACGAGCGCGTCGACGAGGCTGCGCAGCGGGTATCGCCGCCGCGCCTGGATCCAGGCGAGCGCGACGCCCGCCGGCGCAGAGAGGCAGAGGGACGCGGCCGCGACGCGCAGCGAGAGGGCGATGGGGAACGCCTCGGCGGAGGTCACGGGCGCCATGCTACGCGAAGGAGCGACGATCGGCTCCCGGGAGTGAGACGCGGGGCGCGCGATTTGATAGAGATGGGGCGACGAGCGGACGCGTGATCCTTCGAGCTCTCCTTTCGGTGATGTGGACAGCGACCCGGCGATCAGAAGTGAGGCGGCCAGGGCATCTGCGCCGTGCCGGGTCGAGCATGGCCGGCGCCCGGTGGATCTGATCCGCGCGGCGGCCCTCGCCGGCGCGGCCCTGCTCGCCGGCGCGATCAACGCGGTCGCCGGCGGCGGCACGCTGGTCTCGTTCCCCGCGGCCATCGCCGCGGGCCTGTCGCCGCTCGTCGCGAACGCGACCAACGCGGTGGCGCTCACCCCCGCCGCGCTCGGCGCCGCGTGGGGCTACCGCCGCGAGCTCCGCCGCGATCGCCGCGTGCTGCGCGTGCTGCTCCTGCCCGCCCTGCTCGGCGGCGCGGCCGGCTCCGCGCTGCTGCTCGCGACGCCGCAGCGGGTCTTCGAGGCGGTCGTGCCCGGCCTGGTGCTGCTCGCGACGCTGCTCCTCTTCTGGCAGAACGTCCGCCGGCGGCCCGCCGCTTCCGCTTCCGATTCCGTTTCCGTGTCCGATTCCGTTTCCGTGTCCGATTCCGTTTCCGCCCCCGCAGCCGCTCCGGCTGCCGGTGATGCCGACTGGCACCTCTCGAGGCCGTGGCTCGTCGCGCTCCTGCAGTTCCTCGTCAGCGTCTATGGCGGCTACTTCGGCGCCGGGATGGGCATCATGATGCTCGCCCTCTTCTCGATGCTCGCCGGCGGCGCCGACATCCACCGCCAGAACGGCATCAAATCGGTCCTCGGCTTCCTGATCAACGGCGTCGCGGCGCTCGCGTTCGTCGCCGCGAGGGCGGTCGACCTGCAGGCCACGCTCATCATGGCCGTGTCCGCCACGGCGGGGGGCCTCGCCGGCGCGTCGCTCGTCCGGCGCGTCGATGCGCGGACCGTCCGCTGGGGCGTCGTCGCGCTCGGCCTCGTGCTCACCGCCGCGCTCATTTATCGCCGGCTCGCCCGCTGATCTTCACGGGCGGCGCCTCCAGGCGGGCCCGGTAGCCGAGGTACTTGCCGAACGCCCGCATCGCCTGGTTCCAGTGCTTCGGATCCGACACCCGCATCTCGCGCACCCCGGCGTCCGCGAGCTCGTCCCCCAGGCGGATCCACCGCGCGTCCCCCGTCAGCGCGAACGCGGCGCCGAACACCGGCACGATCATGAGGTTCAGATCCGCCACGGCGCTGTCGTCATAGGGATCGGTGTCGCAGCCCCAGAGGTACCGGAACGCCTTCCGGTCCGATGTCAGCGCCCGCTGCTCGAGCCACCCTGCGGCCCGCGCGACGACGTCCCGGACCCGCTCGTCGCCGGTCAGCGTGTGATAATCCATCAATGCGTCCACGAGCAGCGCGGTCATGAACGGCGATCCCCCGCGCGCGCCGCGCTCGCACTCCTCCGGATCGACCCGGTTCAGGTCGTGCTCGAACGCGCCGGAGCTGCCCCGCGCCTGCCACGCGATCGTGCGGTCCACGAGGTCGCGCAGCGCCTCGCGCACCTCCGGGCGCTGCTCCACGGCGTAGTAGCTGCTCAGCGCCATCATCGCCCAGGCCATGTTGCGCTCGCTGACGAGCAGGATGTCCTCCTTGCGCGTCCTCATGGCCGGCAGGCTCCGCCGGATGAGCTCCCCCATCCCGACGACGGCCTCCCGCGCGGCCGGATCCCCGGTGAGCAGGTAATCGTCGAGCATGCCCTGGCCCAGCATGCGCCGGATGACATTCCAGGGCATCGGCGCGTCGGGCGTCCAGCTCTCGCCGAGGCAGACGTGCACGGCCAGCGCGCGATCCGGGCCCCTCCGCAGCTCGTGGGCGCGGTACCAGGCGGCCTCGGCGCGCGCCCTCCGGTAGCGCGCGGCGTCCCCGTGGCGCACGAACCGCTGATACAAGGCGTGCGGCCCGTCATAATACGTCCGGTGCTTCCCGTCGCAGGCGACGCCGTACGACTCGTAAGGCGGGGACATGCGGTCGAGGCCCCGCTCGATGGTGGTCTCGAATTCGGGGAAGCGGGCGTCCTGCACGGCCGGGACCTGGGGGCCGATGACCTCGCTCGCGGCATACCACGAGGGCGGGAGGGTGGCGGCGACGGGGCCGTCCGGGTTCGGCTCGAGCAATTCGCCCGTTCCCTTTTCCGCTCCCTTTCCCGTTTCCGCGCCCGTCCCCGCGCCCGTTTCCGTTCCCGTCCCCGCGCCCGTTCCCGTTCCCGCCGCCGGCGCGACCCCGTAGCTCAGCGAGTACAACGCGTGCTCGCGCGCGGGCAGCGCCGCGCGGAATGCGACGAGGGCGCTCCGGATCGAGCCGTCGCAGGGCCACATCGCGAGCGGCTCGGCGCGGGTCGGGACGTCGGCGCCGCGCGCGTCGCGGACGCGCAGCAGGCGGACGTCCCGGAGCATACCGGGCGGGAACGGGACCCCGAGGGAGACGACCGCCCCCTCCGGCGGCGTCGAGCCGCCGTCCGCGGTCAGCAGCAAGGGCACGGATCCCTGCGCCGCGGGCGGGGAATCCGGTGCGCCGGACCCGCGGGCGCCGCTGCTCGCCGCGGAGCGGGAGGGATCCACGACGAGCCCGGAGGGCGGGCCGGGGGCGCGGGTGCCCTCGCAGCTGCAGCCCCACGACGCCGCGGCGAGGAGGCAGGCGAGGGAGCCAGCGGTGCGAGCAATCCGCACGCGCACGGGCAGGCGCGTGGCCAGGGTGATGTGATCATCCATACCCTCTGTCGATGCCGGATCCGGTCACCGGCTCGCGGGGGATCGTATCGATCCGGTGCGGGCGGAGGCCGGTCCCTCCTGATTCGTTCGCCCGAGCGCGGCCGTTGCGCTTCGAGCGCGCGGGCTCAATGAAGCGCCGGAGGCTGACCTGGAGGCCGGAAGGGGGGATCCTCTTGATGCACGACACCGAGCCCGAGGCGGAGGGCAAGGGTCCCGCCGCCTCGGGAGCGGACGGCGGCGCGGCGGCGCAGCGCGTCGATCCCGTTCCCGCCGTGTGCCTCGCGGGCTTTCTCGCTCTGTGGACGTTCGTCGCGATCGCCCCGGCCTATCGCCTCGTCTGGGCGCTCGAGAATTTCCTGACCGTTCTCCTCGTCGCCGTCCTGGTGGTCACGTACCGCCGCTTCCGGCTCAGCCGGCGCGCGTACGTGCAGGTGACCCTCTTTCTCGCGCTCCACACCCTCGCGACCCGATCCAGCTATGCGGAGGCCCCGATCGGCGCGTGGATCCGCGACGCGCTCGGCCTGGACCGCAACCCCTATGATCGCATCGCTCATTTCGCCTTCGGGCTCCTCATGCTGCGCCCGCTGCGCGAGCTCGCCTCCCGCAGCGGCGCGCGCGCCGCGGCGCGCTTCGAGATCGCCGTCGCGCTGCTCGCCGTCGGATCCGCCGCGATGGTGTACGAGCTGCTCGAGTGGGGCGTCGCGGCCCTCGCGGTCACGAAGCTGGGCGCGAGGGTGAAGGACGCGGCGCCGGCCGCCGTGGCCTTCCTCGCGAGCCAGCACGACGCATGGGACGCGCAGAAGGACATGGCGCTCGCCTGTCTCGGCGCGATGGTCGCGATCCTCGCGGAGCCCCGCGGGCGCCTCCCGCGAGGGGCCAGGCGGCCGTGAGGCCGCGCTTGGGACGCGCCGTGGCGCGTGATAGGCTGCCGCGATGAAGCTCGGTGCCGGACACCTGGTCGAGCTCCGGTGGTGGTGGGATGCGCCGCCCGCGGGGGAGCCCGTGGTCCTGCGCGACCCGCACGCCGCGCGCCATTACCTCGCGCAGATCGCCTCGGATCCGGCGCACGCGGCCGCGCTCCGGCGCTTCCTGGCGTCCGGCGGCCCGATGCTGTCCGCGCCGCCGGACGACGGCGAGGTCATGGACCAGCTCGCGCGCGCCGTGGCGACCGGCCGCGTGCGCGTCGGGCAGGCGCCCGCCGCGCGGCTGTCGACGTGGGGCGCGCTGGTCGAGGAGGCGCAGGCCGAGCCGGTGGTCCGCCCGGAGCCCGCGCCGCCGCCCGAGCAGGAGGATATCTGCTGGCCGTGCCTGCTGCGCGCGGCCGCCTCGGCGCGCGCGCTCCGCGAGGCCGCCGCGGACGGCGCGCCGTTCGTGGCCGAGGGCTGATATCCCCGAGGAGCACCGGATGGATCAGCGCGCCCTGGATCGCCTGCTCGACGCCCTCTTCCCCCCGCCGCCGGAGGACGGGAGCCCCGCGCCCGAGGTCCACGCGGTGCTCGACGGGGCGCGCGACGGCCGCATCTATCGCGCGGTGTACGACAGCCGGCTCGAGCACGAATGCCTCTTCAGCGGCGATATCCCCTACGACCTCGCCGAGGCCGCGCCCTACCTCGTACGCCTCGCGCGGGACGCGGCCTTCACGCGGTGGGTGCTCGCGGAGGGCTGGGGGAAGAGCTTCGGCATCTTCGCCTGGACCCGGGCGGACCTGGAGGCGCTGCGCCGCCATTTCCGGCGCCTCCTGCGGGTGAAGGACGAAGCGGGGCGGAGGCTCTATTTCCGGTATTACGATCCGCGCGTCTTGCGCGTGTATCTGCCGACCTGCACCGCGGAGGAGCTGCGCGAGGTCTTCGGGCCGGTGGGGCGGCTGCTCGCGGAGGGCGCGGACGGCCGGGTGCTGACCTACGCGCCCGGCGGGAGGCCGCTCCAGGTCCGCGAGGTGCCGCTGGTCTGAGCCGGCGCCGGCGCCCTGCCCGCCGGCCCGGCCGATCGCGACTCCACGTCAGCGGACCTTCCGGAGCGCGGCCGGCGCGCTCACGTGCTCTCCGGCGATCAGATAAACCTGATAGTCCGCGGCGGGGAGCGGGGACGGGGCCAGCTTGTCGAGATCCACGGAGAAATACGCCTCCACCGCGGCTCCCGGCGCGGGATTACCTGCCGCCGAGACAGGCAGATAGAGGTCCAGGACGATGGGCATCACGATACCGAGCCGCGCGAGCACCACGTGGGCCGGGATCACCGCGCCTCCCTCGGCCGTCCTCGGCCACTCCGCATCCGCTTCGAGGCGCAGCGCCCCGCGGGCGACCACCGGGGCGCCCTCCTGGACGGGCGCGGAGGGCAGGGACAGCGCCGTCCCGGCGCCCTCGAGCGTGGGGCTCCCGGGGCCGCGCACGAAGCTCGGCAACGAATCCGGCGTGCCGGGCGCGCCGGACGCCGCGACGACCCGGGCGGGCCTCGGGGCGGCGGCATCGCCGTCGAGCGCGATCGGCACCGTGTTGGATTGCCAGTCCCACGCGAGGATCCGCACGGCGTAGCGCCCGGGCTCCCACGGCAACGCCCCGATCTCGCGGAGATCGCGCAGCTCGACGCCTTGCACCCGCATGGTCGGATCGACGGGGCGCGCGGGGCTCGGCTGCTTGGTCGGGGGGCCCGGCCTCTTGCCCGGCGGCGGCGGGAACGCCGGCGACGCCCACCGGTCGCCGCGCCCGAGCCGCGTCACCAGGAAGCACGCATTGTGCGCCAGCGGCACCTGGCGCGTGCGCTCGGCCCCCTGCTCCGTGGCGACGAGCGCCGGCACCGACGTGCGCTTCCGCATCTCGACGCGGGCGGGCGCCCGGAGCGCGAGGCCTTCGAATTCCACGTCATCCAGCGCGTCATACCCTCGTTGAGCCAGATCGGGCGCGCGCCCCTCGAGCAGCGCCTCGTCCGGTATCCGCCCGAGCGCCTCGACGACTTCTTGAAGTGTCTGCATGGTCATCCTCTGTCCCTGCGATGGAAGCCGGGCTGCGCGCCCCGTATCCTGCCCGCTCGCCCCGGGCCGGGCGCGCGCCGCCTGACCTGTGGGCTCGGGCCGCGACGCCTTGGCCGGCGCGCCCGGCTCGGCCGAGCCGCAGCCGAGCCCCGGCGCACACACGCCGGCGACGACGAGCAGCGAGGCCCACGGGGACGGCACCGGCGGAGATCGGCGATCGAGCACGCCATCAGGTCCTTCACTTGAAGAAATCCGACAGGTCCCGCACGCGGAGATCCGCGCCGCAGTTGTGGCAGAACGCCACGCTGTCGTTCAGGTGGAACATCGCGCAGGTGCCGCCGGTGTAGACGTTGTTGCCGTTGTCATCCTGCTCGCCTGGGTCCTCGACGGCGTCCTTCTTGCAATGGGGCCCCTGTCCGCCGCGGTCGTCGTAATAGTCCGGGTGGTCCGGCAGGCCGTGCCAGCCGGTGGCGCTGCGCACCTGGTTGAGCAGGTGGCCGATCTCGTGGATGATCGTGTTGTTGAAGAACGCGTCGTCCGGGTTGATCACGATGAGGCACTGGGGGTCGCCCGGCTCGCCGCTCTCGCCGAACCAGGGCCCGGTCGCCGCGTTGAGGCGCAGCTCGATGCTGGCCTTCTTCAGCGCGGTGGGGGCGATGGCGGTCCCCGGGGCGCCGCATGGGCAGGTCGCCGGGCAGGTGCCCGGGATCGTGACCTGGATCTCGCTGGGGCTGGCGCGCGCCTGCAGGACGGCCACGTTCGCGTCCACGAGGGGCCCCTCGTGGACATCGACGCCGTCGTTCCATTTCCACTTGCCGCTGCGCACGATCGTCGCGCCCTGGAGCGGCGGATCGAAGACGCCGAAGGATGCGCCGGACGAGCTCTCGTAATCCCTGGTGGAGACCAGCGTGCCGCTCTTGTACTTGAGCTTCGGCCCGGCCTTGGGATCCCATTGCGCGTCGCACATCACGAGGTGCGCCTTGGGGGAGTGCTCGTCGGTGGCCGCGACGAACATGGCCTTGAAGGTCGCCTTGTTATGGTCCCCCATGCAGAGCACCCTCGCGGTGCCGGCGCCGGGCTTGAACTGCCACGCCTCGTGATCGGGCAGGCCGAGCGCGCCGGCGTCGAACGTGTGATCGAGCGCCTCCTTGTACTCGACGAACACCTCCTCGTACGCGGTCACGCTCGCTCCGCGGCCGTTGATCGCGGTGGCCTGGTTGCGCGTGATCTGCGCCCAGATCCGGCGCCAGATCTGGAATTCGTCGGTCAGCGCGGGCTCCTTGACGGACAGGTCCGCGTGCCCGTCGACGTACTTGGCGAGGTGCGGATCCTCGTCGATGTACGCGCCGATCTTGAACTTGTCCCCGCCGAAGCGCGACAGCACGAGATCCTCCATGGCCGCCACGCCGTCGGTGTCGGTCTTCGCGGACAGGTGCAGGAGGTCCTTGGGATCGGCCTTGTCCTTGGCCTTGAGGGCCCGGTCCAGCTTCTTGAATTTGAAGCTGACCGGCAGGTCGGCCCCCCAGTGCGCCTTCTCGTGGTTGTCCTTGTTCGGCGAGAGCATGAAATGGATCTTCACGTCCTTGAGCTTCTTGGTGAGCTCGGCCGTGATCTTGATCTTCTTGCCCTTGCCCGGCTTGCTCTTCAGCTGGCGCCCGTCCGGGTCCACGTCGGTGTTGATGTAGAACCGCTTCTTCCCGGAGTCCCAGATCTCCGCCTTGTTGAGATCCGAGGAGAAATCGTATTTGACCTCCTTGATCTCGACCACGGTGAAGCGCGCCCAGTCGCCGTTCTGCTTGGGCTTGTGATCGAGCCCTCCCTTGGCGCGATCGATCCCGAGGGCCAGCCGGACGTGCCGGAGGTCGTCCGTGGCGGTCTCGCCCTCGGCCCAGAGCTCCTTCTCGGCGGCCTTGAGGTCGGAGACCTTGATCTCCACCTTGCCGGCGTCGTCGTCGCCCCACTCCTTGTTGTGGAGCTTCACCTTGCCGCTCGTGCTCGTGGCGGTGAGGACGACCTTGTAATCGTCGGTCCCCGCGGGCCACTGCGCGCCCTCGAGCTTCTTGCAGAGCAGCCTCGCGCGGCCGTGGCTCCCGTTCTTCTGGACGTGGAGCAGCCGGCCGACCTTCACCTTGTCCTCGTCGGTCATCTCCTCCTGGGCCGGGAGGACCTCGTCCTTCAGCGCCGTGTGGTACGTCGCGATCGGGTGCGTGTCCGGATCGATCTGGATCGCCGCCAGGGCCGTCGCGTCGTTCCGGTGCACCTTGAGCTCGAGCTCGACCACGCCCATCTTCAGCTCGGCGGGGTTGTTGTCGAGCTTGATCCGCTTGTCGCCCGGATCCTTGAGCTTCAGCTTCAGGTCGAAGGTCCCGGCGTCCTTGCCCTTCAGGTACAGCTTGAGCTTCTTGCCCGGCGCGAGCTGCTCCTTCGTGAGGTCGCCCGTCAGCTTGCTCGTGGGCTTGCACTCCTCGTCGTCCACGAACACGTCGACCTTGTCGGCCGCGTACGTGAGCTCGGCGCCGTTCCGGGGCGGGTAGGCGTCGTTCGTCTGATCGAACGAGACCTGGATGTACGTCGGATCGACGGCGACCGCCTTCTCCGACGACTCCTGGTGCTTGGCGAGCTCCCGGTCGCGGAGCACGACGAGGTACTCCGCCTCGATCTTGGGCGTGACCACGTTGATCGGCTCCGCCTTGATCTCGACCGGCTCGTTGTCGCCCGGCGCGAGCGTGACCTCGAGCGCGTCCTCGGGCGTGAAGAAGCCCTCCGCGTCCTCCTTCTTGAGCGCGGCCTGGACGGTGTATTTCCCGTGGGACACCAGCTTGAAATCGGCGATCCCGTCGCCGCCGGTCGGCGTGTCCGGCGGATTCTCCACGCCCTTCACCGTGACCGTCGCCTCCGCGAAGACCTTCTCGGGCTTGTCCTTCTGGACGACCTTCACCTTGAGCACGGCGCGGCGGGTGAGGGTGAAAGGCACATAGGTGATCTCGCCGTTCGAGACCGGGGCCCCCTTCGAGGCGTCGCTGACCTTCGGGGCGTCATGGCCCTTGGCGATCGGCTCGGCGAGCGGGGTGACGAGCTCCGCGGTGTGATCCCCCGCATCCATCGGGTCGAAGGCGGCGAAGCCGCCGCCCTTGGTCTTCTTCGTCTTGCCGGCGAGCTTGACCTCCACGCCGTCGACGCCGGTGCCCCGGTCGTCCATGACGTGGATCCAGACGGCGCCCTTCTTCAGGTCGCACGCCTTGGCGGGGCCGCCCACCACGGCCTCGGCGCCGCAGTCCGCGCACGGTTTACCGCATTTGACGCAGATAGGCATTCTCTTGACCTGCCCTGTCCCGGCGCCATCGCCCCGTGAGGCGAGGCGCGCTCATGCCGATTCAACCCCGCGCGCGGGCACGAGGCGCCTCCCCCCCGTTCGAGCGTTCGAACGCTCGCGGATCGCGATGACCTTCACCTGGCCCGGCAGCGCCGGGTGCGCGAGGATCTCCTCGATCCACGCCCGATCGGGGGATCGCTCGAACCGCTCGCCGAGCTCCAGCATGAGCTCGATGAGCACGCCCACGGCCCCCTCGGTGTCGATCCCGCGCCGGGCCCCGGTCGCGATCCCGTATCGAATGAGCCGCCTCGTCCCGTGCTCACCCAGGGCCCGATACCGATCCGGGTGCTCGGCGGCGATGTAGCGCTCCATGCGGTCCTCGAACCGCCGGACCTGCTCGGCGCTCAGCGCCGCCACCTGCTCGCTGCGAACGATCAGCATGGGCTCGCTCCCCGCGCGTCGATCCGCGCGATCACTTCCCGGCCTGCGCGAGCGCGGCGAGGCGCTCGCGGGACTCGCGGCGGAGCCAGTCGACCTCGCCGGGCTTGTTCGCCTTCACGGTGATCCTGGCGCCGCCCTCGACGTCGGCGACCGTGACGGCGGTCTCGCGCAGGATGACCGGGCAGCGGCCGAACGCGCCGCCGCCCTCGCCCGTGCCGGTGTGCCTGCGGGTCGTCGATTCGGTCCCGGCGGCCTCGGCGAGCACCCTGGCGCGCGCGCGGATGTCCGCGGCCGCGGGCTCGGCCTCCGCGGTGATCGAGAGCTCGACGCCGCCGTCGACGTCCTTGATATCGGTCGCCGCGCCCTCGACCGCGCTCGGGCAGTTCGCCATCCTGCCCGCGCCCGCCGCGGCGGAGGGCGGAGCCGGCGGCGCGGCCGGCACGGCGGACGCGGTCGCGGCGGGCGCAGCGGAGGCGGGCTTCGCGCCGGCGCCGGGCGGCGGCGCGGGCTCCGGCTCGTCACAGCCGGAGGCCGCGAGCCCCAGCGCGGCGAGGGCGATCGCTGCGGAGACGGCGTGGATTCGTCGGAGCACGGCGGGTCCCTCCTCTTTCCTCGGCGGACATCCGAGGGCGCAGTCCTACCGGCGCGGCGCGCGCGCGGCAACCCCTCACCCCTTGTGGATGATCGTCCCCACGTCCTCCCCGTCCAGCGCGCGCGTCACCATCCCCTCCTTCAGCCCGTTCACGATCTGGAGCTCCGTGCAGAACCGCGCCCGGTTCAGGTACTCGACCACCACCCGCTCCACCACCATGTCCGGCAGGTCCCGCGAGAGGAGCTCCGAGGCGCTGATCCGCGGGATGTGCTTCGCGCCCGGGCTCTTCTTCGGATCGTCCTCGAACAGCCCGTCTTCATCCTTGATGAAGATCGCCCGCCTCGCGCCCAGCACCTCCGCCGACAGGAACACCCCCGCGTCCGTCCGGTGCTGCGGGATCCGCCCCGTCTCCGCCGGCTTCTCCCAGTACCCGAACGGCGGCATCCCCGTCAGGATAGGAATGCACCCCAGCCGGAAATAGAGCGGCAGCTTCTCGAAATCGTCGTGCAGCATGAAGATGCCGCCGTGGCTCGCCAGCAGCATCTGGAGCATCCGCGCGTTCTGCCGCGGCACGTAGCCCCCGAGCGCCGCCAGGACGCCCGTCGGCAGCTCGAGGTCCGAGGCGATCGAATACACGTGCCGGGCCCGCGTCCCGCCGCCCGTGCAGAGCAGGAGCTTGTACCTGTCCTTCGCGGCGATGAGCTCCTCGAGGATCGGGAAGACGGCCGCCCGCCCCCGGTCCATGATGGACTGCCCGCCCACCTTGAGGACCTTCACGTCCGGCATCATCGGCCGCGGCTCGTACTGGACGCCCTGGAGGGCCGAGTCCGTGAGCGTGGCGCCGGCGAGGGCGCTCTCGATGGTCTTGCGCATGGTCAGGCCGCCTCCCTCACGATCACCGTGCCCACGTCCTCGCCCGCGAGCGCGCGGGCGAGCTGCCCGGGCTTCAATCCATTGACGATCTGCACCCGCCGCACGTGCCGCGCCGTCCGCCACGCGGTGAACAGCAGCCGGTCGAGGATCAGCTCCTCGGGCATGCCGGCGAGGAGCTCCTCCAGCGTGATCCGCGGGATGAGGCGCGCGTCCCTGTGCTTCTTCGGGTCCTTCGTGTAGAGCCCGTCCTCGTCCTTCACGAAGATGATCCGGCGCATGCCGAGCACCTCGGCGTGGATGAAGAGGCCGAAATCCGACCCGTGGGCCGGCAGCGGGCCGCCCTCGGGCGGCGGCTCCCAGAAATGATAGGGCGGGATGCTGATCACGATGGGCAGCATCCCGCTCGCCAGATAGAGGGGCAGCTCCCAGAAATGCTCGCGCTGCATCACGATCGAGCCGTGCTTCGCGAGCAGCGCGTTCAGGAAGACCGCGTTGGCCTCCTCCATCGCGCCGACGAGCTGCGCGATCCCGCCGGTCGGGAGGCCGAGATCGAGCGCGATGGAGATCGTGTGGCGGACCCGGGTCCCGCCGCCCACGCCGACCACCATCGGGTGCTTCGAGCGGAGCGCGCGGAGCTCCTCGACCAGCGGATACAGCGCCTCGCGGCCGCGATCGAAGATCGACTGGCCGCCGATGCCGACGAGGTGGACGTCCGGCAGGATCTCGAACTCCCGCTCGGAGTGGGTGCGGGCGATGACCCGCCTGTCGACGAGGGACTCCCGCATCAGCGGAGAGTCGATATGCGTCCTTCCATCCCCGGATACCAGCTTGCTCACGTCGCCTCCTCCTCCATCCCCTTCGTCCCAAGCAGGCTTCGGACCATGTGGTGCGTCACGTAGCCCGACAGGACGCCGAACGTGACGTGCACCGTCATCCCGGGGACGAGCATGGCCCAGGCGACCGCCGGCGCCTGGACCGAGAGGGTGACGGCGAAGATGGTCGCGAACCGGCCGGCCGCGACGGCGCCGCCCAGCACCGACCAGCCCGCGGCCCCGGGCCGCCTGCCGCCGCGCAGCGCGAGCGGGACGAGGAGGTCGCAGAGCAGGCCCGGCGTCACGTGCTTCAGGATCTCGAAGACGCCGTAGCGGCCGTCGCCCATGAGGAAGGCCGCGGTGCCCATCGCGAGGCCCGTGAGCGTCGCGCCGAAGCGCGTCCGCGAGAGCAGGCGCGCGACGACGTAGAGCGGCGTGAGCAGCACGAGCTTGTGGCCCGGCGCGAACGGGATGCTCGGCAGGATCTTGAGCGCCTTGATGCCGAGCATGCTGAGCGCGACGCCCGCGATCACGCCCACCTCGCGCACGATCAGCCGGCGCCGCTCGAGCGCGCTCGGGTCGGTCGCCTCGCCGAGGCCGTGCTGGTCGACGTGCCGCTCGGCGCGCGCGATCTGCCGCTCGATCCGCGCGATCAGCGGCTCGACGTCGCCCCGGCCGAGGCGCTTCAAGGCGGCCCAGAAGCCCTCGCGCGGGCCGGCCCCCTCTTCCTCCATCCCGCCGCGACCGCCGCCGCCTCCGCCGCCGCCGCCGCCGCCGCCGCCGCCGCCTCCGCCGCCTCCGCGACC
>CAYQYG010000154.1:0-17830 GCA_964421485.1 uncultured Polyangiaceae bacterium | reverse complement strand
CGGCGCGGCCGCGAAGGGCGCGGAGGCCGCGAAGGGCGGCGCGGCCGCGAAGGGCTCGGAGGCCGCGAAGGGCGCGGAGGCCGCGAAGGGCGCAGAGCACCGGCCCGCGCCGAAGGACGCGCGGACTCGGCCATGAACGCGGATCCGAAGGGGGCGCGGCGCGCGCTCGGGCGAGGGCTCGACGCGCTCCTGCCGGCGCCGGTCGCGGCGGGGGCGGCGGAGCGGAGCGTGTTCCTCTGCGCGGTCGAGAAGATCGGCCCGCAGCGGGGGCAGCCGCGGCAGCACTTCGACGAGGTCGAGCTCGAGGAGCTGACGGGCAGCATCCGGGAGCACGGGCTGATCGAGCCGCTCGTCGTGCGGCGGGCGCAGGCGGGCGCAGACCAGTTCGAGATCATCGCGGGGGAGCGGCGGTGGCGCGCGGCGCAGCGCGCGGGGCTGAAGGACGTCCTCGTGGTGGTGAAGGACGTCTCGCCGAAGGAGGCGTTCGAGCTCGCGCTCGTGGAGAACGTGCAGCGCGCGGACCTCAACCCGATCGAGGTCGCGGAGGCGTTCGACAGGCTCCTGCGCGAGCACGGGTACACGCACCAGACGCTCGCGGAGCGCGTGGGCAAGGACCGGACGACGATCGTGAACGCGCTCCGGCTGCTCCGGCTGCCGCAGCGGATCCGGTCGATGGTGATCTCGCGGGAGCTCAGCGAGGGGCACGCGCGGGCGCTGCTCGGGGCGCCGAGCGAGAAGGCGATGGCCGACATCGCCGACCGGACAGCGCGCGGGCGGCTGCCGGTGCGGAAGGTGGAGGCGCTCGTCCGGGCGGCGAAGGCGCGCGAGTCGCGGGCCGAGGGGAAGAGCGAGCCCGAGGAGGAGAAGCCCGCGGGGAAGTCGGCGTCGGTGAAGGACCTGGAGGCGCGGCTCATGCGCCGGCTGGGGACGAAGGTCGAGGTGCGCGACGGCGGCGGCCGCGGGGAGATCGGGATCGCGTACGGCTCGCTCGACGAGCTGGACAGGCTGCTCGCGCTGCTCGGCGTCTGACGGAGCCCCCACCGTCGGGTGCGCGCGAGCCCCCTCGCTTGAACCGATTGCCTGCGGGCGGGACGGAGCACCAGGATCCGCGGGATGGTTGACGTCGCGGCGCAGGATCTCCTGCTCTACTTCGCGTTCATGCTCGCCGCGATGTCGGTGCTCTCGCTGCCGCTCGCGCCGGCGACGCTGCTCGCGGCGAAGACGTCCCCTCCCCTCGCGGTGGCGATCTGCGCGGCGATCGCGGCGGGGTGCGCGGCGGTGTTCGACTGGCACTTCGTGCGGCGCGCGTTCAGGCTGCGGGCGCTGGATCGGCTGCGGGGGCGCAGCCTCTTCGTGAAGGCGGAGCGGTGGGCGACGGTGGCGCCGTTCCTGACCACCGCGGCCTTCGCGGGCTTCCCGGTGCCGTTCACCATCGTCCGGGTGCTGATGCCGCTCTCGGGGTACCCGCTGCGCCGCTACGCCGCGGCGGTGGCGCTCGGGCGGTTCCCGCGCATCCTCGTCATCGCCGCGTTCGGCTCGGTGGTCGACGTCCCCGATCGGATCCTCGTGATCCTGCTCGTCGCGGGGGTCGCGGCCGCGGGGATCGGGGCGCTCGCGCGGCACCTCCGCGCGCGCATCCTGGCCCGGCGCGCCGCGGAGAGGCAGGGAGAGGGGCCGCGCGAGGGCGCGTAGGCGCGAGCCCCTCTCGATCCGTCAGGGCTTCTGCTTCGCGAGCTCCTTGACCTTCTCCCTGGCGCGCTTGCCGATCTCGGTGTCGCCGCCGTACTTCGCGGCCTGCTCGAGCGCGGCGTGGGCGCGCTGGCGCTTCTTGTCGGCGAGCAGGGAGAGGCCGAGGTAGTAGTGGGCGGCGGCGAACTTGGGATCGGCCTTGATCGCGGCCTCGTAGTCGGCGCGCGCGCCCTCCTCGTCGTTGAGCTCGTGGCGGCAGGTGCCGCGGCGGACGTAGAGCTCGGCGATGTCGGGCTTGAGCTTGACGGCGCGGTCGAACGCCTTCACGCAGTCGCCGTAGGCCTTCGCGGGGCCGAGCATGCGGCCGATCGTCGCGAGCATGGCGGCGTCGTCGCCGGCCTGGGCGAGCGCCTTCTTGAGCTCGACGGCGGCGCGGTCGAGCTCCCTGGCCTCGAAGAGCATCTGGCCGTAGGCGAAGTGCACGTCGGCGGTGTCGGCGCCCTTCGCGATCGCGGCGTCGTAGGCCTTGCTCGCGCCGGCGACGTCCTTCTTGAGGCCGTAGGCGTAGGCCAGGTTCTGGTAGAGGCGCGCGGGATCGGGCGCCTTCTCGACGGCGGCGGAGAGCACGGCGATCGCCTCGTCGGGGCGCGGCGGGTCGTCGAGGTAGAGCGCGGCGAGGTTCAGCGCGGCCTCGGTGAGGTGGCCGTCGGCCTCGAGCGCCTTCTTGTAGGCCGCCTCGGCGCCGGGGCGATCGCCGGTCTTCTCTTTCGCGAGGCCGAGGTAGTACGCGGCCTCGGCGCTGCGCGGCGTGAGCTCGAGCGCCTTCTCGAGGTGGACCTTCGCCTCCTCGTACTTCTCGTTCTTGATGTACGCGACGCCGCGCTGGAGCTCGGTGCCCGCGGCCCCGGTCGCGGCCCCCTCGCCCGCGCCGAGGGGCGGATCCGCGTCCAGCGGCTCGGGCGGGGGCTGCTGCTGCCCGCCGCACGCCGAGACCGCGACCGCGATGATGAACGCCGCCCCGATGCCCCCGCGCCACGCACACTTCATCCGCCGCTCCCTTCTTCGTCCATGCCCCGGAGGACCGCCTCGATCCGCTCGCGCACCTCGGCGGTGCGCCGGCCGGGGGCGATCTTCGCGCCGCCGGCCTCGCTAACGTAGAACACGTCGGCCACGCGCGTCCCCTCCGTGTTGATCTTCGCGACCGCGATCGAGAGGCCGAGCCGGTAGAGGGCGTCCGAGATGGTGAAGAGGAGGCCCGGGCGGTCGCGCGTGAGGACCTCGATGACCGTGTGGCGCGG
This sequence comes from uncultured Polyangiaceae bacterium, assembly GCA_964421485.1. Lineage (GTDB taxonomy): Bacteria > Myxococcota_A > Polyangia > Polyangiales > Polyangiaceae > CAYQYG01. The sequence goes on along the minus strand of CAYQYG010000154.1, from coordinate 14,843 downwards.
GGAGGCGCGGTCGTCGACCGCGACCTGCGTCGTGACGCGCGGGGTGGCGCGCTCGCGGAGGCCGCCGCCCTTGCGCTTGCGCGCGAGCTCGGCGCCCTCGATCTGGCCGGAGAGGACCGCCTGCATGTCGCGCACGAGCTTGGGGATCGAGCGGGCCACGCCCTCCACGCCGTCGCCGCGATCGCGGACCCAGAAGAGGTCGACGGCCTGCACGCGCGCGCCGGCGCAGGCGGGCGCGGCGCGCGAGTGGATCTGCGCGGCGTGGACCTCGAGGCGGGACGCGGCGAGCGCGGCGGTGATCGCGGCGAGCAGGCCGGGGCGGTCCGGGGCCACGACGCAGAGCTCGGCGGCCTCGGGGTGGCGCGAGGGGACGAGCGCGACGCAGACGGCGCCCTCCGCCCCGAACCCCGGCTCGGCCTCCGCGGCGCGCTCCTGATCCCAGGCGAGCGCGGCGTGCGCGGCGATGGCGGCGGGCGCGTTCGAGAGGAGGTAGCGCTCGGGCATGGAGGCGAGGTAGCGCGCGGCGAAGTCGCGGCGCGCGCCGCGCGCCTCCTCGGAGCCGGCGGGGAGCGCCTCGACGGCGCGCGCCGCGTCGGCGACGGCGCGGCCGAGGCGCTGGTCGTCCACGGCCTTGCCGGTGAGCGCGGCGTCGGCGGCGAGGTAGAGCTCGTCGAGCATGCGCGCCTTCCACGAGGTCATCGACGTCGGGCTCGTGGTGGAGATGTCCGCGACCGTGAGCAGGAAGAGGTCGCGCAGGCCCTCGCGGCCGCGCACCTCGCGGCAGAGCTCGGCGACCGTGGCCGGGTCGTCGAGGTCGCGGCGCGTCGCGACGTGGTACATGAGGAGGTGCTTCTGGACGAGGTGGCAGACCTCCTCGACGTCCTCGGGCGGGAGGCCGAGGCGCGCGAGGATCGGGCGCGCCATCTCGGCGCCGCGCTGGCTGTGATCAGTGCCGCCGATCGCCTTGCCGACATCGTGCAGGAGCGTCGCGAAGAAGAGCGCCTCGGGCCTCGTCATCTCCGCGGCGAGGCGGCTCGCGAGGCCGTACTCGCCGGCGAGCTCGCCGCGCGCGAGCGCCGCGAGCCGATCGACCGCGGCGACCGAGTGCACGTCGACCGTGTACACGTGGTAGACGTCGTGGTGGACGCGGCCGACCACCGGCGAGAACTCGGGGATCATCGCGAGCAGGAGGCCGAGGTCGTGCAGCTCGCGCGCGACCGATCCGCTCGTGAGCTCGGTCTCCTTGCAGGTCGCGACGAGGGCGCGGAACCGCTCGGCCGCCTCGGGGCTCGCGCGCAGCGCCGCCGCGAACGCCGGATCCGCGCACGCGCGGGCGATCTGGTCGCGCGCGTACGGCAGGAGCGGCACGCCGCGATCGACGGCCGCGGCGACGAGGCGGAGCGCGAGCGCGGGATCCGCGCGCAAGAGCTCCGGATCGCTCAGCGTCACGCAGCCGTCGAAGAGGCGGACGCCGCCGCCGAGATCCTCCTCGTGGCGGCGGCGCCGGGTGAGCGTCGGCGTCGCGCGCGTGAGGATCATCTCGAGCGCGCGCGAGATGGTGCGCGCGCTCCGGTAGTACTCGCTCATCATGCGCTCGACGGCCTCGCCGCCGCCCGAGCCGTGGCCCATGACCTCGGCGCACACCTCCTGCTCGTCGAACGTGAGCCGATCGCTGCGGCGCCCCGCGTGCGCGTGGAGCAGGTTCCGGATGCGCCAGAGCACGTCCTCCGCGGCGCGGATCTCCGCGGCCTCGCGGGCGACGAGCGCGCCGAAGCGCACGAGGGCCTCCACCTCGCCCGCGCCGTAGCGGGCCTTCGCGGCCCAGCGGGCGACGTCGAGGTCCCTGAGGCCGCCGGCGCCGTTCTTCACGTCGGGCTCGAGCAGGTAGACCGAGCCGCCGAAGCGCGCGTGGCGCTGCTCGATCTCGCGCCGCAGCCGATCGATGAAGCGGGGGAGCTCGGAGTGCGCGAACAGGCCGCCCGCGGCGCGCTGCCAGAGCGCCTCCGAGAGGCCGCGGTCGCCCGCGACGTGGCGCCAGTCGAGCAGGCAGGTGGCCGTGGGCAGATCCTCGCGCGCGCCCTCGACGAGGTCGTCGATCGTGACGACCTGATGCCCGACGGCGACGCCCATGTCCCAGAGCGGATACAGGATGGCCTCGGCGATCGCGCTGGCGCGCTGCACGTCGCGCGCGAGCAGGCGGAGGTCGAGGTCGCTGCGCAGCGCGACGGCGCCGCGGCCGTAGCCGCCGACGCCCGCGAGCGCGACCGCATCCCACGCGGCGCGCGCGGCGCGCCCGCCGGGATCGGCGTCGCGGAGGGCCTCGAAGAGGCGGCCGAGCACGTCGTCGAGCAGGCGCGCGCGGCGGCGGCCGAGCGCGATGCCGGGGTCCGCCGCGGGCGCGGTCCCCTGCGGGATCGAGCGCTCGAGCTCGGCGTGGCCGGCGGCGTACGCGGCGCGGATGCCGGCGAGGGCCGGCGGCGGCGGGGCGGCGGGGGCGGCGCGGTTCATCGAGGGTCCTCTATACCGCTCGACGCGCGGAACGCCGTGAGGCTCGGACCGACGCGGACCGCGGGCAGGCCCGCGGCGCCGAGCCGCGGGACCTCGCTGGCCGCGGTGAAGAGCAGGCCGCGCGGCTCGAGCTCGGCGAGCAGGCGGCGCGCGACGATCTCGCCGGCGGGCGAGGCGAGGTAGAGCAGCACGTTGCGGAACAGGATGATCGCGAAGCCGCCGCGCGGGACGGTGGAGACGAGGTCGCAGACCTCGAACGAGACGACCGCGCGGAGCTCCCTGCGGATGCGGAGCACCCCGCCCTCGACCTCGCAGGAGCGATCGACGAGGTGCCGCGGGAGGTGGCGCGCCGCGTCCGCGGAGTACGCGGCCTCGCGCGCGGCCGCGACGGCCTCCGGCGATCGATCCACGCCGAGCACGCTGAAGCGGCGGCCCGCCGCGGCGAGGATCATGCCGAGCGTGTACGCCTCCTCGCCCGTGCTGCAGCCCGCGGAGAGGGCCGCGATCGGCGCGTCGGGCAGCGAGGGGATCACGATCGAGGCGATGGCCTCCCAGTACGGCGGATCGCGGTAGAACCGCGTCTCGCCGACGCGGAGCGCGGCGACGATCTCCTCGACGCCGCGGCGGCTCACGCAGAGCCGCTCGGCGGCGGCGAGCACGCTCAGCCCGAGGCGCTCGGCCTGCGCGTCGAGGACGGCGAGCACGCGGTCGCGGACCCAGCCGGGCGCGGCGACCCCGCGGCCGAAGCCGAGCTGCCGCTCGGCCGCCTCCAGCGCGAGGTCGACCGCGCGGGAGCGGGCCCTGTCGGCCGGGCCTCTGGCGCCCTCATCCATGCGAGGGCGACTCTACACCCCCCTCGCGGGGTTTGGGGCGCCTACCCCCCGAACCGGACCACGTTGTCGCCCTCCTCCCCCTCCTTGCCGCCGTTCACGCGCGAGATCCGGTCGGGCGCGACGCCGGAGGCCGCGATGAACTGGCGCGCCTGCTCGTTGTCGCCGTACGCGAGCTCGTCGGGCGTGCCGTGCGCGACGACGCGGCCCTGGACCAGCAGGAAGGCCTGGTGGGCGATTCGAAAGGTGCTCGTCATGTCATGCGAGATCACGACGCTGGTCACGCTGAAGCGATCGCGCGTCTCCTCGATGAGGTCGTCGACCATGCGGCTGGTCAGCGGATCGAGGCCGCTCGTCGGCTCGTCGTAGATCAGGATCTCGGGCTCGAGCATGAGGGCGCGGGCGAGCCCCACGCGCTTGCGCTGGCCGCCGGAGAGCTCGGAGGGCATCCGGTGCTCCTTGTTCTCCAGCCCGAGCAGGTTGAGCATCCCGACGACCTTGTCGATGACCTCCTTCTTGCTCATGTTCTTGCGGTGCTCGCGCAGGGGGAACGCGACGTTGTCGAGCACCGTGAGCGAGTCGAGCAGGGCCGCGTACTGGAAGACCATGCCGAACTTCTGGCGCACGCGGTTCATCTGGTAATCGTTGAGCGCGCCCATGTCCTCGCCGTCGACCCAGATGTGGCCGCTCGACGGCCGCTCCAGCCCGATGAGCAGGCGCAGCAGCGTCGTCTTGCCCGCCCCCGAGCCGCCGATGATGACGGCCGTCTCCTTGCGGTGGAGATGCATGGTGACGCCGTGGAGGATGGCCGTCGTCTTGAACGACTTCTTCACGTCGTCGACGAAGATGTGATCGCCCGGCAGCCACCCCGGAGGGTTCTGGACGCCGGCAGGCGCCGCAGGTTGCTGGGGCGCGCTGGGCGCGCCGGGCGCGCTGGGCGCGCCGGGCGCGGGTGAGTCGGCGGTCCGCGACGACATTGGCCCGTCCAGGCTATCACGCCGCACAATACGACGCGGGAGCGCTTGACGCGGCGGCGCTCGCAGCGGAAACGTGACGCATGACCGAGGAGATCCTGAGGGCCGCCCTCGACGCGGCCGAGGCGAAGACCGACAAGGACGGCTGGGCGGAGCTGCCCGAGGGCCAGACGATGACGCTGTACGCGGCGCACGACGGGGTCTCGCTCAACGTGACCAAGGTCGAGGCGCTGAAGATGGCGCAGGGCCTCCTGCGCGCGCGGAGCGTGAAGGGCGAGACGTTCCTCCTGGCCCTGAAGGACGTGTTCGCGGCCGCGCTCGACGGCGCCGGCAGGCAGGGCCAGTCCCGCAAGGCCGGCTTCCTGGGCTGACCCGGCAGGGCCCCTCCGCTGGCTTCCTCGCCATGGCTGATCCCCTCATCGAGGGCGTCTCAGCGGGGTAGCGACCATCGGGAGCGCAGGGGGCGAAGCCCCCTCATCAAAAAGCTTCCGCTGCCTCGTCGAGCCGGACGAAGCGCCTCCCCTGCCCTCGCAGCGCCTCGATGAACGCGGAGAGCGCGTCGAGCCGCCACGAGAGCGGCGCGCGCAGCTCCGGCTGGTGCGCCGCGAGCGCCGCGAGCCCGTCGGCGCGCTCGAGGAAGTCCATCCCGTGCAGCTCGAGGCTCACGAGCGGCTCCCCCGCGCACGCGCGCGCGAGCAGCCGCGCGCCCGCTGGGCCGACCAGGCCGACGCTCGTCCCGATCACCGGCAGCCGCGCGCGCGGCGTCACCTGGATCGGCAGCTCGACGAGCCTCCGCGCGCCCCGCCGGTACCACGGCCGGCCCGGCCGGTAAGGGCGCGCCGGCGCGAGCAGCGCGCGCGGGTCATCGAGGATCGCCGCGGAGTCCCGCCCCCGGACCCGCTGCGCCGCGAGCACCGCGGCCTTCGCCGCGTAGTACGCCGGGCACGGGAACACCGACGCGTCGAAGCGCACCCCGAGGTCCTCGAGCGCGTCGAAGACCTCGTCGGACACCGCGTATCCCGGCGCGCGGAACCCCGCCGGCGCGCGGCCGGTCACCCACGCGATCACGTCGGCGCCGCGCTGGATCTCGGCGCGCACCTGCTCGGCGCCGAGCCTGACCAGATCGTAGCGATGGCCGTAGGAGTGGTTCTCCGCAGGGTGCCCCGCGTCGCTCAGCGCGCGCAGCGCCGCGGCGCTCTCGATCCGCTCGAGATCCTGGCCGACCGCGAAGAGCGTGACCGGGATGCCGTGCGCGGCGGCGAAGCGCTGGATGCGCGGCAGCGCCGCGTCATAGACGGCGTGCGCCGCGGGGGACCGTGGATCCGGGGGCGGGAGCGCGTGGATCGCGTGATACTCATGGACCTCGTCGAGGTCGATCGAGACCGCGGCGAGGCCCATGGGCATGGAGGCAGGTCAGGTCCCGGCCATCTTCGCGACCTCGGCCGCGAAGTCGTCCTCTTTCTTGGCGATGCCCTCGCCGCGCTCGTAGCGGACGAAGCGCGTGATCGTCACCGTGCCGCCCGCCGCCTTGCCCGCGGCCTCGCGCAGCATGTCGATCGTCTGCCCGCTCATCCCGCGGGACGCGGCCTCGACCGACTCCTGCTTGAGCAGCACGACCTCCGAGTACCACTTGTTGAACTTGCCCTCGATGATCTTCGGCCACGCGCTCTCGGGCTTCGGCTTCGGATCCTCGCGGAGCTGGGCCTCGAAGATGTCCTTCTGCTTCGCCTTCAGGTCGTCGCCGATCTCCTCGACGCGCAGCGCGATCGGGGCCATCGCCGCGATCTGCATCGCGGTGTCGTCGATGAACTTCACGACCTCCGCGTGCGCCGCGACCTCGGCCGTGTCGGTCTCGACGGACAGGATCACGCCGATCTTGCCGCCGAGGTGCACGTACGCGTGCGCGAGGCCGTGCTTGCCCTCCGGGATCGACACGCGATCCCAGCGGCGCGCCACGATCTTCTCGCCGATGCGCGCCGTCAGCTCGGTCGCGATCTCCGAGATCGCCTTGCCGCCGACCAGCTGCTGGCCGATGTCGGCGCCCTCGGGGGCCTGCTCGGCCGCGGAGAGCACGTCGCCCACGAAGAGCCGGAAGGCGTCGTTCCGGGCGGCGAAGTCGGTCTGGATGTTGACCTCGACCATCGTCGCGCGGCGCCTGTCGGCCGAGACCGACGCGCGGATCTCGCCCTCCGTGGCAGAGGCGCTGGCCCTCTTGGCGCTCTTCGCGAGGCCCTTCTTGAGGATGATCTCGACCGCCTTGTCCATGTCGCCGTCGGCCTCGACCAGGGCGCTCTTGCAGTCGCTCATCCCCGCCTGGGTCCGCTCACGAAGCTCCTTGATCGCCTGCGCATTGATGCCGGCCATGTTCATTCTCCTTCAATACGGAACGGGAGGGGGTCCGCCCCGCAGGGCGGCCCCTCGCTGATCACAAGGCGCACCGCGAGCGGCGCGCCCCACGTTGTACGCTGCGCTGGGGCCGACGGCGGCGCCGCTCAGGACGACGCCGAGGACGCGCCCCGATCCCGATCGCGACCGCCGCGGCCGCCGCGGGGGCCCTGGTACACCGAGATCTCATCGCGCCGGCCGCCGCCGGGCGGCGGCTGCGAGCCGTGCGCGCCCTCGCCCTGATCCTTGCGGCGCTGCGAGCCCTCGATGCACGCGTCGGCGACGCGCGACGTGATGAGGCGGATGGAGCGGATCGCGTCGTCGTTGCCCGGGATCACGAAATCGATGAGGTCCGGGTCGCAGTTGGTGTCGGTGATCGCCACGACCGGGATGTTGAGCTTCCGGGCCTCGCTGACCGCGATCGCCTCCTGGTGCGGGTCGATGATGTAGATCGCCGCAGGCAGGCCGCCCATGCCCTTCAGGCCGCCGAGGTACTTCTCGAGGCGCTCGCGCTCCTTCTCGAGGCGCACGACCTCCTTCTTGAGGAGCTGCTCGTGCGTGCCGTCCTCCTTCATCCGCTCCAGCGTGCGCAGGCGATCGAGGCCCTGCTTGATGGTGCGGAAGTTCGTCAGCGTGCCGCCGAGCCAGCGGTTCGTGACGAAGTACATGCCCGCGCGCCGGGTCTCCTCCTGGACGATGTCCTGCGCCTGGCGCTTCGTGCCCACGAAGAGCACGTGGCCGCCGCGCGCGACCGCGTCGACCAGGAAGTCGAACGCGCGCTTGAAGAGGCGCGTCGTCTGGTCGAGATCGATGATGTGGATGCCGTTCCTCGCGCCGTAGATGAACGGGCGCATCTTCGGGTTCCAGCGCTTCGTCTGGTGGCCGAAGTGCACGCCCGCGTCGAGCAGCGTGCGGAGCGGAAGGGGGAACTCGCCCGCGCTGGGCGTGACGGCCGCCATGGTGTCGGCCGCCGGAGCGGATGCAATCGAGATGTCGGTCACGGCAGGTCCCTTTCGGTTGGTCCGCCGCTCCCCCCTCCGAGGCCAACCCCGCGCCTGGTCTTCGTGGAGCGAACTCCGTGGAGAGCCAGCGTGCAAGGGCACCGGGCCGCGGCGACGCCGTGGTGCAGGGGAGCGTGTGGATTCAGGTGGCCTGCGCCACGAAGCCGGGGCGCAGGGGGCGGCACACCTACCCCGGGCCCCCGAGCTTGTCAAGACGCGGAAAACAGGGCCTCCCCTCTTCCAACGACCCCCGGTATTCTCGCCCGGTGCGACCTCCCTCGAGCCGCCTCGCGTTCGTCGCCTCGGCGACCGGCCTCGGCCTCGCCCTGGTGAGCGCATGCATCGCCTCCGCGCCGGAGGGCATCCACAGGCAGACCGACGAGGGCGGCGGGGGCTCGTTCCAGGCCGACGCCGCGCCGCCCCCGACGCCGCCGCCCGACGACCCGGACCCGCACGCGCTGCTCGGCGCCGAGCCCGCGCACGGGCCCTTCAATGGCGGCCAGCGCGTCCTCGTGAAGGGCAAGGGGTTCAGCTCCAAGGTCCGCGTCTGGTTCGGCGACGTGGAGGTCGACCCCTCGGCCGTGCTCCCGATCGACCCCGGCCGCGTCCAGGTCACGGCGCCCCCGGGCGTCGCGGGCCCGGTGGAGCTCGCCGCGCAGAACGGCGACGACGCCTCCACCCACCGCTCGCTGCCGGGCGGGTACGTGTACGACGCGCTCTACGCCGTGCCCTCGAGCGGCCCGATCGCGGGCGGCACGACCATCGAGATCCACGGCCAGGGCACGAGCTGGGGCGCGACCACCGTCGCCAGGATCGACCAGGAGCCCTGCACCTCGCTCGTCGTGGTGAGCCCGACCGAGCTCACCTGCGCGGTGCCGCAGGGCACGCCGGGCTCGAAGACCATCTCGGTGACGACCGGCGACGAGACGATCCTCGTGCTCGACGGCTACACGTACGAGGACTCCACCGACGGCTACAAGGGCGGCCTCAGCGGCGCGCCGCTCGCGGGGCAGCTCAAGGTGCTCGTCTACGACAACTTCACGGGCGACCCCATCCCGGGCGCGACCGTGATCGTCGGCGACGACCTCGCGACCGGGCTCGTGGGGCAGGTCGACTCGTCGGGCGTGCGCGTGTTCGACGACCCGTCGCTCGACGGCCCGCGCACGGTGAGCGTCGCGGCGACGTGCCACAGCCCCATCTCGTTCGCCTTCGTGCCGGTCGACACGGTGACCGTGTACCTCGATCCGGTGCTCACGCCGGACTGCGGCGCGGGCACCGGCGATCCGCCGCCGGTCGGCGGGCACTCGGGCAGCGCCGGCGCGATCCGCGGCGAGCTCGTCTGGCCGGCCGGCGCCGAGCTCGAGAAGGGCGTGTGGACCAACATCCCCGCGCCGAAGGGCGCGAACGAGCGGCGCGCCGCGTACCTCTACCTCACGAGCAACGACCCGACGGCGATGTTCACGCTGCCGCCGGCCTCGTCGGCCGTGACCGAGCAGTCGCCCGGGGGCGCTGGCTACGAGTTCACGATCTACGCGGGGCCCGGGAACCGGGCGATCTACGCGCTGGCCGGGATCGAGGACCGCTCCGTGAGCCCGCCGAAGTTCACGGCGTACGCGATGGGCGCGGTCAAGGGCGTGCCCGTCCTGCCGGGCCAGATGACGACCTCGGTCTTCATCCAGATGGACACGACGCTCGACCAGGCGCTCACGATGGACGTGGCCCCGCCGGCGCCCGGCCCCAAGGGGCCGGACCGGGTGCGCGCGAGCGTGTCGGTGATGTACGGCAACGACGGCTACATCATCCTGCCGATCGGCGTGAAGACGCCGCTCATCCCGTTCGACGACGCGCTCTCCTTCATCGGCGTGCCGCCGCTCACCGGGGCCCTCGGCGGGTCGAGCTACGTCTCGTCGGCGCGCGCGGTGACCGGCCCCGGCGCGCTCGCGCCGATGTCGGTCGTGGGCCGCGTGCTGTCGACGACGACGAGCCAGGTCGTGCCGATCGGCGACTTCGTCGGCGTGCCGACGCTCACGACGCCGGCGCTGAACGCGGGCTGGGACGGGTCGCACCTCGCGACGACGTTCGCGCCCGGCGCGCCGATCGACCTCAGCGTCTACGACATGGCGAGCGGCAACGGGCTCATCCGCTGGACGGTCGCGGTGCCCGGGGGCTCCCACGCGATCCAGCTGCCCGACCTGCGCCAGCTCGGCCTGAGCTTCGGGGCGCTGCCGGACGGGCCTGTGACGATCGGGGTCTACGGCGCGCGGATCGACGGCTTCGACTACGGCTACCTGCGCTACCGGAACCTGAAGCCGGCGGGCATGGCGGCCTACTCCCTCGACAGCTTCGCGGCGCACCTCTGATGGCCGCCCGCGCACGCCACGCCGCCGCGCTCGCGCTCGCCGCCGCGCTCGCGCCGAGCTGCTTCAACAGCGGGACGCGCTGGGACCACGTCGCGAAGGGCCCGGCGCCGCCGATCTGCGCCGAGGGCGAGCTGACGTGCGGCGCGGATCTGCTCCGCTGCGAGCGGACGGAGGACGGCGCGCTCGCGTGGGCGACGCTCGACGCGTGCTCGTCGCGGGGCCTGGTCTGCGCGTCGGTCGAGCTCGGCTGCGTGCAGTGCTACCCGGACAAGGGGGCGTGCGACGGCCAGGAGGTCGTGGCCTGCAACCCCGACGGGAGCTTCGGCGAGGTGCTGGGCGAGTGCGATCCGGGCGTCGGGGAGGCGTGCCGGGAGGGGTCGTGCCCGAACCTCTGCGAGCGCGCGGCGGCCGAGCGCAGCAACGTGGGCTGCGAGTACTGGGCGGTGGACCTCGACAACGCGACGATCGACGCGACGAGCAACGCGGCGGCGCAGCAGTTCGCGGTGGTGGTGTCGAACCCGCAGCCCGACGTGGCGAACGAGGTGCACGTCTTCCAGGACGACGGGACGCCCGGCGGCGAGCACGCGCCGGTGGAGGTCGCGAGCGCGATCATCGCGCCGCTGAACCTGCAGGTGTTCAAGCTGGGCCCGCGCGAGGTGGACGGGAGCCCGGACGGGCAGTTCGACAGGGGGACGCACACGGCGCTGACGCGGCACGCGTTCAAGATCACGTCGAAGTTCCCGGTGGTGGCCTACCAGTTCAACCCGCTCGAGAACGTGAACGTGTTCTCGAACGACGCGTCGCTGCTGAAGCCGCGGGAGGCGCTGACGTACGACACGGGGGTGATGACGACGGCGTACGTGGTGTCGAGCTGGCCGCAGACGATCGCGAAGACGGACGATCCGAACACGAATTTCAACGCGCTGTTCCCGATCAACCTGCGGGCGTTCCTGACGATCGTCGGGACGCAGGACGGGACGAGGGTGCGGGTGAAGACGGCGGCGGCGGTGGTGGCGGGCGGCCCGGTGCCGGCGACGCCGGCGTCGCAATGGATCGAGGCGGAGCTCGGGGCGTTCGACGTGCTGAACCTGGAGACGGGGGATTTCGGCGAGGACTTCACCGGGTCGATCGTGCAGGCGGACGCGCCGGTGGCGGTGTTCACCGGGAGCGAGGCGTCGGACGCGCCGCATTTCGAGACGCTGGCGACCCGGCGGTGCTGCGCGGATCACCTGGAGGATCAGCTCGATCCGATCCGGGCGACGGGGAAGACGTTCGCGGTGGCGCACAACCCGAGCCGGACGGCGGCGGTGAAGGCGGCGGGGGCGATGATCGAGACGGTGCCGGAGCCGGATTTCGTGCGGTTCGTGGCGGCGTCGGCGGAGGGGGCATTGGTGCGGACGACGCTGCCGGCGCCCGACGACGAATTCAAGCTGTCGTATCAGGGGGCGTTCAAGGAGGTGACGGCCTGGCGGGATTTCATGGTGGAGAGCTCGGGCCCCATCGTGGTGGCGCAGGTGATGGCGAGCCAGGACGCGGCGGGGGTCCGGCGGGGGCTGCCCGGGGGGGATCCGAGCTTGTTGATCGTGCCGCCGCTGGAGCAATTCCGGACCGATTACGTATTTTTGACGCCGGACAAGTACGCTTTCGATTTCGTGTCGGTGATCGCGCCGCCGCGATCGATCGTGTCGCTGGACGGGGGGGTGATCGGGCCGGAGGTGTGCGACGTGGCGGCGGCGGACGGGCTGACGGCGGAGGAGCGGGGGGGCGCGGAGCCGCCTTATGTGGTGTACCGGTGCCAGCTGAGCTTTCCGACGATCGATCCGCTGAAGCAGGCGCCCGATAACGTGCTGGCGGGGGCGCAGAACGACGGGGTGCACCGGGTGGTGTCGGCGGATCCTGTCGGGGTGCTGGTGACGGGGTTCGATTCCTATGTGAGCTATTCGTACGCGGGGGGGACGGAGCTCAGGGAGATCGCGCCGCCGGAGTGATCGGCGCGCCTCCCCGCGCGCTCGCCGCGGAGGACCGCCGCGGGGATCACCTCTTCCCCGGCGCGCACATGGCCCGCGCGACGCGCGCTTCGTCCAGGAGCCAGCGGGCGGCCTCGGCGGGGGTCGCCCGCCGCCCACGCGCACCACGCCCTCGCTGGGCTCGACCAGCCGGTTCACCATCTTCAGCAGCGTCGTCTTGCCGCTGCCCGACTCGCCCAGCAGCACCATGAGCTCGCGCTCGGCCACGGCGAGCGTGGTCGCGCGCACCGCCCAGCCGCCGCCTGCGCGCTCGTAGCGCTTCGAGATCTGGTCGAAGTCGATCATGGGTAGCGCCGTCCCGGCTGAACGTGATACTACGCATGAAATAGTTCGAGCTCAAACAATTTTCAGGAGTAGGGCCATGATGAAATCCAAGCGCTATCGGATCCGCTTTCCTGCCAGCGAGCCCCACTCCCTCGCCCAGGACGAGGCCTTCTTCCTGCTCGAGACCGACGCCGGCACGCGCCGCATCCGCTTCCACGATTATGCGGAGATCTACAAGCTGCCGGGGCTGTACGAGCAGGTGTTCTACGATCGCCTCAAGTGCAGCTCGCCGCGCAGGGTGGTCGACATCCTGCGCGCGGCCGTCAGCACCGCCGGCGCGACCTTCTCGGAGCTGCGCGTGCTCGACGTGGGCGCCGGCAACGGCATGGTCGGCGCCGAGCTGACCGCGCACGGGGTGGCGCGCATCGTGGGCCTCGACATCACCGAGACCGCGCGCGCCGCCGCCGAGCGCGACTACCCCGGCACCTATGACGCCTACCACATCGCGGACCTGACGCGCCTCGACGCCGGCACCGAGGAGGACCTGCGATCCTGGCGCTTCAACGCCATGACCTGCGTGGCCGCGCTGGGCTTCGGCGACATCCCTCCCGAGGCCTTCCGCACCGCGTTCAACCTCGTGGAGCTCGGCGGCTGGGTGGCGTTCAACATCAAGGAGACGTTCCTCTCGAACCGTGACGAGAGCGGCTTCTCGCAGATGATCAAGCACGCGCTCCTGCGCGGGTGGCTCGATCTGCACCACATCGAGCGGTACCGCCACCGCATCTCCATCGACGGCGCGCCGCTGCACTATTTCGCCGTCGTCGGCCGCAAGGCCGAGGACATGCCCCGGTAACCGCGCGAGCCGCGCCGCGGTCAGCGCGGGGGCGGCGCCCCCTCCTGGATCAGGTGCACCGTGCGCGTGGGGAACGCGAACGAGGAGCCGGCGGATTCGACGATCTCCATGAACTGGAACAGGAGGTCCTGGCGGATCGCGCGGAACTCGTCGAAATCGGTGGTCTCTAGCCAGGCCATCACCTCGACGTCGAGCGAGGACTCGCCGAAGCCGGAGAAGCGGACGACGACGACGTCGGGCCAGATCCTGGGGTGATCGCGGAGGGCGCGCTCCAGGGCGGCCAGGATCTCGCGGAGCTGGGCGGCGGAGGTGCCGTAGACCAGGCCGAGGACGCACGACAGGCGGATGCGGTCCCGGGCGGCGAAGGTCTCGATCTGCATGTCCGCGAGCTTGCCGTTCGGGATGGTCACCAGCGTGCGATCGAGGGTGCGGATCCGCGTCGAGCGGAGGCCGATGCCCTCGACCGTCCCGATCAGCTGCTCGACCCGCACGAAATCGCCGACGCGGAAGGGGCGATCGACGCCGATCGAGACGGATCCGAAGAGGTTCTCGACGGTCTTCTGGGCGGCGAGGGCGAGGGCGACGCCGCCGATGCCGAGGCCGGCGATGAGGCTCGCCACGGGATAGCCGAGCTCGGACAGCACGGCGATGGCGCCCATGATGACGACGGCCACCTTGGCCACGCGGCTGCCGAGGGGCACGAGGGAGCGGACGGCGCCGGCCTGGGGGGCCTCCTCAGCGGCGCGGAGGAAGTGCTCGGCCGCGGTGTCGACGACGCGGAGGATGAGCCAGAAGAACCCGACGAGGGCGCCGGCGCGGAGGAACCCCTCGATGAAGGACTCGGCGGGCGGGTAGAGGCCGAGCCAGGGGAGCATGACGTAAGCGGCGAGCAGGGCGCCGCCGAACGCGAGCGGGCCGGCGGTGCCCTCGAGGAGGGCCTCGTCCAGCCGGGTCTCGGTGCGGAGGAGGACGCGGCGGAGGGCGCGGCGCGCGGCGTAGCTCGCGACCCTGCCCGCGAGCCAGGCGGCGATCAGGAGGACCGGGAGGGCGATCCATTGCCAGAAGAGCAGCTCGCGCGGCCCGGGGCGAAGGAGGGCCGCGGGGAGGTGCTCGCGGAGCCAGCGGTCCCGGAGGCCGTCGTACTGCGCGGGGACGCGCTCGACGGTGGCGCGGGAGAAGACCCAGCGCGCCTCCCCCGCGATGACGCGGCGGACGACGCGCACCGGCTCCGGCCCCCCGGCGCCGGGGATCTTGCCGATCTCGTCGACGCCCGCCGCGAGGCCGTCGCGCTGGGCGCCGAGGGCCAGCGGCGAGAGGGCCTCGGGCTCGATCCAGAGGTGGCGGTCGAGCACGGCCTTGAGCTGGCGGGCGAGCTCCGCGCCGTCGGAGCGCGGCGGGGCGTCGAGGTAGCGCGCCGCCGCGGCGTAGTCGCCGGCGCGGCAGAGGTCGAGGTAATGGCGAATCGACGCGCGAGGAGAGTCGGGCGCGACCTCCTCGCCGGATTGGGCGGCATTCGACGGATCGCCCGCGGAGACGGGCGAGGGCGCGGACGCGGGCGCGGACGCGGGCGCGGACGCGGACGCGGGCGCGGGCGCGGGCGCGGGCGCGGAGGCCGGGTCGGCGGCGAGGGCGCGCGCGGGC
>CAYQYG010000153.1:0-17852 GCA_964421485.1 uncultured Polyangiaceae bacterium | reverse complement strand
CAGGGCGGCGCGGGCGGCGCGGCCGGAGCGGGCGGACAGGGCGGCGGCCCCGCGCCGGTGTGCGGCAATGGCGTGCCCGAGGCGGGCGAGGCCTGCGACGACGGCAACCCGGACCAGAACGACGGCTGCTCGCCGCTCTGCACCCTGGAGACGCCCGAGACTTGCCCCGGGACGATCATCCCGCTCTCGCCGGCGGGGTATACCGTGCAGAGCACGCTCCAGGGGCGCACGCACGATCGCGAGCCCTCCTGCGGGCCCGCCGTCAAGCCGGATCTGGTCTATGCCGTGACCCCCACGGTGGGCGGCACCCTGGTGGCCACCTTCCAGGGCGACGGCGACAAATCGCTGTCCATCCGGTCCGAGTGCGTCAGCGCCGCGCCGCTCGCCGTCAACGAGCTGCTCTGCACGAGCGGCACGGGTGCCCTGAGCGCGTCGCTGTGGGTGCACGCCGGCGTCACCTATCACGTCATCGTCGACGGCGACAGCCCGAGCTTCACCTTGAGCCTGGAGCTCCTGCCGTGCGGCGACGGCGTGCCCGAGGGGCTCGAGGACTGCGACGACCTCGCCGACCCGACCTGCATCGGGTGCGTCCGCTGCGACGGCGCGGGCGAGGTGCTCGATCCGATCACGAAGCATTGCTATCTGCTGGACACGACGAACCGGAACGCGCCGTCGGCGCGGTCGAATTGCCTCGGGTGGGGAGGTGATCTCGCGGGGATCTCGTCGCAGGCGGAGCTCGATTTCCTCCTGCAGAGCGCCGGCCTCTCCGCGGACACCTGGACGGGCGGCCGGGCCATGCAGGGGGGCTGCGCGTACACCTGGGTGAACGGCGAGCGCTGGCGATCGGCGTGGGCGGCCAACGAGCCGGACAATGCGGGCGACCAGTGCCTGCAGCTCTGGCAATCCGCCGGCTATCTGCTCGATGATCGCAACTGCAACGACAGCATCCGATCGCTCTGCGAGCGCGTCCCCGTCGGCTCCTGCGGCGACGGCATCGTACAGCCCGGGGAGGTGTGCGACGACGGCGACACCCTCGCGGGCGACGGCTGCTCGCCGGCGTGCAGGGCGGAGGTCGACTGCGCCGGGGCGGGCGCCTTCGAGGATCCGGTGAGCGGCCATTGCTATCGCCACGTCGCCGCTCCGGCCACCTGGACCGAGGCCAAGGCGGCCTGCGAGGCGATGGGCGGGTATCTGGCGTCGATCGGGTCCGTGGAGGAGGACACGCTGATCACGCAGCACATCGCCGGCGGCGCCTGGATCGGCGGATGGCAGGGCGGCCTGGACAGCCTGGTGATCTGGGAGGCGCCGGCGCCCTGGTGCCAGCTGCTATGGGACGGCGGCGAGCCGAACAGCAACAACGAGGATTGCCTGGAGCTCCGGACGAACGGGAAATGGAACGACGCGACGTGTGACTCCACGAGGGCTTACGTGTGCGAGATCCCGCCGTGAGGAGCGCCGGCGCCGGTCCGGTGGGCGCGATCGGAGAGAGAGCGAGGAGGGGGCGCGCGGCGTGATATACGACCCGCGAGGAACCGAGCCCATGATCGCCACCCTCTTCGACTTCAACGGCGTGCTCATCGACGACGAGGCCGTGCACCTCGCGGCGTTCCGCGACGTCCTGCGGCCGCTCGGGATCACGATCGACGACGCGGCTTACGAGGAGCGGTACCTCGGGTTCGACGACGCGGGCGCGTTCCGCGCCATCCTGCGCGACGCGGGCCGCGCGCCGTCGGACGAGGACGTGGCGCGCCTCGTCGAGGCCAAGAAGCCGGTCTACATGGCGCGCATCGCCGCGGAGCTCCGCGTCTTCGAGGGCGCGCCCGGGCTCGTCCGCCGGCGCGCGCGGCTCGGCCCGGTCGGCATCGTCTCGGGCGCGCTGCGCCACGAGATCGAGCACGCGCTCGGCGTGATGGGGGTCCGGGAGCACGTCGCGTTCATCGTGGCCGCGGAGGACACGACCGAGTGCAAGCCGGATCCGGAGGGCTACCTGCTCGGGGCGCGGGCGCTCGAGGCGCGCGGCCACCTCGATCGCGGCGGGATCGTCGTCGTGGAGGACTCGACCGCGGGCGTCCTCGCCGCGAAGCGCGCGGGCCTGTTCTGCGCGGCCGTCGCGCATTCGTACCCCGCGGACAGGCTCCGCGCGGCGGGCGCGGACGCCGTCGCCGGGCGGCTCCTCGATCTCACGGACGCCGTGCTGGACGACCGGAGGGCATGACATCGCGAGCGGGCGGCCCGCACGGCGCGGCCCCGTTGGTGGTATCCTCGCCGCCGCCATGTCCGATCCCGCCCGCCGGGCCACGTACCAGGACCTGCTCGACACGCCTCCGCACTATACCGCCGAGATAGTCAAGGGCGTCCTCCACACGAACCCCAGGCCGGCGCGTTCCTACCGCAACGCGGCGTCCGTGCTGTCCGGCGAGCTCTATCTGCCCTTCCGCCGCGGCATCGGCGGGCCGGGCAAGTGGGCGCTGCTCGACGAGCCGGAGCTCCACCTCGGGTCCGATCCCGACATCCTGGTGCCCGACATCGCCGGCTGGCGGCGCGAGCGCATGCCGCGCATCCCGCTCAAGGACGCCGCCATCTTCCTCGCGCCCGACTGGGTCTGCGAGGTCCTCTCGCCGGCCACCGAGGCCATCGACCGCAGCGAGAAGATGGATATCTACGCCCGCGAGTCCGTCGCCCTCCTCTGGTTCGTCGACCCCCGCCCCCAGACCCTCGAGGTCTACCGCAACGAGTCCGGCCGGTGGTCGCGCGTCGGCGCCTGGCGCGGCGCCGTCACCGTGCGCGCCGAGCCCTTCGATGCGGCCGACCTGGAGCTCGGCGTGCTCTGGCAGGATTAGGCCGTCCTCTCGCCGCATTCACGACGCCCCAAGACGTTCATGTCGGCGCAAAATATCCACACGCCGGCGCAGGGCATCGGCTCGGCGCAAGGTTTGCGTGCGTGCGCGCGATTTGCGCAAACCATGCACTCTCTACCTCCTCAGGAAGGATTCGAGGACCCCGCCATGGGGCTCAACCTGGCGAAACTGCAAGAGTTGCTCGTGCGGTGGGATCAGGCCACAAAGGGCTTGACTTCCCCGAAGCCATTTGCACGTCCCAGTCCGGTGGATTCAGCCGTCGGGCGCCGCCGTGGGCTTCAGCGTTGACAGTCTTGAAGTGGGGCACCTATCATCGGTCCGCGGTTTCCAAGACCGCCAACTCGAACCAAAAGGAGCCATATACAATGACGTCCCTCAACGACCTGCTGTGGAACAGCGAGACCATCCAGGACGACGACTACCTGTACGCCAGCAGCTGCTGCCTGGTCATTCGGGTCGCGTCGCAGTAGTAGACCGTCGCTTGACGTCAGCCAGATAGGTGGTGCCCTGGGCCCCCGAGGCCCAGGGCACCACTATAATACACGAGAACCCGCGCTCCTCGACAGACGCGCCGAGGGTAAGAGATGTATCTAACCAAAAGACTGCGTTCTTATCCATTGCCTGACGGGCGCGCCCTGCTGATCAACACGCTGTCCGGCGCCCTCGACATCGTCACGGCCGACATGAGCCAGGCCCTGCGGCGGCTGTCGGAGGGAGGAGAGGCCGTGTCCCTGGACTCGAGCTTCGAGGCCAAGCTGCGCGCGCGCGCTTATCTCTTCGACTCGGCAGAGCACGAGGCGCGCTACTTCGACGACATGCTCAAGGCGCTCTCGAAGCGGCACGCACAGGAGCCGGTGCAATTCGTGCTGTGCCCTACGTACGCGTGCAACCTGAAGTGCACCTACTGCTTCGAAGGGGAGACCACCGCCGGCCCCGCGCGCATGATGACCTCCGAGGAGGTCGCGTCCGCGTTCGCGGCGATCGACGTCATCCGGAGCGACATCCACCCCGGAGCCCGCGCGAGCCTGGTCCTCTACGGCGGAGAACCTCTGATGCCGCCGAACCGCCCGTGCCTGGAGCGGATCCTCGAGGAGGCCGAGTCGCGCCAGCTGGGCGTGGAGGTGGTCACCAACGGCGTACAGGCGAACGAGGTCCTGGATTTTCTGCGTCCAAAGCAGCACGTGATCCAGCATGTCCAGATCACCATCGACGGCCCCGCGGAGATCCACGACCGCCGCCGTCCACTTCGCGGCGGCGGCGGGACCTTCCGCCGCATCGCCGAGAACGTCGCCGCCCTGCTCGAGCGAAAATTGCCGGTCACCATCCGCGTCAACGTCGATCGCGAGAACCTCGCCCACGTGCCCGAGCTCATGAGCTACATGGAGGAGCAAGGCTGGACGCTCTACCCCAACTTCTCCTGCTACCTCTACCCCGTGACCGCCTACAACGACCCGCATCGGGCCAACATCATCGACGAGGCCGAGGTGCTCGGCGCATTGCAGAAGATGTTCAGGGGCGAAGCGGGGCAGCTCCCCGGGTTCGCCCTCTACGGCTTCAAGGTCCTGGCGCACGTGGCGAGCGTCCTGGAGCCCAAGAGCCTGCCGCTCAAGGTCCCGCCCCTGTCGAAATACTGCGAGGCCAACGGCCTGCGATACTTCGCCTTCGGCCCGGATGGTCTCATGTATCCTTGCGGCCAGGCCGTGGGCAAGGAGGCGCTCGCCATCGGCCGCTACCATCCCACCCTGGAGCTCCGGCAGGAGCAGTGCGACCAGTGGGCGGAGCGCAGCATCCGGACCGTGCCTCAGTGCAGGGACTGCTCGATCGCCACCCTGTGCGGCGGCGGGTGCGCCTACGGGGCCTGGGGGCGCACCGGCTCCATCATGGAGCCGAACTGCCAGCAATGCGAGGCCACCCTGGACGCCTATGTCGGCCGCTGGATAGAGAACCTCCCTGGACGAGTGTAGCGACATGAGCATCGCGCTGATTGCACCCCCGGTACTGGCCGACGAGGAGACGGAGAGGGTCGAGTTCCTCGGCATCGGATACCTGGGCGCCGTGGCCAGACAGGCCGGGTACCGGGTAGACCTCATTGACTGCCGTTATCAGGGCCTGGACCATCGATCGGCGGTCGACGCGATCAGCCGGCTGTCTCCCCGCATCGTCGCGATGACCGCTCCGTTCACCCTGGACCTCGTGTCCGCCGGCAAGCTCGCGACGATGCTGCGCGCCGAGGGTTACGACGGGCTCATCGTCGTGGGCGGCCATCCGTCCGCGTTCGGATATCGCGCCGTGCTCCGCGAGTTCCCTGCGATCGATGTGGTCGTGATCGGCGAAGGGGAGCTGACCTTCCTCGATCTCGTCCGCGCAGCCGATCGCCCCCAGGACTGGGACCAGATCCCGGGGATAGCCTATCGCCAGGACGGCGAGGTCCGCGTCACTCCATGCAGGTCCTTGATCGCGGACCTCGACACGATTCCTTTCCCCGCGAGGGACAACATCGTCACCGGCGGCCTCCCCGCCTCGGTCGTCTGGTTCAAGCAGCAGGGCCTGATCCCGGGGACGGCCATCGCATCCGCCAGGGGTTGTCCATTCAACTGCACGTACTGTGGAGTCATCGCGTTCTACGGCGCCTCTCGTGGCAGCAAGTGGCGGGCCCGCTCCGCGGGCAACGTCGTCGAGGAGATCGGCCAGCTGGCGGAGCAGGGCGTCGGCTCATTTCGGTTCGTCGACGACAACTTCTTCGGCAGCTGCAGGAAGGGGCGAGAGCGGGCCGTCGAGATGGCCGAGCTCATCATCAAGCGGGGCATCGACGCGAAGCTCACCATCGAGTGCTGCGCTCAGGACGTCGACCGCGATCTGTTCGCGCTCCTGCGGCGGGCCGGTCTGGTCAAGGCCAACATCGGCATAGAGTCGGGCGTCTCCCGCAGCCTCGACAGCTACGACAAGCACGCCTCGGTGCAGGACAATGAGCGTGCCATCGACACGTTGCGCGACCTCGGCATCGAGATCCACCCGAATTTCATCCTGATCGATCCCGAGACCACGGTCGAGGAGCTCCGCGAGAACGTCACGTTCATGAAGCGCACTCGCCTCTACCGCGCGCCCGGGGCGTTCAAGATCCTGTATTCCAACCGGCTCGCCCTGTTCGAGGGGACGCCCATGCTCCGGATGCTCCACGAGCAAAACCGGACCCGGCCCTGGAAGTTCAGCGGCATCGCGGAGTCGGACCAGGCCATCGTGGACAGGCTCGGCGCCGTCTTCGACTATTCTCTGAAGGATCCGCGCGTCGCGGACTTCCTCCGGCTCCATCGTCCCGTGATCCTGGAGCTGTTCGAGCGCGAGCGGCTCGTCGGACGGTGGCAGGCGTCGCTGCGCGCCCGGGCGAACGCGAGGGAGACCGCCGAATCCCTCCTGCGCTGGCGCTCGAACATCGGGACGGTGGCGTTTCAGACCTTCGTGCGGGCGGTCGAGATGATCTCGGCCGGGTGCTCCGGCGAGGACGAGATCCGCCGGGGCCAGGAGGAGCTGCTCGGGGAGCTGGACCGCTACGACCGCCTCCATTTCGGCAAGAGCGCTGCACAGGCCAGCGAGGAGGGCCTGCGGGGCGCGAGCGGGGCGCAGCAGCAGCATCAGCAGCAGCAGCAGGTCGTGCAGGCTTCCCTGCGATCCCGCGGCGCGCCTCTTCCGGCCGTGGCTCCGACCGGCGCGGGCGCGGATCCAGGCATCAGCTTCACGGCCAGCCCCGTCGTGGAGGTCGTGCTGGAGGTGATGCTCCAGCGTGACGGCGCCGGGCCAGCGGGTGAGCTCGAGAGGATCCACGCCCTCTCCCTGTGGAATGTCCTCAATATGGTCGTCAGGGAGACCTCGGTCGAAGGAGCCATCGCGCTCGTGGAGGACCTGCGCGCGGCGCCCGCCGCGGAGGCCGCGAGGGTCCTCGGGATCCGCGGCGCAGGGGAGAGCGGCCACGATCTCTCGGATCGTATCGAGTCGCTGGCGCGGTGGCTGCGCGGCCGGTGGGAGGGCAGCCTGGAGAGGCGCTGGAGAGCGGAGGTGGAACCGCTCCGCAGAGCGCAGGTCGAGCGGACGCACGCGCTGATGGAGGAGTACTGGCGGGGCGGGGGGCTCGTGCTGCGGGATCTGGAGGAGTGGACCGGCTACAGGTTCAGCCGGCGGTTCGACGCGCGGGTCATCCTGTCCGTGCCCGGCGCACGCAGGGCTTTCGGGTTCGACTCGCAGTCGCTGCAGCCCGCGGTGAGCGACATCATCGTGATCTGCCCGCCCGCGATGGATGACTCCGCGGGCTACGCGCCGAACGTCGCGCTGGCCCTGTATCACGAGGCGCTGCACCCGCTCGTCCGCGAATCGTTGAGGCAGCCCGGCGTCGCCTCTCTGCTGGCCGAGCTGTCGAAGGATGAATCCTACCTGAACGCGTGGAAGACGGACGGCGCCGGGTACGCCTGGGAGCCGTGGCTCGAAGAGGTCGTCGTGGAGACGTTCCTGTGCTACCTGCTGGTGGCGCGCGGATGCGTCTCGCGCGACTCGATGCAACGGCAGCTGCTCGGCTCCTCGCGCGCTTCGAACCGGTTCATGATGAAGCTGTACGAGTCGCTCCTCCACCACTATCGCCCCCGCAGCCGCGCGCTCGGCGAGTTCCTCGTCCAGATCCCCGAGATGACCGTCGGGCGGTAGATTCTGACGATGGAACCGCCGGTCCGGGTCGACGGCCTGAAGAAGGTGTTCGGTCAGGGGTCGAGATCCGTCGTGGCGGTGAGCGATATCTCCTTCGACATGCAGCGGGGAGAGGTGCTCGCGCTGCTCGGACCGAACGGCGCGGGCAAGACGACCACGGTCAAGATGATGTGCGGGCTCGTCGCCCCGACCGGCGGGACCATTCGCATCGGCGGGCTGGACCTGGCCAGGCGGGCGCGGGACGCGTTGACACGGGTCGGCGCCGTGCTCGAGGGGAGCCGCAATGTCTACTGGCGGCTGACCGTGGCCGAGAACCTGGAGTACTTCGCCACGATCCACGGGAGGGGGGGCGCCGGGCTGCGCGAGCGCATCGGCCGCCTCCTGGAGACGGTCGGGCTGGCCGGTCGCCGCGACGAGATCAGCCAGACGCTCTCCCGCGGGATGCAGCAGCGCCTCGCGCTGGCCTGCGCGCTGGTCAGCGAGCCGGAGGTGCTGTTCCTCGACGAGCCCACGCTCGGCCTCGACTACGAGAGCGGTGAGCAGCTCAAGGGCGCCATCCGCGCGATGGTGGAGCAGGAGGGCAAGTCCGTCCTGCTGACCACGCACCAGATGGACATGGCACAGGCGCTGGCCCATCGTGTCGGTATCGTGTCTCGCGGTGAGATGATCGCGCTGGACAGCGTGGCCGGTCTCCAGCGGCTGTTCAGCGCTGGCCAGTACGAGCTGCGGGTCCAGGGCAAGGTCACGGACGGAGCCCTCGCCAGCCTGGCCCGCTGGGGGCCTCGCGCCTGCGAGCAGGATGGGCACACGACGATCACGCTGCTCATGCAGGATCCGGTGGATCTGTACTCGGCGCTGGATGCCGTTCGGCCCATACCCATTCTGAGCATTCGCGAGGTGAAGCCGGATCTGGAGCAGATGTACGTGGAAATGCTGAAGAGGGGCAGGTGAGGGGCGTGGGGCTCTTGGCCGTCGCGATGGTCGAGGTCAAGCTCACCTTCACGAAGATGCGGCGGTACCCGCTCCAGACGCTGTCCAGCGTGGTGGTCCTTTACATCCTGTTCATGGGTCTCCTGTACGGATCACGCGCCATGGTGACCGACAGCCCCGTGGACCCGGGCGATGGGCCGGCCACCAAGGCGCTGATGGGGTTCTTCATGTGGTACCTGGCGCTGTTCGCCATCGACAGCATGAGTCAGACCGTCAGCGACGAGGCGCAGAGCGGCACCCTGGAGCAGCTGTACATGGCCCGCTGGAGCTTCCCGGTCATGCTCCTCTTGCGCTTTCTGGCGAGCTTGACGGGCAGCGCGGCCATGGCCATCCCGCTGTTCCTCCTCGTCCGGGTGACGACCGGGATCAGGCTCGAGGTGTCCTCGGGTTGGGCGGCGCTGATCATCGCGATCAGCATGCTCGGGCTCTGCGGGTTCGGCTACGTGCTCGCCGCGCTCGCGCTGCTGTTCAAGCGCATCGGCGGCGCCACGAGCATCATTCACTTCGGTCTGCTGTTCATCGCGCTCTCGCCGCTCGAGAGGCTCTCTGCGCCCATGCAGGCGCTCGCGGCCATCCTTCCGCTCGCGCAGGGCGTGAAGCTGCTCCGCTCGGTCCTCGATGACGGCATGATGCCGGCGGCGCGCCTCGCGCAGGTGGGGATCCTCGCGGGCAACGCCCTGCTCTACCTCGCGGGCGGTGTGCTGTTCTTGAAATGGGCCGAGCGGCGAGCTCGCGAGCAAGGCTTGCTGGGGCATTACTGAGGCATGGGGCTCGGCGGACAGCGTCGCCTGGATCACCGCCGGACAGCCCGGCACGACCGTCGGGGAGGCCACCGCACGGACGGAAGAATGCGACTGTTCGCGATGCGGCGTGCTTGACGCGTCGCGTCGCCTGGCATCAACATGGCTCGGGTATGAGCCGATCTCGCCATGGGGCTCGGGGCGAAGGGCGCCGAACGGCGACCCGTAGCCCTGGACGTGGAAATGACACCGTGCGCCAGCGCCTCGTGCAGCATCCCGGCCGGGGCGGCTGCGGGGTCGGCGCGGTCGCCGATCTGACCGGGGTGCCCTCGCACGAGCTCGTGGAGCTGTCGCTGCGCGGGCTCGAGTGCCTCGAGCACCGCGGCGGCGCGCTCGAGGACACGGGTGACGGCGCGGGCCTCTTGCTCTCGACGGATCGGGCGTTCTTCGAGCGCTTCGTGGCGCCCGGCAAGCGGCTGCCCGAGGACCACCACCTCGCGGTCGGCGTGAT
Organism: uncultured Polyangiaceae bacterium; assembly: GCA_964421485.1. Lineage (GTDB taxonomy): Bacteria > Myxococcota_A > Polyangia > Polyangiales > Polyangiaceae > CAYQYG01. The sequence continues at coordinate 8,064 of CAYQYG010000153.1, read as the reverse complement.
GTTCTTCCCGTTCGGCGAGGCCTCGAACCTGCCGCACTGGCAGCACGAGATCGACGCGATGCTCCGGCGCGCCGGCCTGGCCCCGCTCGGGTGGCGGCACGTGCCCGTCGACGCGGCGGCCCTCGGCCGCCACGCGCTCGAGACCCGCCGCGACGTCTGGCAGGTGCTCGTCGGCGAGGGCATGGTCGCGAGCGAGGACCTCGGGCGGACGCTCTACCGGGTGAAGGCCCAGCTCGAGCGGCAGATCCGCGATCTCTACGTGGCGTCGTTCTCGCCGAGCACGCTCGTCTACAAGGCCCTCGCGACCGGCGAGCAGCTCCGCCGCTTCTACCCCGACCTGACCCACCCGGGGCTCCGCGCCGACGTGGTCGTCTTCCACCGGCGCTACTCCACCAACACGTTCTCCAACTGGTACCTGTCCCAGGTCTTCCGGGTCCTCTGCCACAACGGCGAGATCAACACCATCAAGGCCAACCGCAACGCGGTCCTGAACCTCGAGGCCGAGCTGGGCCTCGGCCCGATCCTCATGCAGCAGGGCTCAGACTCGGCCGACATGGACCGCGTGGTGGAGCTCTTCACCTCGCACGGCGTCTCGCTGCTCGAGACGCTCTGCCGCATGATGCCGATGGCGTGGCGCGAGGTCCCCGGCCTGCCCGCCGAGACCGAGCGGTTCTATCGCGGCGTCCAGCGCGCGCTGGGCACGCTCGGCGCCTGGGAGGGGCCCGCCGCCGTCGTCGCGACCGACGGGACCTACCTCGTCGGCGCGCTCGATCGAATGGGGCTCCGGCCGCTCCGCTACGCGATCACCCGGTCGGGGCGGCTCGTCCTGAGCTCCGAGATCGGCTCCATTCCTGTCGCATTCGACGACGTCGCGGAGACCGGCCAGCTCGATCCGGGCGAGGCCATCGCGGTGGACCTCCGCGCGCGCAAGGTGCTGCGCGCCGGGGAGATCCTCGACCGGGTGCTCGGCGAGACGCCCATCAACTTCGCCGAGCTCAGCGAGCACCGGCTCGTGCCGGTCGCGCGCAGCCCGCGCGCCAGCACACCGCCTCGGGCGAAGCCGGAGCAGGCGCTGCTCAACCTGTTCGGGTGGACCGCGGAGCGCGTGCGCGCCGTGAAGACCATGGCCGAGACCGGCAAGGAGGCCATCACCTCGATGGGCTACGACCGCCCGCTCGCGGCCTTCTCGGGCCAGCGGCCGCCGGTCACGAAGTACTTCAAGCAGATCGTCGCCGTGGTGACGAACCCGCCGATCGATCCATTGCGCGAGGGCGGCGCGTTCGACCTCACGACGCACCTCGGGCTGTCGCCGGGCGTGGCCGCGAACCTGCCGGTCTACGAGCCGTTCCCGCAGTACATCCTGCCCTCCCCGCTGCTCACCGAGGACCAGCTCCAGGCCATCAAGAGCGCGGACTCGCCGGTGCGGCCGCGGGCGGCGTCGCTGGATTGCACGTTCGACGACCCGGGCAACGGGCTCGGCACGGGCGCGAAGGCCATCTCGCGCAAGATCGCCGAGGTCACCCGCACCGCGATCGGCCTCCTCAAGAAGGAGCAGGCGTCGATCCTGATCCTCAGCGACCGCGCGGCCGACGCGCCGAACCGCCTGCCGCTGCCGATGGTGCTCGTGACGTCCGCGCTCCACAACGCGCTCGTGCAGGAGGGGCTCCGGCGGCACGCGGGGATCGTGGTGGAGACCGGCGAGATCCAGGAGGGGCACGACGCGGCGGTCCTGCTCGCGAACGGGGCGACGGCGCTCTTCCCGTATCTCTATTATCAGGTGGGCGCGCCGCACGGGCCCATCCAGAACCTCGTCGCGGGGCTGGAGGAGACGCTCAAGCGGGTGATGTCCAAGATGGGCATCTGCTCCGTCGACGGCTATCGCGGCTCCCGGCTCTTCGAGGCGGTGGGGCTCGCGCCGTCGCTGGTCGAGCATTACCTGCCGGGGATCACGTCGCGCATCGGCGGGCTCGAGCTGGAGGACCTCTACGACGACCTCCGCGCGCGCAAGGCCGCGGGCGCGTCGGTGGCCCGGACGCCGGACGTGTCCATCTTTCGGAAGGAGGTCTGGACCGAGCTGCAGACCACCGCGCGCGGCCACGATCCTGAGTCGTACGGCCGCTTCGTGAGGCTCATCGAGGAGACCCCGCCGGTCTACCTGCGCGACCTCCTGTCGCTCAAGGCGGCGCGGCGGCCATTGCCCCCGGGCGAGGTCGCGACCGAGGAGGAGATCATCGCGAGCTGCTTCCGGGGCGCGGCGATGTCGCACGGCGCGCTGCACCGGGTGGCGCACCGGGCGATCGCGGCGGCGTTCAACCATTTCGGCGCGGCCTCGAACTGCGGCGAGGGCGGCGAGGATCCGCGGCGCGACCGGGGCGGGCCGTGGGAGGAGTCGCGCTCGCGGATCCGGCAGGTGGCGTCGGGCCGGTTCGGCGTGGACGCGCGCTACCTGGTCCACGCGGACGAGCTCTCGATCAAGATCGGGCAGGGCGCGAAGCCCGGCGAGGGCGGGATGCTGCCCGCCGCGAAGGTGACCGAGGAGATCGCGATGATCCGGCGCACGCAGCCCGGCGTGACGCTCATCTCGCCGCCGCCGCACCACGACATCTACTCGATCGAGGACCTGGCGCAGCTCATCTACAACCTGAGGCAGACCCACCCGGGCGCCACGATCTCGGTGAAGATCCCCGCCGTCACCGATATCGGCACGATCGCGGTCGGGATCGCGAAGGCGGGCGCGGACGTGATCGACGTGTCCGGCTTCGAGGGCGGCACGGGCGCCGCGTCGTCGTCGTCGATCGAGCACGCCGGGCTGCCGCTCGAGCGCGCGCTCTCGGAGACGCACCAGGCGCTCGTCATCAACGGTATCCGCGATCGGATCGTGGTGCGCGCGGACGGGGGCATCAAGACGGGCATGGACGTCGCGGCGGTGCTGGCGCTCGGGGCCGACGAGGTGTCGCTCGGGACGGCGCTGATGGTGGCGGAGCAATGCATCTTCTGCCACGGCTGCGCGAACGGGATGTGCCCGGCCGGCATCACGACGCAGAGCGATCTCGTCGCGCGGCGGCTGATGACCGTGAAGAAGGGGCGCGGGCCCGACGACGCGCTGCCCGACCTGGAGGAGGAGCGCTACGACGACGCGCGGAACGGGGTGCAGCGCTACCTGCTCGCGCTGGCGCGCGATCTGCGGGGCCGGCTGGCGGTGATGGGGCTCAAGCACCCGCGCGAGCTCAGGGGGCGGGTGGACCTGCTCGAGCGCCGCCCGGCCGTGGACGGGCGCAAGGACAAGGTCGATCTCTCGGAGCTGCTGACGGCCATGGGCGAGCCAGAGGGCGCGGCGGGGCGCCCGCGCCGGCTGCGCGTCGATCCGACGAGCGCGCTCAACGCGCGGATCTGCGCGGACGTGGCCGCGGGGCGCGGGCCGGCGCTGCATTACGACGTGAGCAACGGGGATCGCGCGATCGGGGCGACGCTGTCCGGGAAGATCGCGCTCGGCGAGATCGCGGCGCCGGAGGGCGGGATCACGCTGGAGCTCCGCGGCTATGCGGGGCAGGCGCTGGGGTTCGCGCTCGTCGAGGGCGTGCGGATCGCGCTCGAGGGGTTCGCGAACGACACGCCGGGCGAGGCGATGGGGGGCGGGGAGATCACGATCCGGCCTCCGCGCGAGGTGCCGGCCGAGGCCCGCGGGGCGCTCTCGGTGTGCGGCAACGCGGCCTGTTACGGGGCGACGGGCGGGGCGTTCTTCGCCGAGGGGCGGGCGGGGCAGCGCGTGGGGGTGCGGAACTCGGGGGCGACGATCGTGGTGGAGGGCGCCGGGAAATACGCATTCGAATACATGACCGGCGGGGTGGGCGTGGTGCTGGGGCCGATCGGGCCGGTGATCGCGTCCGGCATGACGGGCGGGCGGCTGTACCTGCTCGACGACGGGCAGCTCGCGGGGCGGGTCCACAAGGACGCGCGGGTCGAGGCGCTCGATGCGGCCGGGGAGGAGGCGCTGCGGGGGCTCGTCGAGCGGCACGAGCAGGCGACGGGCTCTCATCGCGCGAGGGCGCTGCTCGACGGGTGGGACTCGGCGCGGCGCCGGTTCTCGATGGTGGTGCCGGCGCTGACGTAGCGGGGCACACCCTCGATCTCCAGGAGATCCTGGTTCAGTACCTGAAGTACAGCGCCCCCGGCGCACCGCACTTCACGTTCCCGAGGCTGCCATTGACGGCGCTGCTCAGATCCAGGCCGCCCGTCCCGCAGTAAGGGGCGTAGTTGAGCGACACCACGTGATTGGCCGCGCCGCCCCCCCCGGCGCCGAACCAGACGCCCCCGCTGCGGGAATACTGCGAGGTGAGCGCGGTGAACCTCGCCGTGAAGCTCGGCGACGTGCTGTGGACGTGCAGGCCTGGGTCCACGCTGGGGCCGCAGTAGTGCGTGCCGGTGCACGAGTCCGACGTGGTGAGCAGCCGCTGCAGGTTGATCACATCGAGCAACCCCGCTGAGCCAGACGAGCTCAGGCCGGCCATGTGGAGCCAGTGGACCCCGTCGAGCGTCGCGAAGAGCAGGTGCGGCGTCATCCCGGCATAGCGCTGTGCCGGAGGTATGGTGCCGGAGCAGCTCTGGTCGACCTGCGTGCATGTCGCGTTGGCGAAGAGGGCTCCGCTGTCGGTCGCCCGCGCAGAGATGAGCTGCCAGCCGCCGCCGTCGAGCACCATGTTGCAATAGACGCTGTAGGGAGCCGACCACCCGGGGCCGTCCGGATCGATGGTGTAGGTCCCGCTTCCCAGGCCGGGCTGGGCCTCATGTAGCGCCTTGCAGCTCGCGTACGAGCACGCCGCAGCGCAGGGCCCCCCGCAGTCCACGCCCAGCTCCCCCTGGTTCTGGATCCCATCATTGCAGGTCGCGCACGCGCCGCCCTCGTCCGCCTGGCCATCGCAATCGTTGTCCACCCCGTCGCAGGCCTCGCCGACAGGCAGCACCTGCCCGTCGCATTGCCCCCAGAAGCCGCCCGTCGCGCTCGCATAGCACGTCCGCGTCCCGCCGGCGCACTGCCCGACGCCGAGCGTCCCCGAGGGCCCCTGGTAGCATGCCTCCGTCGCCTCCGGCACGCAGCGGCAGCCCTCGTTGATGAGGTTATCGCAGTCCTCGTCGACCGCGTTGCCGCAGACCTCCGGCGCCGGCGTCACCTCGCCGCTGCAGGGGCCCCACGCTCCATCCGCGCAGATCTGGGTGCCGGCCTGGCACGCGCCGGTGCCCAGCGTGGCCGAAGGCCCCGAGTAGCACGACCGGGTCGCGCCGTCCGCGCACACCGGGCAGCCGTCATTGACCTGGCCGTCGCAGTCCTCGTCGACGCCGTTCTCGCAGACCTCCGCGGAGGGCGTCACCTGCCCCGCGCAGGCGCCCCAGGTGAAGCCATTGCAGATCCTGTAGCCTGCCTTGCACGTCCCCATCCCCGCCGTCCCGCTCGGCCCCGTGTAGGCGCATTGCTGCATCGTCCCGGGGGCGCCGCAGGGCACATTCACCGTCAGCGTCACCGGCTGGCAGCCACCGCTGATACAGCTCGCGCTGACCGCCGGGATCACCGTCGTGGACGCCTCCGGCGACTTCAGCGGACCCACCGTGACCCGCGCCGATCCGATGCGGAGCGCCGGCATGCAGATCCGCCCGTTGGCCCCGGTCACCCTGCTCACCACGTACCCGGCGCTCAGGCCGCGCACCGTCACCGTCCGCCCGGGGAGCGGGTTCCCGTTCGAATCTCGCACGAGCACGTTGAGGCAGCTCGGCGCCGGCCATGGCCGGTCGCAGTTCCAGGGGGTGAAATGCGACACCTCCGCAGTCCAGACCAGCGATCCCGGGTCGCTCGGCGACGGCTCCACCACTCCGAGCCCGTCCTCCCGCCATACCCCAGCCGCGTGGTCGAGCCACCAGGCCGGGATCAGATCCCCCACCCCCACCGTCTCGGCGAACGACGGCGGCAGCGCGAACTGGATGGTGGCCGTCGCTCCGGGCGCGACCTGCAGCGGCCTGCCCCCCTGCGAGAGCGAGATCTCGGCCATGAACCCGCTCTCCAGGTCCACCGGCTCGCTCCCGTTGCCGCTCGTCCCCACGAGCGGCCCCGGGGCGGCGTCGAGATCGTCCGTCGATGGATCGATGGCCGCGAAGGCGACCTCGGCGGCCCCCGTGACGGGCAGGCCGTCCTCGTCGACGAGCGCCCCTGCCGGGATATCGAGCTGCACGGCCCCGGCGGTGATCGTCGCGTCCGAGTCCGCGTCGAATTCGATCGGCGGCCCCATGGGCATGAGCGCCGCCGTCGCGCCGCCGTGGACGCCGGCCTCGAGATCGGCCGTGAGGGTGCCGGGCGCGAACCCGGCGGCCCGCACCTGCGCGATCGTCGGCCCGGCGGCGAGCCCCTCGAAGAGCACCTGCCCCTGCGCGTCGGTCACCCGATCCGTCCCGCCGACGGCCACCGTCGCCCCTCCGATCGGGGCCCCGTCCGGCGTCACCACCTGCACGAGCAGGCTGGTCCCGGCCGGCTCCACCGGCGGTCCGACCGGGGGCCCCGGATCCGGATTGCAGGGTGCGCAATGGGGCCCACCGCAGTCGAAGCCGGTCTCCTCTCCATTCTGCACCCCGTCGGTGCAGGTCACGTAGCACAGGTCGATCTTCGGCCGCTCTGCCGCCGTCGCGGACTCGCTGCTCCGGAAATCCGTGTTGTCCGTCCCGTCCTCGATCAGCACCACCCCGTAATTGGGCCTGTCGCCCGAGACCCAGTCCTGCACGAGCGCCCGGACGTCCAGCGCGCGCCACCCCGTGCTGCCCCCGCCGGGCGCGTCGAAGCTGCCGAACGCTGCGGGCTCGAAGCCGTCTCCGAAGCTGCCCGACGTGACCGTCCCCTCCGCCCACGCGGCGGTCGCCGCGTGCCCCGCGATGGTCCCCGCCACGTTCTTGTAGAGCTGATATACTGACAGCGTCGCGCTGTTCACGGTCGCGCCCGCGGGGATCGACCCCAGGTCGAACCTCAGCAGCGACCGCCGCACCCCGCCGGACACCGAGGTCCCGGTGCTGAGCGTGAGCCGGGCGCCGTCATTCCAGGTCGGGGAGCTCTGCCACACGATGGCGTCCTCGACCGCCCCGGCGGCGCCCCGCTGGATGGTGACGCACACCTGGCTGTCGGTCTGCAAGGTCTGGCGTGCCGCGGCGATCGGCGCTCCCTCGCGCGGTGATCCCTGCGGGCGGTCCTGGCTGCACCCTGCGAGCGCCACGAACGCCGTCCATGCGATCGTGACCTCGGGCCACATCGTCCTCGTCATGCTGTGCTCCTCCGTGTGCGGTGAAGCGGAGCGCGGGCATCCTGATCTTCAGGCGTCGTGATCCGCTGCAAGCGTCGATCAGGCCGACGCTGGGCCAAACGTTACCTTACCACAGTATCCGGGAGCCCGGACACCCCCTCGAAGAGGGTCGGCCCGGCGGGGAGGCGGGGGCGAGAGATGGGATGATTGCTCGATCCTGCCACCAGATCGCGTGTACACCATGGCGGTTGCCGGCCGTGGCAATTCGCGGCCAGGCATGCGCCGCCACCGATTGACTAGCTCCCCGAGCTTGTTCAGCGCCTTGTAGGCCAAGGGATCCCGGAGCTATTGAAGGCCTGGCGGCCATCCTCCTTCGATCGCAGATCGCTGTGCTCCCGGCGCGACACGCATTCGGCACCCTGGCCGATCGGATTCGCGAGGGCGCCTCCGCAATGCCGAGGCGGCGCGGTGGCACGCGGCCACCGTGATCACTTCTCGAGCAGCTCGTTCACGCTCTTGCAGGTCCCTGCGCGCGAGAGCCAGGCGTCGATCGTGGCCTCGTCCTGCTCGGATCGTATCCTCGCCTCGGCCTTCTTCGAGATCTTGAGCCCGCGCCCCGAGAGCACCGCGAGGAGCGCCGAGGACTTCCCGCGGAGCTCGCCGCGGAGCTCGCCGCGGAGCTCGCCGCGGAGCTCGCCGTGTGCGCTGGCATTGGAGAGCGCCTCCTCGATCACCGGATTCTTCTTGGCCAGGAGCGCCCTCGCGACCGCGTCGTCGGCCTTGACGGCCTCCA
>CAYQYG010000152.1:12778-17918 GCA_964421485.1 uncultured Polyangiaceae bacterium | reverse complement strand
CGGCCCCGGTTGCCGCACGATGCGCGCCGTGGCGTGCACCGAGCCTGTGCCGGCGATCCCTGCCGGCGCCCTCCATTGCGGCGACAACCTCGACGTCCTCCGGCATCATATCGCGGACGCCTCCGTCGACCTCGTCTACCTCGATCCGCCGTTCCAGAGCGGGCGCAGCTATCACCTCCTGTTCGAGCTCCGCGATCGGGGCGACGCGGCGCCGGCGCGGGCGTTCGACGACACCTGGCGCTGGGGGCCCGGGGCCGAGGCGGCGTTCGCCGGCGCGCTGGCCGCGGGGGGCAGGACGGCCTCCGCCATGCTGGCGCTCCGGCAGCTCGTCGGGGAGAGCGACGTGCTCGCCTACCTCGCCATGATGGCCCCGCGGCTCGTCGAGCTCCGGAGGGCGCTCCGGCCCACCGGGGCGCTCTACCTCCACTGCGATCCGACCGCGAGCCATTACCTCAAGGTGCTGCTCGACGCCGTGTTCGGGCCCGATTGCTTTCGTAACGAGGTCGTCTGGCGTTATCGACGCTGGCCGGCGATCTCGAGGCAGTTCCAGAAGATGCACGACGTGCTCTTCGTCTACAGCCGGTCCCCGTCCGGAGATCACAAGTTTCATACGCTCTATGGATACGAGAGGCTGGCGGAGTCGACGCTGAAGACGTTCGGGACCCGGAAGCAGCGGGCGGATTTCTCGTCGGGGCGCAGGAAGCCGGGGGTGGAGGAGGGGGAGACGCCGGGGCCGCCGCTCTCGGACGTGTGGGAGGTCGGGGTCATCGCGGCCATCGGCAAGGAGCGGCTGGGGTATCCGACGCAGAAGCCGGAGGCGCTGCTCGAGCGGGTGATCCGGGCGAGCACGGACGAGGGCGACGTGGTGCTGGATCCGTTCTGCGGCTCGGGGACTGCGCTGGCGGTGGCGCAGCGGCTCGGGCGGCGGTGGATCGGGATCGACGCGGCGGAGCTCGCGATCGGCGTCGCCCGGCACCGGCTCCGGACCGGCTTCGGGATCGAACCGGCCGTCCTGGGCGAGCCGCGGTGCGTGGAGGGGGCGCGGCGGATCGAGGCGGAGATCCGGGCCGGCGGGATCGTGGGCGGGGAAGGGGAGCGGAGGCCGCGGCGGCTCGCGAAGACGTCGGCGGCGCGGGTCGCGGGGCGGCGGGCGGGCTGAAGAGCGCGGAAGAACGTTTCGCCGCTTGCCTGCGGCGCTCTCCCGGGGCATCCGTGCCTCGCGGCGCGGCGGACGATCGGCGCGCTGACAGGAGACGGATCCATGGAGCCCTATCGCATCGACCCGAGTGATCCCGAGCACCGTTCCGTCCTCGCGCCCGAGCGCGGCGTGCGGCTGCTCCGGGATCCGATGTACAACAAGGGGACCGCGTTCAGCCCGGAGGAGCGGGCCGCGCTGGGGCTCGAGGGGCTCCTGCCCGCGGCGAGCGATCCGATGGAGAAGCAGGCGCGGCGCGCGCTCGCGGGGATCCAGCGCAAGCAGGACCCGCTCGAGAAGTACATCGGGCTCGCGGCGCTGCAGGACCGGAACGAGCACCTCTATTATCGCCTGCTCATCGACCATATCGAGGAGCTCGCGCCCATCGTGTACACGCCGACGGTCGGGCTCGCCTGCCAGCAGTTCAGCCACATCTTCCGGCGAGGGCGGGGGATGTGGATCACGCCGGCGCACGCGGGGCGCGTGTACGAGGTGCTCGGGAACGCGCCGTTCGAGGACGTGCGGCTGCTCGTGGTGACGGACAACGAGCGGATCCTCGGGCTCGGGGACCAGGGGGCCGGCGGCATGGGGATCCCGATCGGGAAGCTCGCGCTGTACACGGCGGCGGCGGGGATCCACCCGTCGCAGACCCTGCCGGTGAGCCTGGACGTCGGGACCGACAACCGGGCGCTGCTCGAGGACGAGCTCTACATCGGGTGGCGCGCGCCGCGGCTGCGCGGGGCGGCGTACGACGCGCTGCTCGAGGAGTTCGTGCAGGCGGTGCGGAGGCGGTTCCCCCGGGCCCTGCTGCAATGGGAGGACCTCAAGAAGGGCAATGCGTTCCGGGTGCTCGATCGGTACCGGAGCGTGCTGCCGTCGTTCAATGACGACATCCAGGGCACGGCGGCGGTGGCGGCGGCGGGGGTGATGACGGGGGCGCGGATCACCGGGGTGCCGCTCGAGGCGCAGCGGATCGTGATCCTCGGGGCGGGGGCCGCGGGGGTGGGGATCGCGCGGCTCCTCCGCGCGGCGCTCGAGCGGGCGGGGGCGAGCGGGGCGGCCCTGCAGGCGGCGATCGCGCTGGTCGACAGCCAGGGGCTGCTCGCGGACGATCGGGCTATCGACGACGAGCACAAGCGGGAGTTCGCCTGGCCGGCGGCGCTCGCGGAGGCCCGGGGGCTCGGGGCAGGGCGGCCGCGCGACCTCGAGGCAGTGGTGCGCGCGCTCCGGCCGACCGTGCTGATCGGGACCTCCGGCGTGGCAGGGGCGTTCACCGAGGGGGCGGTGCGCGCAATGGCCGAGGGCGTGGAGCGGCCGGTGATCCAGCCGATGTCAAATCCGAGCGATCTGTCCGAAGCGAAACCGGTCGATATCATGACCTGGACGGATGGGCGGGCGCTGGTGGCGACGGGGAGCCCGTTCGAGCCGGTGGCGTACGGGGGGCGCACGATCCGGATCGCGCAGGCGAACAACGTGCTGGTGTTCCCGGGCGTGGGGCTCGGGGCGCTGGTGGTCGAGGCGCGGGAGGTGACCGAGGCGATGTTCGTCGCGGCGGCGGACCGGCTGGCCTCCGAGGTGCGGCCGGACGAGGTGGACGCAGTGGGCTTGCTGCCGCGGATCCGGGAGATCCGGCGCGTGACCGCGGGGATCGCCGAGGCAGTGGCGCGGGCGGCCATGGCAGGCGGGGTGGCGCGGCGCGCGATCGAGGACTCGTCGATTGCTGCGGCGGTGCGGGCGGCCATGTGGGATCCGGAATACCTGACGATGCGGCCGGGGTGAGCAGGTCCCGTCCTCGCGAGAATTGCGCCGAGGCGCAGCGATTGCGGGGGGCTCGTCGGGCGATCAGCGGGAAATATGGGTGGGCGCGCCGCTTGCTTGACATGGCTCGGGGGCAGGGCGCCGTCAGGCGTCCAGGGGCCCTGAGTTTCAACAGCGTTCGGGGCGCAGGGCGCCGTCAGGCGTCCGGGGGCCCCGAGCGCCCACGAAGGGCCAGGACCACCGTCCGATGGACATGCAGCGTGACGACCCGAGCTGCCTGGAAGGGGAAGCCGCTGAGCGGCTGGCGCGCGCGCTCGATCTCGCGGGGATGATGGTGATCGGCCTCGATGCGTGGGGGCGCGTGCGGTCCTTCAGCGAGGAGGCGGAGCGGGTCACGGGGTTCCAGCGGGGCGAGGTGCTCGGCAAGCCCTTCGGCGAGGCGCTCCTGCCGCCGGAGCTGCGCGATGATCACGGCGTCCTGCTGCGGGACATGGCGGCGGGGCGGGTGCAGGCGGAGCGGGTGCTGGAGAGCGGGCTGCGGACGCGCGCGGGCGCGGCGCGCGAGGTGCGGTGGCGGCTGGCGCGCATGCCCGCGGAGGACGACGAGCGGGTGGCGCTGTTCGCGATCGGCGAGGACACGACCGATACGCGGGCGCGGGAGGCGTGGGTGCGCCGGACCGAGAAGCTCACGGCGGCGGGGAGCCTGATCGCGGGGCTGGCGCACGAGATACGGAATCCCCTGAACGGGGCGCACCTGCACGCGACGCTGCTGGAGCGGTGGCTGAGCCGCGCCGGGGAGGGTGAGGCGGAGGCGCTCGGGGCGGCGCGGGTGGTGCTCGAGGAGCTGCGCCGGCTGTCGCGGCTGCTGAGCGACTTCCTCGATTTCGCGCGGCCGCAGCCGCTGGAGCCGAAGGCGATATCGCTGCGAGGGCTGTGCGAGCGGGCGCTCTCGGCGGTGCGGTCCGAGGCGGAGGCGGTGCACGCCGCGCTCGAAGCCGACGTGCCGGAGGCCGAGGTGGAGGTGGAGCTGGATCCGGCGAAGGTGGAGCTGGCGCTGGTGAACCTCCTGCGGAACGGAATCGAGGCGGTGGCGCCGCTCGGCGGCGGCGCGGTGAAGCTCAAGGCGCGGCGGCGCGCGGGGGTGGTGAGCCTGGTGATCGAGGACGACGGTCCGGGGTTCCCCGCGTCCGACGCGCCGATCTTCGATCCGTTCTTCTCGACGAAGCCGACCGGCACGGGCCTGGGCCTCGCGATCGTGCAGCGGGTGGCGTCGGATCACGACGGCCGGGTGGAGGTGGAGCGCCGGGGCGGGAAGACGCTGTTCACGATGACGCTGCCGGCGCGGGCAGGGGGGGGCTGGCCGCCGCGCTGAGCGAGGGGCTACGCCATCTCGAGGAAGAGCCGGTCAGGGTCCTCGAGGTAACGGATGATCTCGTAAGCGAACGCGGCGCCGGCGTGGCCGTCGATGATGCGGTGATCGAACGAGAGCGACAGGAGCATGACATCGCCGATGGCGATCTGGCCGTCGCGGACGACGGGCTTCTGCTTCATCTGGTGAATGCCCAGGATCGCGACCTCGGGGAAGTTGAGGATCGGCGTGGCGAAGAGGCCGCCCTGCTGGCCCAGCGAGGTGATGGTGAAGGTGGATCCGCCGAGATCCTCCGGGCGGACCTTGCCATTCTTGGTCTCCTCGCCGAGCCGGGCGATCTCGCGGGCGAGGTCGAGGATGCTCCTGCGATCGGCGTCGCGCACGACGGGCACGATGAGGCCGGCGTCCGTCGCGGAGGCGATGCCGATATGATAGCTCTTCCGGACGACGATCTCCTGCGTGGCCTCGTCGAATGCGCTGTTGAGCATCGGGTGGCGCTTGAGCGCGGCGACGGCGGCCTTGACGAAGAAGGGGAGGAACGTGAGCTTGACGCCCGCGGCCTCGGCTGACGGGCGGAGGCGGGCGCGCAATGCCTTGAGCGCGGTGACGTCGCACTCCTCGACGAACGTGAAATGGGCGGCGGTGTGCTTCGAGCGGGACATGCCCTCGAAGATGCGCTTCCGGAGGCCGCGGAGGGGGATGCGCTCCTCGATGTCGGCGCCGGCGGCGGTGGCCACGGGGGCAATGCGCATGGGGGCGCGCGCGGGCGCGGGCGCGGAGACGGGCGCGGGCGCGGAGACGGGCGCGGGCGCGGAGAC
>CAYQYG010000152.1:0-12678 GCA_964421485.1 uncultured Polyangiaceae bacterium | reverse complement strand
GGCGCGGAGACGGGCGCGGGCGCGGAGACGGGCGCGGGCGCGGAGACGGGCGCGGAGACGGGCGCGCGGTGCGCGCGGACGTCGTCCTTGGTGACGCGGCCGCTGGGGCCGGTCGGGGTGACGCGGCGGAGGTCGACGCCGAGCTCGCGGGCGAGCTGCCTCGTCGCGGGCGTCGCGAGCGGCTTCTCGTTGTAATAGCCAGCCGCGGCCGGGGCGCCGTTCAGCCTCGGCGCCGCGGGGGCAAGATCGACGAGGCCCATGCCGGGCAGGGTCTCCTTGATGTCGCCCACGGCCGTCGCCGCAGGCTCGGACGCCTTCGCGGGCGCCTCGGCGGCGGGCGCAGGGGCAGCGCCGGCGAGATCGAAGACGACCAGCACGCTGTGGACGGGGACGATGTCGCCGGCCTTGGCGCGGAGCTCGGAGACCTTGCCGGCTCGGGGGGAGGTGATCGTGACCGTCGCCTTGTCGGTCATCACCTCGACCATGGGCTGGTCCTCGACGACGACATCGCCGGGGGCGATCAGCCATTTCACGATCTCGCCCTCGGTCACGCCCTCGCCGATGTCGGGGAGCTTGAACTCGTAGGTGGCCATCGCCTCAGTACCTCGCCGTCTGGAGGATGCCGGGAAGGATCCGGTGGGAGAGCGGGAGATATTCGTTCTCCAGCGTGTACGGGAACGGGGTGTCGAAGCCGGTGATCCGGAGCGGGGGGGCCTCGAGGTGCAGGAACGCCTTCTCGTTGACGAGGGAGACGATCTCGCCGCCGAGGCCGCAGCTCTTCGGGGCCTCGTGGACCACGATGACGCGGCCGGTGCGCTTCACGGAGTCGATCACGGTGTCGATGTCGAGCGGCCAGAGGGTGCGGAGGTCGATGACCTCGCACTCGACGCCCTGCGCGGCGGCCTGGTTGGCGGCGTCGAGGGCCTCGTAGAGCATCGCGCCCCAGACGACGATCGTGACGTGCTGGCCCTTCCGGACGACGCGGGCCTTGCCGAGCGGGACGGTGTAGTCGCCCTCGGGGACGTCGCCCTTGGCGGCGCGGTAGATGCGCTTGGGCTCGAAGAAGAGGACGGGATCGGGGTCGCGGATGGAGGAGAGCAGGAGGCCCTTGGCGTCCGCGGGGTTCGAGGGGCAGACGACCTTGAGGCCCGCGACGTGGATGAACTGGGCCTCGGGCGACTGCGAGTGGTAATGGCCGCCGCGGATGCCGCCGCCGACCGGGGTCCGGATCACGAGCTTCGCGGGGTACTCGCCGCCGGAGCGGTATCGATACTTCGCGAGCTCGGAGACGATCTGGTCGTAGGCCGGGAAGATGAAGTCGGCGAACTGGATCTCCGGGATCGGGACGAGGCCGTAGAGGGCCATCCCGATGGCGGTGCCGATGATGCCGCCCTCGGAGAGGGGGGTGTCGATCACCCGGTCGTCGCCGAACTCGTCGAACAGGCCCTGGGTGACGCGGAAGACACCGCCGACCTTGCCGACGTCCTCGCCGAGCACGACGACGCGGCCGTCGCGCCGCATCTCGTGGCGGAGCGCGTCGTTGATGGCCTGGACCATGTTCATCTGGGGCATTGCTGTCGTCTCCGTCCTTTCGTCGAATGCAGGCGGCGGGATCGTGGCTCGAATCAGTGGCCCTTGGGGCGGGGCCCCGCCTTGAGCTGCTCGCGCTGCTCGACGAGGTGCCAGGGCGGGGTGGCGTAGACGTCCTCGAACATGGAGTCGAGCGACGGGGGCGGGGCCTTCTCGGCGACGGCGACGCAGGCCTTGATCTCGGCCTCGCATTCGTCCTCGATCTGGCGGTCCCTGTCGCCCGTCCAGCCCTGGGTGCGCTCGAGGTGGCGGCGGAGGCGGACGATGGGGTCGAGGAGGCGCCAGGGCTCGAGCCAGGCCTCGGGGCGGTAGGCCTTGGGATCGTCGCTGGTGGAGTGGCCGGCGAGGCGGTAGGTGAGGGCCTCGATGAGGGTGGGGCCCTCGCCGCGGGCGGCGCGGGTGATGGCGTCGCGGGTGGCCTTGATGACGGCGAAGAGGTCGTTGCCGTCGACGCGGACGCCGGGGATGCCGTACGCGATGCCCTTCTCGGCGAAGGTGGCGCTGGCCGTCTGGCGCTCGACGGGGACGCTGATGGCCCAGCCGTTGTTGCGGCAGACGAAGACGACGGGGGCCTTGAAGACGCCCGCGAAGTTCAGGCCGTTGTGGAAGTCGCTGGAGCTCGTGGCGCCGTCGCCGAAGTAGGTGAGGGCGACGGCGGGATCCCTCCTGATCTTGGCAGCCCAGGCGAAGCCGACGGCCTGGGTGATCTGGGTGCCGATGGGGGAGCTGACGGAGCCGAAATGGCCGGCGCGGTAGGTGTAATGGTCCGGCATCTGGCGGCCCTTCACGGGGTCGTTGGCGTTGCCGAACATGTTGTCGAGGTAGCTCTGGAGGGGCATGCCCCGCCAGAGGAGGGCGCCGAACTCGCGGTAGCAGGGGAAGATCCAGTCCTCGGGGCGGGTGGCGAAGGCGGTGCCGAGGATGGTGGCCTCCTCGCCGAGGGAGCCGATGTGGAAGCCGATGCGGCCCTGGCGCTGGAGCTCGACGAGGCGCTTGTCGAGGACGCGGACACGGACCATGGCGCGGTAGAGCGCGGCGACCTGATCCTCGGTGAGGCCGGGATCGGTCGCCGGGTCGAGCGATCCGTCGTGGCGGAGGACGCTGATGACGTCGCTGGCGCGGGCGTCGAGCGGGTGGCGCGCGATCGTGGGGGCAGCCTCGGAGGCGGCGCGGTCCGGGGAGGTGGTGGCGGTGCTCATAAAGGCGGCGGGACACTAGCCAAACGCGGCGCCCGAGACCAGGGGCTTCGGGCGTCACGACGCGGCCGACAGTCCGTCAACCGAGATCGAGGGCGAGGGCGGCGCGCTCGATGGCCTCGGTGACGGCGGCGTCGTCGAGGGAGAAGCCCTGGGCGAGGTGGGCGAGGACGGTGCGCTCCTCGTCGCTGACGCCGCCGGAGACGTGGGCCATGAGGGCGGCGATCCAGAGGACCTCGAGCTGCTGGTCGCGGTCGCTGATGGTGCGGGCCACCATGCGGGCGCGCTTCTCGAGGCCGTCCTCGGCGAGGAGCTCGCGGAAGTCGGCGGTGAGCGCCTCGAGCTGGCGGAGCTGGACGAGGTTGTCGCAGGCAGAGGCGACGATGGACTGGAAGGCGGAGCGCTCCTCGTCATCGAAGACGCCGTCGGCGTTGGCGACGAGGTAGGCGGCCTCGACGACGGCCTCGAAGAGGGCGGCGGCGTGGGGGTCGAAGCCGCTGAGGCCGTCGGACTCGTCGATGACGGGGCGGGCGCTGTACGCGGCCGCGGCCTGGGCGAGGACCGAGGCAGTGCCGCTGCCAGGGACGCTCGGCGGACGCCGGATGCTCCGCGCGACGCGTTCGAGGAGGCTCTTGTTCGGCGCGCGCATGGCGGACCCCCAAGCTCGGGCAGCCGGCCTGCAACGTCAAGCGCGGATGCGGGCGCGGGGGCGGGAGCGGAAACGGAAGCGGGAACGGGAGCGGAAAACGGAAGCGGAAGCGGAAACGGAAGCGGAAACGGAAACGGAAGCGGGCGCGGAAACGGAAGCGGAAGCGGGCGCGGAAACGGAAGCGGAAGCGGGCGCGGAAACGGAAACGGAGGCGGAAACGGAAGCGGAAAGCGGAAACGGAAACGGAAGCGGCCGCAGCCGCGGGGATGGGGGGATCAGCGGCGGACCAGCGACTCCACCGGGACCAGGGGCGGCGGCGGTGCGGGATGGGGGGGATCGAGCTCGGCGTGGACGCGCGCGGCCTCGCGCCGGGCCACGGCGAGGCGCTCCTCGAGCAGGGACTCGACGCCCTGGGGCCCCTGGCCGGCGCCGAGGAGGCTGCGCACGAAGACCTCGCCGGCCTTGTAGCTGGAGCGGACCAGCGGGGCGCTCGCGGCATAGAGGAAGCCCATGTCCATGGCCTCGCGCGCGAAATCGGCGAAGCGCTCGGGGGTGACGAAGCGGTCGACGGGGGCGTGCCTGGAGGTCGGGCGGAGGTACTGGCCGAGGGTCACGATGTCGACGCCGGCGCCGCGCAGGTCGCGGAGGGCCTCGAGGACCTCCGCGTCGGTCTCGCCGATGCCGACCATGATCGAGCTCTTCGTGAGGCGGCGGCGCGCGGGATCGGCGGCGGCGCGCTCCTTCGCGCGGCGCAGGACGGCGAGCGACTGGTCGTAGCTCGCGCGGACGTCGCGGATGGGGCGGGTGAGGCGGCGGACGACCTCGATGTTGTGCGCGAAGACGTCGGGGCCGGCGTCCACGACCTCGTCGACGGCGGCGAGGTGGCCCTGGAAATCGCCGACGAGGGCCTCGATCAGGAGGTCCGGGCGGAGCGCGCGCAGGCGGCGGACGGTGCGGGCGACGTGCTCGGCGCCGCCGTCGAGCAGGTCGTCGCGGTTGACCATCGTCATGACGACGTACTGGAGATCGAGGCGGGCGATGGCGCGGGCGACGTGCTCGGGCTCGCGCACGTCGACGGCGCCGCGGGGGTCGCCGGTGGTGACGGCGCAGAAGCGGCAGCCGCGCGTGCAGGTGTCGCCGAGCAGCATCACGGTCGCGGTGCCCTCGCGCCAGCACTCGCCGACGTTGGGGCAGCGCGCCTCCTCGCAGACCGTGTGGAGATCGAGCCGCCTCAGCGTCTGCTTGAGCTGGTGGTAGGTGTCGCCTCCCGGCGCGCGGACCTTGAGCCACTCCGGCTTCGGTGAGAAATGAGCCATCCAGGGTCTCCAGCGCTTGCCACACGTACGGGGGGGGATCCAGCCGCAGAAATTTAACGCAGAGGCGCAAAGGCGCAGAGACGCAAACCAGAATTTCCGTATTTTTGCGTCTCTGCGTCCTTGCGTCTTTGCGTTGAAATCTCTCCTCTTCTCTTCAGGCTTCAGGTGCGCGCGAGGTCGGAGGGGGCGAGCTCGCCGCGCTCGGTGAAGATGGCGGTGACGAGCTCGGCCGGCGTGACGTCGAAGGCGGGGTGGCGGGCGCGCACGCCCTCGGGCACGACGCGGCGGCCGGCGATGACGGCGACCTCGCCGGAGCTCCGCTCCTCGATGGGGATCGCGGCGCCGTCGGGGGTCGCGAGGTCGATCGTGCTCCACGGGGCGGCGACGTAGAAGGGGATCCCGTGGTGGCGCGCCAGGCAGGCGAGGGCGTAGGTGCCGATCTTGTTGGCGACGTCGCCGCTCCTCGCGATGCGATCGGCGCCGACGATGACGGCCCTCACCTCGCCGCGGCGCATGTAGAAGGCGGCCATGCCCTCGCAGATCACCTCGACGGGGATGCCGTCGCGGTGGAGCTCCCAGGCCGTGAGGCGGGCGCCCTGCAGGTAAGGGCGCGTCTCGTCGGCGAGCACGCGCACGCGCTTGCCGGCCTCGGCGGCGGCGCGGATCACGCCGAGCGCGGTGCCGTAGCCGCCCGTCGCGAGCGCGCCGGCGTTGCAGTGGGTGAGCACCGCGCCCTCGTCGGGGAGGCGCGCGGCGCCGGCGCGGCCCATCGCGCGGCAGGCCTCGACGTCGTCGCGGTGGATCGATCGCGCGAGGTCGGCGAGGGCCTGCGCGCGCGCCTGGCCGGGGAGGGGGGCGTGCTGCTCGGCGGCGGCGAGCGCGCGGCCGACGGCCCACGCGAGGTTGACCGCGGTGGGGCGCGCGGCGCCGAGGCGGGCGCCGGCGCTCCGGAGCGCGGCGAGGTAGGCGGCGGGATCGAGATCGCGGGCGGCGCGCGCCGCGAGGGCCATGCCGTACGCGGCGGCGATGCCGATCGCCGGCGCGCCGCGGACGACCATGTCGCGGATGGCCAGCGCGACCTCGTCCGCGGTCGCGAGCGCGACGTAGCGCTCCCGCTCGGGCAGCTCGCGCTGCTCGAGCAGGAAGACCCGATCGCCCTCCTGCGAGAGCTCGGCCGCCGAGTACGAGGCGCCCGAGAGCGCGGGCGCCGGGGACCAGGGCGGCGCGCCCGCGCCGCCCGCGTCGATCATGACGGCGTCGAGCATCACGACGAGCGGCCTCCGTCCGGGGCCCCGGGCTCGCCGAGCTCGAGGCGGGCGCGGATCTCCTCCGCGACGGTCGAGAAGTCCTCCACCGCGTCGGCCTTGCGGCCGGCGAGGTAGGCGCGGAGCGCGTCCACCGCGAGCAGGGCGAGGCTCGCGTTGATGTCGCGCGCCGTCAGCGCGGCGATCACGTCGCCGTTCTTGAGCAGCGCCTCGAGGTCGTCGAAGAGCTCGCCGAGCTCGGCGCTCGGATCCACGGTGGTCCGCACGAAGCGGCGGTCGTCCTCGTCCTTGTCCTCGTCGCTCATGGCCATGGTCCTCGCGTGCTCGCCTCGCGTCATCCTAGCGCCGCGTGTCGGAGATCCACGGGGCTACCGCCGGCCCTTGCTGCGCTTGCGCGTGCCGTGGACGATGCGCGACGGATCGCGCGGCGGCGGGGCCGTTCCGGCGAGCGCGGCGGCGAGGCGATCGGTCTCCGCCGTGCGGAACTGGAGCTTCCGGAGCGCGGCGATCGCCGCGGCGACGACCTCGCGCGTCTCGGGCCGGTCCCTCGACGCCTGCGCCTCGAGCCACGCGATCGCCTCGGGGAACCGCGCGGCGATCACGGCGATCTGCGCGGGGAGCGCCTGGCGGAGCTGGCGCACGCCCTGGAGCCGCTCGGCCGCGCGCGGCGATCGATCGGCCAGATCGAACGCCTCGTCGAGCCGCGCGACGACCTCGGCGCCGTCCGGGAGGCGCGCGAGGGTGTCGCGATCCGCGAGCGCCTCGAGCGCGACGTGCGCCTGGAGGTAGCCGTCGGTCCAGGCCGCGAGCTCGGTCACGGCGGCGCCCCCGCGCGCGGCGAGGATCGTCCGCAGCGCCTCCACCACGCCGAGCCGCACGAGCTGCCGGCTCTCGCCGGCGAGCTCCTGCAGCGCCGCGCTCGCGCCGCGGTCGCCCGCCGCGTGCCGCTCCGCGAGGGCCTGCGCGAGGACGATCCGGTGGTACTCGCCCTGGCTCGACCGGAGCGCCTCGATCGCCTTCGCCCCGCGCGCGCCGGCCGACGCGAGCGCCGCGCCCACCGAGCGCGCGAGGTCGAGGCTCGGCCGCGGCCCGGGCAGGCCCGAGCTCCGGTCGAGCCGCTCCAGGAGTTGGCCCGGAGCCCCGGCGAGCGCTTGCTGGAGCGCCGCCTCCATCCTCTCGTCCCGGATCGCCGTCCGGCTGCCGCCTGCGATCGCCACTAGAACCCCAGCGACACCCCGACCTCGGGGGAGAGCACGGCTGTGACGACCGGGAACGTGACGCTCGCGCGCAGCGCCAGGTTGAGGGCCATGCCCGGCACCGGCTCGTACGCGATCCCGCCGCCCACGGACGCGAACCCCTGGCCGGCCTGCTTGTACGCGTCGAGCGTCTGCCGGCGCTCCTCGACGCGCCCGCTCGGCCCCGGCGTCGTGCACGGGCTCTCCGCGTTGTTCGGATCGGCCCCGCACGCCGCGGCGTCCTCGAGCACCTCGACCTCGACCTTGGTGTCGATCTGCGCGACCCCCGCGGAGACGAGCGCGTACGGCCGCACGCCGGCCTCCTCGAACGGGTGCGGGACGAAGAAGTACTGCGCGCGCGCTTCGAGGTGGAGCGGCAGGAACGAGGCGCCCCCGTCCGACGCGCCGCCGAACGCGAAGCCCGCCCGCCCGCCGAGGGTGAGGTTGTCGAGCACGACGCGGTCGTAGGCCAGCGCGATCCGCAGCGTCGAGAGGGCGAACCCGAAGTTCACGTTGTCCGCGACGTCCCGCGTCGGCGTGCCGTCGTACCGCGTCCGGTCGCTCCGCACGCAGACGTAGTGGGCGCCCTCCTGCTCGGCCGTCGTGCAGACGTTCTCGCCCGTGAAGAGCGAGACGTCGGGCCAGAACGAGATCGACACCCAGTTCCTCCGGATGTCCTTGGCCGCCGGCTCCGCCGTGCGCGGCACGCAGCTCCCGCCCACGCAGGTCAGCCCGGCGTTGCACTGGCGATCGTCGAGGCACTGCGCGGCCCTCTCCGACTTCTCCTCCGCGCAGGCCTCCGGGGGCGCGAACCCGGGCCAGTGCGGCGGCTCCCCCGAGATCGATTGCTTGATGACCGTCGTGAGCGGCGCGTCGCGCGACCCGGCGCTCGCCAGGATCGCGCCGTCCGCGGCGGTCGCGACGAGGTAGAACTTGAGCGGCCCCTCGGCGCCGAGCTCGCTGCACGGGATGTTGATGCCGTACCCGCGATCGCGCAGCTTCTTGAGCAGCAGCGAGCGGTGCTCGCGCGCGCCCGGCGCGAGGTACCAGAGCGTCACCTTGGCGGTCTTCTCGATGAGGTCGGACCGGAGCTCGGCGTAGATCGGGACCGGCGCGCGCACGCGCTGCTCCGCCGGCGGCTTGACGTCCATGGCCCCGCTCGAGGACGGCGCGCCGAACGCCGCGCGCGCCTTCTCGAAGGCGAAGGAGATCTCGGTCGACGCGAGGTCCGGATCGGGCCTGGCGTCCGGATCGAGCCCGAGGCCCTCGACGAACGCGTCACGCGCGTCCTCGAGCTGCTTCTTGCCGGCCGCGAGCACCGAGCCGAGCGTCATGTAGAGCCGCGCCTTCACCGCCGGCGAGCACCCGTCCGCTCCGCAGGCGTCGATGGCTGCGCGGAGCCGCTCGACCGCCCGGTCGAACTTGGTCTCCAGGTAGTCGGTCCCCATCGCCTCGGTGATGGCCTTCTGAGCCTGCGCGTCCTTGGGTCCGCCCGCGGCGCGCGCCGGAGCCCCGGCGAGGGTCCAGGACAGCGCCGCGAGCCCGATGGCGAGGGTTCGCGCTGTACAGCGAGGGAGGGAGGCGCCCGGATGCATCCGCGGCACTGTATCCCACGATCTCGCCGTCCGGAACCGAACGACGCGAAACACAAAAAGACCGAGGGCGGCGTCGGTCGCCCGACGCCGCCCTCGGTGGAGCTCCACTTGCTCGTCTCGGGGCACCCCGGTCAGGCGCCACCTTCAGGCCTCTCGGCCTTTCCGCGAGCCGTGCGCGCCGGCTGCTCGGCGCGCGTCACCTTCGCCTTGCGTCGGTTCCCTCCGGCGGGCTGCGCAGTTCGCGCTGCCGCTTCCACCGTGAGGACGCCGCGGTGTGGCTCACCGCGGCAGCTTCGGCCCCGATCGATCCGGCGCAGCATGGCGGGGCTCCCGGCCTCGCCAGCGGCTTGCAGACCCTCCGCGCCCTTCGGCTGGGAGAGCGGCACCGGACGTCGTGACCTCTGACACCCTCTGTCGCGGGACGGCGCCGGCCTCGGGATCTCCAGTCTCCCTTGGCCCGGCGGATCGCGCCCAGGCTTGCGCCGGATCGCGACCCGAACCGCCTCGCCAGGACCCGATACCTGCCCGCCGGGTTAGGGCGGGCCGGCTCGTCGGCCCAGGGCGCCTTCCATCGGCTCGATGCTCGACATCGCTGCCGAGCCGGGCTCGCGCGCGATCGCTGTTCGGCAACCGCTCGCTCGCCCCGCACCCTTCTCGCCCGGCACGCTCCGGCTCCCCCGTCACGAGGAGCGGCCGTTCCGTGCTACCCAACCCGGTCCTCGTCACCCTCGCGGGCGCCGCGGACAACGCGGGGAAGATGCCTCTCACCGACTTCTGCAACCGACCTTCAGCACGAGCACCCAAGGATCCGCTGGATTCCCGCGCTGTTTTGCGAGACGCCTCGCGGCATCTCCAGCGCAGGTGAGAGGTCGTTTGACGCCGCCCTCCCAGCTTCGGCCGAGCCCGCGACGCCCTTCTTGCGAAGGGGAGCGCCGTACCGGAACGGCGCTGCCTTGCGGCGGCTTGTTCGGCCGCTCGCAACGCTCCGAGCTCGACCTCTGACACCCCTTGTCGCCCCCCGGCCGCCCCGCGTGAGCAGGTCGTTCCAGAGAGCCTGGGTCGCCTCCGCCGCGCCCCCGTCAAGGAGCCCGGCCTCGGCCACGCGCTCGGGATCCGCTCGCGCGTCTCCCTCCTGCGCGGCGCTCGGGACCTGCTCGCGCAGATCCCTCACGCAACCCGGAGGCGCCTTCCATCGACAGGTGCTCTCGCGGCGCCCGCTTTCGCGTACCCCTCGAGAGCCCGCCACCGTCCTCGCGGCGTTGCCGCCTGCGAGCCGGCTTCGTGCGCCCCTCGCTGTCGCGACCCCTGCAGCTCTCGCTCAAGGATCGGTCAGCTCGGCGCGCCGCCCGTCGACTTCTGCAATCACCACGGTTCCTGAGCACGACGGCGGACGAGACCTTCCACCCCGCAAGCCCCGCCGGGGTCACCCCCTGCGCGGCGTCACGCGGGCTGCCGCCCTCGCCTTGCGGCGCGCGGCAGGTCGAGCTCTCTCAGGCCCAGGGGCCGTCGTGCGCCTTGCGGCGCCGCCAGCACCTCCCCTTGGTGAGGGGAGCTTCGCCCCGACCCCGATGAGCTCGGGCACCTCCTGTCACAGAGCCCGTGTCCGCACCGGCCGGAGAGCCTGCGCGGATCGAAGGACCGAGGTCCCACGAGCTTGCCGGCGGGCGACGCAAGCGCCACCCGCTCGAGGGCTGCTTCTCCCTTCCTTCCGCGAAGAAGGGACGGATGGGCGCACCCGAGGTGCCTTCCGTCGAGCGGCCACCCTTTTGGGGTTGTCCGCAACGACTCCACAGCTTGTGACCAACCTGTGGAATACTTGCGGCGGCGCCTTTTCTATCGTCGCGAATTCCTTCGGCATTGACGGGCCCAAGGAATGCGGCGACCTGATCGCTCCGGCGCCCGGCCAAGGCCGATGTCGTCGCGATCGCAGCGCCCCTCTCGACTTCTGCGATGAGGTCCGTCCGCGGCCAGATGTGCCGCAGAACTTCCAGGGACCAAACTCTCTCTTTTCGACGCTCCGTGCAACCAAAAAATCATGCGTCCGGGTCGCAGTTCCTATCCACAGGGTTATCCACAGATTGCCTGCCAGGTTATCCCCAATATGCACCCATGTTGACAGTGATGTTGGCGGAACGGGTGGGGCCTCGCGAACTTGATTGACAATCGGGGGAGAGGCGTTCCAGGCGCTTTTCGCCGGCCCCCGCGACGTGGTAGCTCCTGGACATGCCCGATCCCGCCCTGATCCCGCGCCCTGAGCTCGTCCGCCGGGCCGCGCGCTCGTCGACCGCGCCGCTGCTGGCAGACCACGACGCGGCCTCGCTGGCCGAGCTGCTCGTGCGGGCGGGCGGGGCGGAGTCCGCGGCGAGATCGGCGGCGGGGAGGGTGCTGCGGCACGCGTTCGGTGCGGGGCGCGCGGGGGTGGGAGCGGATGCGGCCACGGACACGGGAGCGGACACGGGAGCGGACGCGGGAGCGGACACGGGCGCGGGCGCGGGCGCGGGCGCGGACACGGGCGCGGGCGCGGACACGGGAGCGGACACGGGAGCGGGCGCGGGCGCGGACACGGGAGCGGGCGCGGGCGCGGGAGCGGACACGGGAGCGGGCGCGGGCGCGGGCGCGGGCGTGCGGAGGCCGCCGTGGGATGCGGCCGCGCTGGCCGGGCTGGGCATCGGCGCGTGGGCGCACCCGAGCTTGCTCGATCTCTCGCCGGACCTGTCGCTGTCGATCGCCGAGATCGCGCCGGCCACCGACGACACCCTGCGCCTCGTCCTGCGCGCCCGCGATGGTGCGCTCATCGAGTCGGTCGTGATCCCCGGGCCGGCGCGCACGACGCTCTGCCTCTCGAGCCAGGTCGGGTGCGCGCGCGCGTGCACGTTTTGCGAGACGGGGAGGCTGGGGCTCGATCGCCAGCTCAGCGCGGGCGAGATCGTCGATCAGGTCCGGATCGCGCTCGCGGTCTACCGGAGTCTGGGGCGGAGGGCGCCGCCAGGCGACCCGGAGCCCCAGATGTCAGAACGGCGCTCGCCGCCGCTCCAGAACATCGTCTTCATGGGCATGGGCGAGCCCTTCGACAACCTCCCCGAGGTGCTGCGCGCGATCCGGCTGCTCACCGACGGGCGCGCGTTCGGGTTCGCGCCCTCACGGGTCACGGTCAGCACCGTCGGTGTGCTCGACAAGCTGGACGCGTTCTTCCGCGGCGCCCGCGCCGAGCTCGCGGTCAGCCTCAACGCGCCCGACGACGCGCGCCGGCTGCCCATCATGCCGATCAACGCGCGCTTCCCGCTCGCAGCCCTCAAGGATGCCCTCGCCCGGTCGCTGCCTCCGGGGCGCCGCGTGCTGTTCGAGTACGTGCTCTTCGACGGGTACAACGACGACCCGGCGGACGCGGATCTGCTCGCAGCCTACGTGGCCGGCATCCGGTGCCGCGTGAACGTGATCCCGTCGAACCCGGGCCCGGATCCGGCGCTGCGGCCGCCGGCGCCCGAGCGGCTCGAGGCGTTCGTGGCGCGGCTGTCATCGCACGGCGTGACCACGCTGGTGCGCCGGCCGCGCGGGCGTGACGTGGGCGGGGCCTGCGGGCAGCTCGCGGGGCGGGCGAGGGCCGCCGGCTGACCTGCGTCGGTCGCGGTCGCGGTCGCGGCTTCGGTCACGGTCACGGATCCGGTCACGGATCCGGTCACGGATCCGGTCACGGATCCGGTCACGGTCACGGATCCGGTCACGGTCACGGTCACGGATCCAGACGCGGTCACGGATCCAGATCCCGGCGCGGTAGGGGCTCGCTCGGGCTCTTCAGCGTACCGGCGTGCTCGGAGCGCGCAAACCCGAGCCG
>CAYQYG010000151.1:0-17946 GCA_964421485.1 uncultured Polyangiaceae bacterium | reverse complement strand
CGCGCCCGCGAGCGCGGCCGGCGCGGCGTCGCCGGTCAGGTGGGCGACGGCGGCGCGGAGCGCATCCATGCCGTCGGCCGCGTCGAGCGCGTCGCCGAGGCGATCGAGCCGGGCGAACGCCTCGACGCGCGCGGCGGCGATCGCGGCGCGGAGCGCCTCGCGCGCACCGGGGCCGGGCAGCGCGCCGCTCCAGAGCAGGCCGCACGCGTCCTCGAAGCCCGCCCCGCCGCCGGCGAGCTCCTCCACGTCGTGGCCCGCCAGGATCAGCCGCCCCCGCTCCCCGTCCACCTCCGAGAGCGCCGTCTCGGCCGCCACGACCCCGTCCAGACCGCTCGCGAGCGGCGCCTTTGCTGCCTCGTCCATCGTCTCCTCCTCGCTCGTTGGGCCCGTGTAATGTTGAGGAGTGGACAACGTTGATCAATCTGGATTCGACAATCAACGATCGGCCTACCTGAGCGGGGCCGCGGCGGCGGAGCTGCTCGGCGTGAAGCGGGAGACGCTCTACGCGTACGTGAGCCGGGGGCTCCTGCGCGGGGTGCCTGGAGCGCGCGGGCGCGCGCGGCTCTACCTCCGGGCCGACGTGGAGCGGCTCGCGGCGCGGCGCGACGCGCGCGCGGGGCACGCGGCGGTCGCGGCGGGCGCGCTGCGCTGGGGCGAGCCGGTGCTGGAGTCGGCGCTCACGGCGATCGGGCCGCGCGGGCCGGTGTACCGGGGGCGCGAGGCGGTCGCGCTCGCGCGGGAGGGCACGCCGTTCGATGCGGTCGCGGAGCTCCTGTGGACGGGGGAGCTGGGCGCGCCGGACGGAGCGCCGCCTGGCCGCGCGGAGGGCTGGAGCAGGGCCGGCAGGGGGGGCGCGCGGATCGCGGACGGCGCTCCGGCGCGGCGGCTCGCGGCGCTGCTGCCGCGGGGAGCGGCGGCGCTCGCGGCGCTGGCGCTCGCGGCGGCGGCGCTCGCGGCGCGCGATCCGACCCGCCACGCGTGCGCGACCATCGAGGAGGCGCCGATCCCGACGACGGAGGCCGAGCGGGCGCGGGCGCGGGCGCTCTTGCGGGCGCTCGCGGCGCTCGTGGGGCTGGGGCTGGATCCGGCGCGGTGCGCGGCGGCGCGGGGGGCCCCGACCGTGGCGCGGCGGACGCTGATCGCGCTCGGCGCGCGGCCGTCGCGCGCGGCGGAGGGGGCGGTCGATCGCGCGCTCGTGGTGTCGGCGGACCACGAGCTGAACGCGTCGGCGTTCGCGGTGCGGGTCGCGGCCTCGGCGGGCGCGGATCTGTACGCGTGCGTGAGCGCGGGGCTCGCGGCGCTCTCGGGGCCGCGGCACGGCGGCCTCTGCGATCGCGTCGAGGCGCTGGTGGCCGAGGCGCGGCGGCCCGAGCGGGCAGCCGCGGTCGTGCGGGCGCGGATGGCGCGCGGCGAGCCGGTCCCCGGCTTCGGGCACCGGCTCTACCCGGGCGGCGATCCGCGCGCGGACGTCCTGCTCGAGACGGCGCGCGACCTCGCGCCGCGCTCGGCCGCGGTGGGCGCGGTGCTGGCGATCGTGGACGAGATGCGGGCCGCGGGCCGCGAGCCGCCGTCGCTCGACGCGGGCCTCGTCGCCGTCGCCGCCGCGCTCGGCCTGCCCCCGGGCTCCGCGGCCGCGCTGTTCGCGATCGGGCGCTCCGCGGGCTGGATCGCGCACGCCTTCGAGCAGCGCGAGGCCGGCTTCATGCTGCGCCCGCGGGCGCGCTACACGGGGCCCTGAGGGTCCGCGCGCCGCCGGGCGGCCGCGGCCGTGGTCCTCGCTTGACGTGCGCGCCATGTCCCCCAATATTGACCGGCCAGTCAGCCATGCCGCGCGTAGCCGATCGCCGCGTCAAGATCGACCTGCTCCGCGCGGCGGAGGCCGCGTTCACGGAGCGGGGGCTCGCGGGCGCGCGGGTCGAGGACATCACCGCGAGGGCGGGGGTCTCGAAGGGATCGTTCTACCTGCACTTCAAGAGCAAGGAGGACTGCTTCCAGCAGATCGTGGAGGGCTTCCTCGCGCGGCTCGCGGCCTGCATCGAGCCGCTGATGGACCGGTTCGAGGGCGGGGCCGACGAGACGGGCGAGCTCATCGCGCGCATGCACGAGCACGACGCGGCGGTGCTCGAGTTCTGCTGGCAGAACCGGGCGCTGCTCCGGATGGTGCTGCTCGGCGGCGGCGGCGCGCCGTACGCGTACCTCATCGACGAGTTCGCGGCGCGCGTCGCCCAGCAGGCCGAGCAGCGGGTGCGGAGCTGCGTGCTCGCCGGGCTCTACCGGGCGGACGTGGATCCCGCGATCGTCGCGGTGCTGATCTCCGGCGCGTACGATCGGCTCGTGCGGGAGCTGATCCAGCGGGAGCGCAGGCCGGACATCGCGGCGTGGTGCGCGCAGGCGATCGATCTGTTCACGCTGGGCACGCTCACGCCCGAGGCGCGCGCGGTGCGTGACCGGGAGGTCACGAAAGCGCCCGAGGGCGCCGCCTGAGGGATCACCCGGGGCTCGCCGGCGCGCACGTCCGGCGGCGTGCGGGGGGCGCCGTCAGCGGGCGTGGCGCGCCACGGCGTCGAGGAGCTGCTCGAGGCGGATGGGCTTCTTGAGGAGCTGCGCGGCCCCGAGGGCCGCGATCTTCTCGTCCTTGCCCATCGCCGAGATGACCACGACCGGGATCGACGCGAGCGCGGGATCGCTCTGCTGCTCGGCGCGGAACTGCCAGCCGTCCATGATCGGCATCATCAGATCGAGCAGGATCAGGCTGGGGTTCGATCCTTCGCGCAGCATCGCGAGCGCCTCGCGTCCGTGGGAAGCGCGCGCCACCGAGTAGCCCTCCTCCTGGAGGAGCTCGGTCAAGGTCTCCCGGATGTCCTGATCATCGTCGACGACGAGGATCGTCTTGCCATGACCTGCCCGCACGATGTCCCTTCAGATATGCCAAACCCATCCGGACGCGAAATCGGGCAGAGCCCGAATCGCCTCCGGGGATTCGCTCTAGCACCGCCTGCCAGAATGCCAGAAGCTCGGGGTCGGCTCGCACTGCTCCGTCAGCTCGTGACGGCGCGGACGGCGCCCTCTCCGCTTGGCTGTGTGAGCGCTCACTTTGCCCGCTCGGCGTCGCCGCAACAGGGCTAGGGAGCCGGGTACTTCGCGGACAGCTCGGTGGAGATCTCGCCGGCCTCGATGATGCCGGCGTAGACGGAGACGGCCTGCCGAGCGGTGCGGAGCTTCTGCGGATCGTCCTTGTCCACGGCGTAGAGGCCCATGCGGATGTCCATGCCGTGGTTCCACTCGTAGTTGTCCATGAGGGTCCAGTAGAAGTAGCCGCGCACGTCGGCGCCGTCGCGGATCGCGCGGCTGGCCCAGGCGAGGTGGCGGACGAGGTAGCTCGGGGCGGTGCCGTCGTCGTCCGGATCCTGGGCGCCGTTCTCGGTGATGATCGCGGGGAGGCCGAGCTCGTCGCGCGCGATCATCACCATCTCGTAGAGGCCGCGCGGGTAGTCCTCCCAGGGCTGCAGGGTGAGCGGGTTGAAGGTGCTGAGGCTGGAGAGCTCGGGGAGGAACGGCTCGGCGGTGCCCTGCACGGTGACGCGCGTGTAGTAGTTGATCCCGAGGTAGTCCATGCGGCCCGCGAGGTCGGCGCGGTGCACGGAGGTGCCGTCGAGCTCCTCGTCGAGGTCGCCCTTCGCGACGGCGTTCAGGTACGCCATGTTGTAGAGGTAGAAGACGTTCTCGGCCGCCTTGACGTCGAGCTCGTTCGCGGGATCCGCGGGCTTGACCGGGGCCATCGCGTAGACGAGGCCGACCTCGGCGCTCTGGCCGTCGCCGTCGGCGTCGGCGCCGTCGGCGGCCTTCACGGCGTCGTACATGCGGGCGTGCGCCTCGATGAGGCCGAGCATGACGGCCTTGGCCTCGGCGAAGCGGAGGGAGACGGCCGGGGGGTTGGAGCGGTCCACGGAGGGCATGAGGTAGCCGGGGAGCACGACCGCGAAGGGCTCGTTGAGGGTGGCCCAGCGGTCGACCTCGGCGCCGAACTCCTCGGCGACGAAGCCGGCGTACTTGGCGATCTCGCGGACCGTGCGGTCCTTGTCGAGCCAGCCGCGGGGCGAGCACTGCTCGATGTCGGCGTGGCAGCCGACGGCGTCGTGGATCCAGGAGGGGAGCGTGTAATGGTTGAGCGTGACGAGGGGGCTCATACCGCGCGCCCTCAGGGCGGCGAGCTCGGCGTGGTAATGGTCGATCGCGGCGGCGCTCGCGACGGCCTTGAGCGCGTCATATCCCTCGATGTTGTCGGTGGCGGTGGGGAAGATGCGGCTCCATTCGATGCTGAAGCGCATCGCGTTCTGGCCGATCTCGTTCGCGGCGAGGTCGTAGTCCTGCTCGTAGAGCTCCCAGTGGCCGGGGCCGGCGGACGGGGCCTGGCCGCTCAGGTGCGCGGCGCCGTCGGCCACGGTCTCCGGGGACGTGACGAAGTCGTACCAGTCGGAGCCCGGATCCTCGCACTCGGACGCGGGGAGCGTGGGGCAGCCCATGTCGGCCTGGAAGCCGGCGATCGCGCTCCCGAAGAGGAAGCCGTCCGGGAAGGAGAGCTTCTCGGGCGGGGCTGCGGCGGTGTCCTCGCCGCAGCCGGCGAGGGCGAGCGAGGCCACGACGAGCGCGGGGCGCGCAAGGGGAGCGGGAAAGAGCGGGCGGGGGCGCATCGGCGCGATGGTACCCCCGCGCGCAGCGCGCTGGTGCAGGGATCGATCCGGTGAGGGCGGGCCGGGCCCTTACCCCGCCTTCGCCCCCATGACCGCCGCCGCGACGCCGGGCCGCCCCCCGCCGGGCGCGGGCGCCCGGCCCGCGTCGCGGCGCTGCGCGCGGCGCTGGCGCCACCATTTCTCGACGCCGATCACGGGCAGGATGGTCATCGCGACGAGCGCGGACTTGAGCCACGCCGACGCCGGGAGCGGCGCCGAGCCGAAGAGCGCGTTCATGAACGGCAGGTAGACGAAGCCGAGCTGGAGCAGGAGCAGCGCGGCCGCGCCGGCGTACACCCAGGGGTTCGAGAAGAGGCCGACCGCGAGCAGCGACTCGCGGAGCGAGCGGCAGTTCAGCACGTAGAAGATCTGGAAGAGGACCACGGTCGTGACCGCCATCGTCTGGGCCTCGCGGTACGCGAGCTCCGAGGCCGCGCCGGCGCCGACCTCGACGAAGTACTCGTAGAGGAACAGGCCGATCGCGCCGGCCGCCATCAGCGCCGCGACGAGCGCGGTGCGGAAGAGCACGAACGGGCTCAGGATCGGCTCGCCGGGGCGCCGCGGCGGGCGGGTCATGACGTCGCGCTCCATCGCCTCGAGCGCGAGCGGCAGCGAGAGCGCGACGGTCGCGACGAGGTTGATCCAGAGGATCTGGACGGCGGTGATCGGCATCAGCGGGCGCCCCTCGAGGACGGGGAAGAACATGACCGCGACGAGCAGGATCAGGGCCTCGCCGAGGTTCGTGGGCAGCACGAAGGCGAGCGCCTTGACGAGGTTGTCGTAGACGCGGCGGCCCTCCTCGACGGCGGCGCGGATGCTCGCGAAGTTGTCGTCGGTGAGCACGACGTCCGCGGACTCCTTCGAGACCGCGGTGCCGGTGATGCCCATCGCGACGCCGATGTTGGCCTGCTTCAGGGCGGGGGCGTCGTTCACGCCGTCGCCGGTCATGGCGACGACCTCGCCGCGGGCCTGGAGCGCCTTGACGAGCCGGAGCTTGTGCTCGGGCGCGACGCGCGCGAAGACGTTGACCTCGCGGGCCGCGGCCTGGAGGGCCTCGTCCGAGTGGCCGTCGATCTCGGCGCCGCTCATCGCGCCGCCGTCGCGGCCGACGAGGCCGAGCTGCTCGCCGATGGCGCGCGCCGTGGCGACGTGGTCGCCGGTGATCATCTTGACGGTGATGCCCGCGCGGCGGCACGCGTCGATCGCCTCGATCGCCTCGGGGCGCGGCGGGTCGATCATGCCCTCCAGGCCGAGCAGCGTGAGGCCGCCGGCGACGTCCGCGTCGGTGAGCTCCTCGATCGGCAGCTCGGGGCGCCGCGCCGCGACCGCGAGCACGCGCATGCCCTGCGCGGCCATCCGCTCGGCCTGCGCGAGCGCGCGCTCCCGCGCGCCCGGATCACCCTCGGAGCGCGCGATGACGACCTCGGGCGCGCCCTTGACGATCAGGAGCTGCCCGCCGCCCGGCGACGCGTGGAGCGTGGCCATGTACTGCCGCTCGGACTCGAAGGGGATCGCGTCGACGCGCCGGTAGGCGCCGCGCTCGGCGTCGACGTCGAGGCCGAGCTTCTGGGCGGCGACGACCAGCGCGCCCTCGGTGGGGTCGCCGGCGATGCCGTGCGCGCCGCCGTCGCAGAGGAGGCGCGCGTCGTTGCAGAGCGCGCCCGCGCGGAGCAGCGCGCGGAGGTCCTCCGTGAGCGCGGGGCCCGCCTCGCCCTGCGCCGGCGCCGCCGCGCCGCCCTCCGCCTCGCCGCGGACGAGCGCGCCCGAGGGCTCGTAGCCGACGCCGGTCACGCCGAGCGGCGCGCCGTCGCCGAGCGAGGGCGCCCAGAGCGCGCGCACGGTCATCTCGTTGCGCGTGAGCGTGCCGGTCTTGTCCGAGCAGATGACGCCCGTGCTCCCGAGCGTCTCGACCGCCGGCAGCTTCCTGATCACCGCGCGGCGGCGCGCCATCCGCTGCACGCCGATCGCGAGCGCGATCGTGATGATCGCGGGCAGCCCCTCCGGGATCGCGGCGACCGCGAGCGAGATGCCGGAGAGGACCGCGTCCATCAGCGGGTAGCCGCGCAGGAGCGCGACGCCGACGATCAGCGCGGTCACGGCGAGGATCGCCGCGGTCAGCGCGCCGGCGACCTTCGCCATGGAGCGCGTGAGCGGCGTCTCCAGCTCGGTCGCCTCCTCGAGCATCGACGAGATCCGGCCGAGCTCCGTGGCGCAGCCGGTCGCGACCACCACGGCCGTCGCCGCGCCGCTCGTGACGAGCGTGCCGCCGAAGGCGAGGTTCCTGCGGTCCGCCACCGCGACGCCCTCCGGGAGGACGTCGAGCGACTTGGAGACCGGGACCGACTCGCCCGTGAGCGCGGCCTCGTCGACGCGCAGGTTCTTCGCGGAGAGCAGCCGCGCGTCGGCCGGCACCTTGTCGCCCGCCTCGAGCGCGATCACGTCGCCCGGGACGAGCTCCGCGGCCTCGACGGACCGCCGCGCGCCGCCGCGGACCGCGGTCGCCGTCAGGGGGACGAGGTCGACGAGCGCCTCGATGGCCTTGCCCGCGCGGTGCTCCTGCAGGAACCCGATCAGCGTGTTCAGCGCGACGACCGCGAGCACGACGGCGCCGTCGAGCGCCTTGCCGAGCGCCATCGCGAGCGCCGCGGAGCCGAGGAGCACGTAGATCAGCGGGTTGTGGATCTGGCGGATCAAGAGCTTGAGCGGCCCCTCGCGCCGGGGGCGCGCGAGCACGTTGGGTCCGACCTCGTGGAGCCGGCGCGCCGCCTCGTCCGCGTCGAGGCCGCCCTCCGCGCTCCTCACGCGCTCGAGCACGTCGCGCGGCGGGAGGCTGTGCCACGGGGTAGAGTCGGGGTGTGGTGCGCCGCCGGGCGCCGCCAGGCGGCCCGGAGGCCCAGGTGTCGAACCGCGACGCGCGAGCGCGGCCTTCTGCATGAGCCCTCCTGCTGGGCATCGGTGGGCAGTCGTTGCCCTGGCGCGCCATGAGCACGGAGCGTGCCGTCGATCTCCGCGCCGCGTACGGATCGAGGGGGCGAGCGCGCGGCCGAGGCGGGGCGCGCGGGGCGCGGCGTGGACTGGATCTTCCGAGCGAGGGGCGAATCACCCCGTGGCGAGGCGTTTTGCCCCGGCGAGGGCGCCGTCAGGCGCCCGGCGGATCGAGGGCGCTCGCGCGCGGCGCGCTCACGGGCGAGAGGTCGGCGCGCGGCGGGAGCGAGTCGACCCGCGGCGGCGCCTCGAGCAGCCTGCGCCGGAGCTCCTCGAACCGCTCCCGCGAGATCTGCTCGTGCTCGACGACGTAGGGCCGCACGTCGCGGCTCTTGCCGCGGATCGTGGCGCCCTCCGCCGGGTGCGCGGGGATCGAGTTGCCGAGGGCCTCGAAGGTCGACTGGCACACGACGATCGAGGAGCCGAGCTCCTTGTTGATCTGCTCGAGCCTCGACGCGGTGTTCACCGTGTCGCCGATGCAGGTGAACTCCATGCGCTGGTTCGATCCGATGTTGCCGAGCACGACCGTGCCGGTGGCGATGCCCACGCCCATGCGGATGTCGCCAAAGACGAGCCGCTGCCGCTCGTTGAAGCGCTCCAGCGCGTGGACCATCTCGATGGCCGCGAGGACCGCGCGGCCGGGTGCGTAGTCCACGGTGAACGGGGCGCCGAAGACGGCCATCAGCCCGTCGCCGATGTACTTGTCGAGCGTGCCCCCGTAGCGGAAAACGATGTCGACCATGGTCGTGAAGTACTCGTTCAGGAACGAGACCACGACCTCCGGCTCGACCGACTCGGTGAGGGGGGTGAAGTTCCGGATGTCGGTGAACATCACCGAGACGTGCCGGCGCGTGCCGCCGAGCTTGAGCCGCCCGGGCTCCGCGAGCACGAAGCTGATGAGGTCCTGCGAGAGATACCGGCCGAGCTGCTGCTTCTCGTGCTCCAGCCGCACCCGCTCGCGGGACTCGGTCTCGGCGCGCAGGACGAGCTCGCGCGAGATCCGGGCGATGATGCCGCCCACGATGGCCGGGAGCGCGATGAACAGGATCTGCATCGTCTGATCGACGATGTTGATGGCATTCTGCCCGTAGACCGAGTCCTCGCTGATGCGGATCGCCCCCGTCGAGACCACCGCCGCGAGCACGATCGCGTTGAACGTGAGGGAGAGGGCCGCCGAGTACAGGCAGGCCGCCAGGCTGTAGCGGAACGCCGAGAGGAGATTGAAGAACACGTACACGACGGGCACGAACCCGGTCATGTACTCGATGACGCCGGAGTGGTTCTTCGCCATCGCCGCCGCGGACAGCGTCAGCAGGCCGAGGTCGACGAAGATGCTGACGTACTTGAGCCAGCCGGCGTATGCGTTCGGACGAGCCCAGAAGAACCCGTAGAGCGCGAGCGAGTAGACGAGCCAGGAGCCGAGCTGGATAGCGAAGATCCAGCTCGCCCTGGACGTGTTCACCGACCACGCCTGCGCGAGCATGAGTAGGCTGAGCAGCGTGAAGCACAGGCGGATGTGGTTGACGATCCGCTCGCCCTTCATCTCCTGCGCCTGGAGGATCCGGACCATCTCGGGCGTCGACGTCGAGGTCATCCGGCCGCCCTCCGCAGGGCGCCGACGGCCGCCCCGAGCGCGCGCGCGCAGAGGGCCGTCGTCAGGGCGCGCCCCTGGTGGTACCCGACGCGCCCTTGCTTGAGGGGGGTCCGGTACAGGGGCTCGGCGGGCCACGATCCGTCGGCGAGCTGAGCCTCGCCAAGGCAGCGGGCCGCGCGCTCGACGAGGAGCCCCTCGTCCGGAGCCGGCGGGGCTGCAAGCGCAGCCGCGGCGCAGCCCTCGAGGCACGCGGCCGTCCGCTGCGGGCTCCCCCAGCCGCCGTCAATGCGCTGGAGCCCGGCCATGCGCGCGCGGATCTCGGCCTCCGCAGCGGCAATGGAAGGGGCGAGCGTTCGGTCGACCGCCCTGGCACGGTACAGCTGCGCGAAGCGCAGGAAGGCGAGCGCGGTCGTGAGCTGGTCGTAATAGTACGAGCCGCCGACATCGCCTCCCGCGAACCCGGCGAGCACGCGTCGGGCGTTCGCCTCGATCAGATCATCGAAGCGGGCGGGGTCGAACGAGAGCAGCCCCGCGAGCAGGTTCAGACGCACGGCGGCGCAATCATCACCGGCCCACATCCCCGGCGGCGAGGCCACCGTGGGCCCGGACGGCCCCCGGTAGAACCAGGTGGGGACGATCCCATGCTCGTCCACGTTTGCACGCATGACCTCGATCCACGTCTCCACGCGGCGGCCGGCCTCCCCTGTCAGCGCGGCGAGCTGGAGCATGAGCCCGAGGTCATCGGCGTCCGGGGGTATCCCGCGCCAGGAGCCGTAGTACCGGAGCTCGCCGTCGGGGATCTCGCGGAGCAGCGCGATCACCGCGGCGGGATCTCCGTACCCGAGCTCCGAGAGCGCGAGGAGGATCGTGCCGCGCACGAACCACTGGCCCACGGGGCGCTCCGACGAGCCGAAGACCCCGAAGCGCTGCACCTCCCACGATTCGCTCCAGGGCGCGGTCTCGTTCAGGAAGTCGACCGCGGCGCCCACATCCCGCTCCGCGTCGCGGAGCGCGGCCCCGCGCGGGTCGTGGAGCACCGCCGCAGCGGCGTTGTTGCCAGGCATCCCGGCTCCGCCGCCGGTGCTCAGGAGGTCGCGGAAGGTGATCAGGTCGTCGAAGAAGCGGAAGCGCTCGCCGAGCGCGTCGAGGAGCGCGGCCGCGACGGGCGCGAGCGGCGACGCCTCGCATCCCGCCCCGCCGAGCGCGGCGCGCGCGTCGTCGAGCCCCGAGGCGGCCGCGCGGGCGAGGTGCGATCGGAACGGGCCGCTCGCGAGCAGCGAGTGGATCTCGTAGCGGCGGCAGGGCGACGAGCGCTCTCCCGCGAGGGCGTAGAGCAGGCGCGGGGCGAGCCCGGGATCACCCAGCCATGACGCGAGGAGCGGCGTGAGCGCGGCGGGCTCCAGGTCGGGCGCGCCGGGATCGAGCCAGAGACGAACGAGGCCGTCGAGCAGCCCCACCGGCCTGCCCACGGCCTCGCCGAATCGCGACCAGGGCGCGGGATCCTCGCCGGCGACCAGCGCGAGCGCCGTCCACAGCGCCACCGCATCCCGGGTGAACGGCGCTGGCGATCGCGCCCCGTCGCCGCAGGGAGCACAGCCGGGCGCGAAGCCGCCCGCGTGCAGCAACCACGCCGCGGCCCGCGCCGGGCCCACAGCCTCGCCGAGGATGCGGGCGGCGACCGCGCCCCTCGCGAGCGCGTCGGGAACGCAGGCGATGCCGCGAGCGCTCATCGCGGCCACCACCGCCGCCGCCACCTCACCTGCGCCTGCGGGCAGGCGCGCCCGCTCCGCGATGCGCAGCGCCCAGCTCGCCCACGGAACTGCCTCCGCGGGCGGCCCGCCGGACGCATGCCGCAGCGCGAGCGCGAGCCAATCCTCATCTCGCCGGCCGATCGCCCCCCGCGAGCGAAGCGAAGCCAGGGCGCGCGCCCGGACTGCCTCGTCCCCCCCATCGACCCACGGCCAGCCGCCGGAGAGGCTCGCGCCCGCCGGCGTCTCAGCCACCCACACCGCCCTCGCGCATCGCTGTCGCAATGGCGGCCTCGATCGCTTGCGGCTCCAGGGATCCGGCGCCCTTGATCCGCTCCAGCATCTCGGACCCCACCGCGTAGCCCTCGGACTCGATCACCTGGTTCGGATCTGCGAGAAGACGACCGCGGAAATCGGCGTCACGCACGGCCCGGGAGATCAGATCTTGCTCGCTCTTTTTCATGCTTCCTGCCTTGTTTGATAGCCTTCAATCGTTCGTGCCCGGCGAGGCTAGGAGACCTCCACGCGGCGAGCAAGGGGGAGCGGGGCCCGCGGCGCGCGACCGTTGCCGTGGATCGCGCGATGCGACGGCGCCCGGTTCAGGATCGCCCGCGCCGGCCGTCTCGCGCCTCACCGCGGCGCCGCGCCGCCCGCCGGGGCGCCCGTGAGCAGGGCGAGCACGATCCGCTCCTCGGTCGCGGCCATGTGCTCGGCGCGCCGCTCGAGGCAGCGGGCGAGCTCCGGCGCGGAGAGCTCCGCGGCGGCCGCGCGCGCGGCGTCGAGCTCCCGCCGCGCGTCGGCCAGGATGGCGCCGAAGCCGCCGCCGGCGAAGAGGGCGGCGCCGAGCGCGGCCGAGTCGCCGCCCGCCACGCCGAGGCGGAAGAGCGCGTGCGTGGCGTTGCCGGCGGCGAGGTCCTTGCGCGCGTGCAGGAGGTCCGTGAAGAGCTGGTGGGACGCGGCGAGCGGCTCGAGCACGCGCTCGAGCGCGTCGAGGTCCGCCTCGCGCCCCGCGCCGAAGAGCGCGGCGGCCGCGGGGAGCACGAGCGGCCGCGTGCGGGCGAGCACCCGCCGGAACGCCGCGGCGTCGTGCGGCGCCTCACCGCGGTGCAGCCTGCGCTCGAGCAGCATCGCCTCGCCATAGCCCGCCCAGACCTCCTCGAAGAGCGCCCAGTAGGGGCTCCCCGGCGACAGCCCGCGCGCGATCAGCGCCGCGTGCCGCGCGAAGAGCGCCTGCGCGAGCATCGCCGCCTCGTGCGGCTCCCCGACCCCCTCGTCGAACCAGTCGTCCTCGATCCGGACGCGGAGGTACCCCGCCGCCGCCGACTCGGCGAGATCGAGCGCGCGCCCCGGCGGGAGGGCCGCGCCGCGCCGCGTGAGGTGCGCGGCGATCCACACGGGCAGCTCGAGCACCGGCAGCGCTGGCGGGTGCGAGAAGTACCCCTCGCCCGCCCGCCCCTCGAAGAGCCGGAGCCGCGCCGCGAGCCCGTCGAACGCGGCGCCGAGATCGCCCCCGAGCCTCCCTCGCAGCGCGGCGAGCCGCGCGAGGACCGCGTCCTCGACCTCCTCCGGCGCGGGCGCCGTCACGGGTGTCGTCATCGCCCCGCATGCTCCGCGACCGCCCCCCGCATGGCAAGCCGCGGCGGTCCACGACCGGGGCCCCGGACCTCCGAACCCCGTCCGCTTTGCCCCTTTCGCCGCCCGTGAGAGACTCGCCCGCGAGAAAATTTCATCGATGAAGGACTCGGATCGGTTCTCGGAGCGATACGGTATCTCGACGGACGCCCGCGCCGACGTCCTCGATTTCCGCGACAGCCTCTACCGCCCCACGATGACGGAGGTGCCGCCCCGCATCTCGCTCGAGGAGTATCAGGCCTACGACGTGCCGGTCCTCGATCAGGGCCGCAACAACGGCTGCACCGGCTTCGCGGTCGCCACCATCGCGCACTACCTCCTGCGCAAGCGCAAGGTCGACCCCGACCACGGCCTCGTCAGCCAGAACATGCTCTACACGATGGCCCGCAAGTACGACGAGTACCCGGGCGAGGACGACGGCAAGGGATCCAGCCTGCGCGGGGCCATGAAGGGCTGGCACAAGCACGGCGTGTGCGCCTACGACAAGTGGCCCTGGAGCTCGAGCGACCTGTACGGCACCCTCACCCAGGAGCGCTCCGAGGACGCCGCGCTGCGCCCGCTCGGCCTCTACCAGCGCGTGAACCACAAGGACATCGCGCTGATGCACAACGCCATCGCCGAGGTCGGCATCATCGCGGCCTCGGCGGTCATCCCGTTCAACGGCTGGTTCTACGGCGCGCGCGAGGACGGCGTGATCCCCTCCGTCGACAAGACGAACCCCTTCATCGCCCCCTGGGGCGGCCACGCGTTCGTGATCGTCGGCTACGACGCCGAGGGCTTCTGGATCCAGAACTCGTGGGGCCCCGGCTGGGGCAAGGCCGGGTTCGGGCGCCTCGGCTACGACGACTGGCTCCAGTACGGCCTCGACGCCTGGGTCGGCCGCCTCGGCGCCCCGATCAAGCTCACCACCTCCCGCGAGCGCCGGCACATCGGCTTCGCCAGCCGGACCTTCGCCGACCTCAGGCCGCACCTCATCAGCATCGACGATCACGGCCAGCTCCAGCGGCGCGGCGCCTACGGGACGACGTCCGAGGACGTCCGGATGATCATCGAGGAGGACTTCCTCAACATCACGAGGACCTGGAAGAAGCGCCGGCTGATGCTCATCGCCGGCGGCGGCCTCCGGCGGCAGATCGAGGTGATCGACCGCATGTCGCGCCTCCGCCCCAAGCTCCTCAAGCAGCAGATCTACCCGCTCGAGTTCCTCTGGGAGACCGATCACTACCCGCGCCTGCTCGAGATCCTGCACCGCGCCGCCGAGGGCCGCCGGCACGACGGCTACGATCCCAAGGCGTTCGGCTTCATGATCGACCGCCGCGACGACGCGCTCGAGCCGATGGTGCGCAGGATGGGCGGCAAGGCCGAGTGGGACCGGATGAAGCTCTCCGCCGGCGACGCGATCATGGACGCCGACGTCGGCGGCGTGCGCGAGGCGGTGAACCGGATCGCCGCGCTGATGGAGAAGGACGCCAGCATCGAGCTGCACCTCGTCGGCCACTCCGCGGGCGTGTTCCTGCTCGCCCCGCTCGCGCAGCTCGTCACGGCCGGGCGCGGCAAGAAGATCGACGGCGGGCCGATGCGCGGCCAGTACGGCCTGGGCCTGCCGATCGAGTCGGTGTCGCTGCTCGCCCCGGCGAGCGCGATCGAGTCGTTCCGGGACACGTTCATGCCGGCGATCAAGGACGGCGCGATCCGCAGGTTCGCGCTCTTCACGCTCACCGACGAGGCGGAGCTCATGGACCACTGCGAGATCTACAGCCGCTCGCTGCTCTACCTGGTCTCGAACGCGCTCGAGCGGCGCCCGCGCGTGCCAGGCGGCAGCGGCGTCTCGCTGCTCGGCATGGAGCGGTCGCTGCTCGACCCCGAGAACGCGGACGTGCTCTCGATGCTCACCGGCGCCGGGCTCGTCGATCCGCGCGCGCGCGGCGCGGACGCGCGCGAGCCGACGTCGCTGAGGCCGCCGGCGTTCGCGCGCGCGGAGTGGATCAAGGGCCCGAACACGCGCCCGCCGCCCTATGGCAGCGAGGCGCGGAGGCACGAGGACTTCGAGGCGGACGCCACCACCTGGCGCTCGATCATCGCCCGCATCATGAACCAGCCGCTGCCGGAGGACGTGCCGCCGACGTCCGCGCGGGAGCAGTGGTGACGGCCTCCATGCCCGCGCGCCGGCGCCCTGATCCGGGCGCGCCGATCAGTTGAGCGGGACCGTCTGGCTCGCGGAGGCGATGACGTAATCGCGCGCGTCCGCGCCGCGCGCGCGCGCGATCGCGACGGGCACGGGGCGGTAGAGCACCGTCGCGGTGATCGTCGCGTCGGGGCAGCCCGGCGGGAGCGAGAAGCCGTGCAGCGTGGTCGCCTCGCCCTGCGACGCGATCCGGTTGTCGCTCGCGATGTCGACCGCGCGGAAGTGCGGCACGTTGCGCGCGCCCGAGGGATCGACGAGCACCTTCGCGAACGTGTACCCCGCCGCGCCCGCGAGCGCAGGCGACGCCTGCCCGTCCGAGGGCGGCCACGCGAGCGCCTCGCCGAGGTAGACCACGTCGCCGGGCTGCGCCGCGATGGCGGCGTCCAGCGTGATCGCGCTGCCCGCCACCTGCGCGACGGACGCCTCGCCGACGGGCGCCAGCACCTCGAGCCCCTTCTCGGCCGGCGAGAGCGTCGCGCCCGCGAAGAGGCCGATGCCCTCGTAATCGTCGTAGACGCCGGTGGGCCGCACGATCCGCACGACGTCGCCCGCGACCGCGCGCGCGGCCCCCGCGGGCCAGTCGAGCGTCGCGCCGGCGAGCGTCGCGCCGCTCCCGAGGCGCGCCTCGGCCAGCGCGCCGCCCACGTCGTTCACGGTCATCCCGCTCGAGGGCGCGAGCGGCGCGCCGCACGCCTCCGCGCGGACGAGCAGCACGAGCGCGCGCATCGGCTCGCCGGTCGGGATCGCGTGCCCGGCCTCGGCGTTGTGGAGCAGCACCGTCGCGAGCAGCTCCCCGCCCTGCGCGAGCGCCGAGAGGCCGAGCGTCACGGCGCTGTCGATGAGCCGCGGGCTGCCGCCGAGCGGCCCGCGGAACTCGTGCGAGCGGATGGCGCCGGGCGCGCGCACGAAGCCGAAGACGATCCCCGCGTTCGTCTCGTCGGTGACGTCGACCGTGCTCTTCAGCGAGAGCACCTCGGGCATGTGGCAGAGCTGGCACTGCGTGCCCGGCAGGTTCCACGGCCCGTCGGACCACTCCGCGTACGTGTCGTGCGTCGGCAGCCCGGCCGGCCAGCGCGCGGGATCGAGCGCGGCGCCCGGCAGGAGCGCGGCCTGCCGCTGCGAATGGCAAGCGCCGCAGAGCTCCGACGTGCTGAACTTCGGCTGGAAGCTCCCGCCCATGAACTCGTTGGGCACGTCGGGGTAGGGCCCGTACATGACCTGCACGAGATCCGCGCCGGGCTGGTCGGAGTACTTGTCGATCGGCCGCTGCATCACGAGCGCGCCGGCGCGACCGGGCGGCTGCCCGAGGTCCACGTCGCGCGCCTTGTGGCAAGCGTCGCAGTGGTTGCCGCTGTCGAACGCGATGCCCGTCGCGTCGAGCAGATCGCGCCCGCCGCCCGGCCCGTCGAGCCCCGCCGCGTGGCAGTCCGCGCACCCGCCGAACGCGGTGGGCGCGGCGCCCGGCGCGGCGAGCGGGTCGTCGCACGCGGGCTGCGCCGCCCCGCCGCACGCCGCGTTGAGGTCCGGCAGCACGCCGCCGCCGAGGTAGCACTTCATGACCGGGAGGGCCTCGGTGCCCGGCACGAGGCCGCGCACCCACGCTCCGCCGGCCTGCTCGCACGAGGCCTGCGTCGCGTGCGCCCGCGAGGTGCCCGCGTAGAGGTCCTGCACGAGCGGATCGCGCGTCGCGCGCGCGTGCGCGGACGTCTGGAACTGCGCGACCAGCGTGGTGTGGCAGTGGTCGCAGTACGCGGTCGAGCTGTCGTGCGCCGGATCCCCGGTCCCCGGATCGCCGAAGCTGTAGCCGAGCGCGTTGTCCGGCGGCGAGACGTACCGGAGCTCGAGCGTCACCGGCCCGTCGGGCAGCGCGAGGAGCTCGACGCCGCGCGTCCGGTAGCCGACCTTCGCCGCGACGACGGTGGGCTTACCCGGGATCTGCCGCGTCAACTCGATGGAGAACGCGCCGTCGGGCCCCGTGACGAGCGCGGGCTGGCCGCCGCCCTGCATGACGATCGCGCCCTCGAGCGGCGCCGCGCCGTCCGTGACCACGCCGGTCACGGTGAACACCTCGGGCAGCTCGCCCCCGCCGCCGCCGCTCGAGACCGAGGTCGACGAGGTGGTCGCCGCGCCGCCCGCGCCGCCCGCGCCGGTCGCCGAAGGCGCGCCGTCGTCGCCGCAGCCCCAGGCGAGGGCGCCCGCGCCGATCGCGGCGGCGAGCGGGACGAGGGCGGTGCGCGCGCGCCGTCTCTGCATGCGCCCATCAAGCCGCATCCTCGCGGCGTGCGCAAGGCCGACCTCCCGGCGATCCGGCGCGCCCGCGTGGAGGATCTGCGCTCAGAATTTCCTGGTGAAGCTGACGCCGAACCCTCGTTCCGGGAACAGGGGCGCGACGCCGTACGACCGGATGGTATCGATGAAGGGCAGGAGGGCGCGGACCTCCTGGACGATCCGCCGCGCCGCGGGCGCGCGCCGCGCCGCGGGCGCGCGCCGCGCGCGAGGCCACGCCGCAGCGATCGCGGCGCCGCGGTCCGCAGGCAGCACGAAGAGCCCGGCGCCGTCCAGCTCCGCGCGCGCGAGGCACGCGACCAGCGACACCGCGGACGCGATGAGCGCTGCGATCACCCCGCTCGGGCGGATCGCCAGCATGGAGGCAACCTGGCGCCGCTACGTCCTGATCGGCAGCCCCAGCGCCCTCCGGATCACCCGCAACGCCGCGTCGGTGAGCGCGTAGCCCGGCAGGTCCGGCTCCGCGACGAGCGCCACGTCGAGGGCGTCGTCGCCCGCGCGGAGCGCGCCGCCCGCCGGCTCGCACACGTAGTCCAGGATCACGTAGTGGTGCGGCGGATCCAGGATCTCCACCACCTCCACCAGCGGCCCGACCCGGACGTCGAGGCCGGTCTCCTCGCGCACCTCGCGCGCGACCGCGTCGACGAGGCGCTCGCCCGGCTCGACGCGCCCGCCCGGCAGCGACCAGGCCCCCGCGCGCGGCGGGTGCGCGCGCCGGACCAGCACCACGCGCGGCGCGCCCGATCGATCGATCACGACCGCGCCGACGGCGACGCGCGGCGCCCC
>CAYQYG010000150.1:0-17955 GCA_964421485.1 uncultured Polyangiaceae bacterium | reverse complement strand
CGTTTCCGAGTCCGTGGCCGTTTCCGAGTCCGTGGCCGTTTCCGAGTCCGTGGCCGTCTCCGAATCCGTTTCCGAATCCGTTGCCGTGCCCGCGCCCGTTGCCGCGCCCGCGCCCGTTGCCGCGCCCGTTGCCGCGCCCGCGCCCGTTGCCGCGCCCGTTGCCGGATCCGCTTCCGCGCCGCCGCGCGAGGCTCCGGGCGCCGCGATCGACTGGGAGCGCTGGATCGGCGTCCGCGGCGCCGCAGCGCTCGGCGCCGGCATCCTCGTCATCGCGGGCCTCTATTTCTTCAAGTACTCCATCGATCAGGGCATCCTCTCGCCCGGCGTGCGCGTTCTGCTCGGCGTCGCCGCGGGGGTCGGCTGCGCGGCGGGCTCCGAGGTGCTCCTGCGGCGGAGCTATGGCGTCCTCGCGAGCTGGCTCGCCGGCGCGGGCACCGCGATCCTCTATACCGCCTTCTGG
Organism: uncultured Polyangiaceae bacterium; assembly: GCA_964421485.1. GTDB lineage: Bacteria > Myxococcota_A > Polyangia > Polyangiales > Polyangiaceae > CAYQYG01. The sequence goes on along the minus strand of CAYQYG010000150.1, from coordinate 17,495 downwards.
GCCGCGCGCAGCGTGTACGGGCTCATCGGCACGTGGACAGCTTTCGGGCTCCTCGTCTCCGTCACCGCGGGGTGCGTGCTGCTCTCCATCCGGCACGCGTCGATGGCCGTCGCCATCCTCGGGCTGCTCGGCGGGTTCGTCACCCCGTTCGCGCTCGCCTCGGGGGGCGACCACCCGATCGGGCTCTTCGGATACCTGCTGCTGCTCGACGCCGCGCTGCTCACGCTCGCGTATCGCAATCGGTGGCCCACCGTCGCGGCGCTCAGCCTGCTCGGCACCTGGGCTTACCAGATCGCCTGGATCGGCGACCGCATGGGGCCTGACAGGATCTGGACGGGCGTCGTCGTCGTCTCCCTCTTCGCCGCCCTCTATGCATTCGGGGCCCGCCCCGCGCCGACCGACGACGATGACATCGCCGTCTCGCGGACCCAGGCCGTCGCGCTCCTCTTCCCGTTTCTCTTCGGGCTCTACGTCGGGCTGCGCGGCGACATGGGCGATCACCTCTATCCGGTGGGGGTCCTGCTCGCGGTGCTCTCGGCGGGGGCGAGCTTCCTCGCGCGGGCGCGGCGGGCCGCGTGGCTCGGCGTCGCGGCGGCGGCGGCCTCCTCGGCGGTGCTCGGCGCCTGGATGATCGCGCACGGCGCCGCGGCCTGGGACCTCACCTTCGCCATTGCCCTGCTCGCCGTCGTCTTCCACCTCTTCTTCGAGCTCGGGCGGCCCGGCGAGGGGGGCTGGTGGAAGGGCGGGCCGCGCGCCCATTTCCCGCCGGCCGCGTTCAATGCGCTCGGATCGCTCCTGCTCGTCGGCCTCGCGGGGGCGCTGCGGCCGGCAGCGGATCCGTGGCCCTGGTGCGGCGTCGCGGTGCTGCTCTCCGCGCTCCTCGTCCGGCACGACGCATTCGTGGAGGCCGCGGACGAGCGCGCGAAGGCCGGGCCGCTCGCGCAGGCCGGCGCCATGCTCGGGGTCGCGGCGCTCGCGGTGTGGCTCATCACCCGGGATCCGCTCCACGTCGCCGCGCCGGCGGGGCTCGCCGTCACCGCGATGGCGTCGCTCTTCCATGCGGCCGTGGAGATCACGGCGCGGAGGGCAGGGGGCGCAGAGAGGTCCGAGGCGGCCGGGATCTCCCGCGCGGCCGCGGTCATGACCATCGGATCGATGGTGCTCGTCGCGCTCGCCGCCGCGTGGCCGTCGTCGGTCGATCCCGCGCCCTGGCTCGGGGGGATCTTCTTTCTGTCGGCGCTGTCGCTGCGCAATGCGTCGATCGGCGCCGGATCGCCCTGGATCGGGACCGCCGCGGCGGGGGCGGGCGCGCTCTCGGCCGGCGTCTGGATCGCCGCGCACGAGCCGGGAGACCGGCGCACCGCGGTGATCGGCATGGTCTGCCTGCTCGCGGGGCTCTTCCATGCATTCTTCGAATACGGCGAGCGGTGGCCTGCAGAGCGGCGCGAGGCGGCCGGGATCCCCCGCGCGGCCGCGGTGAGCGCCCTCGCGCTGCTCGCCTTGCTGATCGGCGCCGGCGCGGCGGACGCCTTTGCGAGCGCCTGGCCCTGGATCGGGGGCGCCGCGGTTCTCTCGGCGCTTGTCCTGCGCCAGGCCGGCTTCGAGGGGCGCGCGCCGCTCCACCTCGGTCCGGCGATCGGGATGGGGCTCGGCTTGCCGCTGATCCACCTCTCGCGCGCGAGCGGCCCGCGCCTCGCGGAGGGGGGCGCGCACCTCGGCCTCGCGATCGCCGCGGCGGCCGCGCTGGCGATCCTCGCGCAGCTCCGCCGATCGGACCAGGACGCGCCCTGGCCCGCGCGCGCCGCGGCGCTCGCGGCGTTGCTGCTCCTCCTCGATCCGCTCGCGGCGCCGGGCGACGTCGCGCCGGCCCTCCAGATCGCCGCGATGGTCGCCCTCGCTGCGATCGCGCTGCATTCCGCGGCGCGGGTCCGCAGCGCCGCGTGGTTCATCGCGGCGGTGATCGCGACGGCCGTCGCGGAGGGCGCCTGGACCGCCGCCGTCGGGCCCGCCGGCGCCCCGGCCGCGCTCGCAGGCCTCACCGCCACCGCGGCGCTCTTTGCCACCTTCCCGCGGCTCGCGGCCCCGCGCTTCGACGACAGCGCCTGGGCCTGGGGCGCCGCCGCGCTCGCGGGCCCCGCCCTCTTCTTCCCGATGCGGTCGGCGTTCCTCGACACCTTCGGAGCGGGCGCGATCGGCGCCGTGCCCGCCGGGCTCGCCGCGCTCGCCGCAGGCGTCGCCCTGCAGGCGAGGGCCGCGCTGGATCCGGCCTCCCCGGTCCGCAGGACGGCGCTCGTGTGGCTCGTCGGCGTGGCCGCCGCGCTCGCGTCGATCGCCGTCCCGATGCAGCTCCGGAACGAGCACCTCACCGTCGGGTGGGCGATCCTCGGCCTCGGGCTCGTCGCGCTCTGGCGGCGCGCCGATCACGCGGGGCTCAAGTACTTCGCGCTCGCGCACCTCGCCGCCGTCACGCTCCGGCTGGTGCTGAACCCCGACGTGCTCGAGTATCACCCGCGGCCGACCACGCCGATCGTCAACTGGCTCCTTTATGCCTATAGCATCCCGGCGATCTGCCTCGCGGGCGCCTGGTGGCTCCTCCGCGATATCGAGGTGGATCGCGCGCGCCGCTTCGAGCAGGGGTTCTATGAGCGCCGCCTCCCGCTCGCGGCGATGGCCGCCGCGCTCGCCGCGCTCGTCGTCGTCTTCGTCTGGCTGAACCTGAGCCTCATCAATGCGTTCGCGACGGGGCCGGACATGGAGCTCACGTTCGAGCACCAGCCGGCCCGCGATCTGACGCTCTCGATGGCGTGGGCGGTCTACGCGTTGAGCCTGCTCGCCGCCGGCATGCGGCGCGGCACCGCCGCGCTCCGCTGGGTGAGCCTCGCGCTCGTGCTGATCACGGTGGGCAAGGTCTTCCTCTACGACCTCTCGCACCTCCGGGACCTCTACCGCGTCGCCTCGCTCGTCGGCCTCGCGATCTCGCTGATGCTCATCTCGATCGCCTATCAGCGGTTCGTCTTCCGCAAGGCGCCCCCATCGTGACGCCCTGCGCGCCGATCCGCGCGCTCAGGGATCGTCCGGGAAGGGCTGCCCGAGGCGCGCCGGCGGGGATGCGCCGAGCGCCCGGACGAGGGGCCGGCGGATCCGCTCGGGGAGCGGGCGGGCCAGCCGATCGATCGCGCCGCTCGAGGTGAGGACCAGCACGAGGATCATCAGCACGAAGGGGGCCACGCTGAACACCTGGGTCGGCACCGAGGGCATCGCGCTCTGCCCGACGCTCGCCAGCGATTGCAGCGCGCCGAACAGGTACGCGCCGAGCGCCGCCCGCACGGGGTTCCATCCGCCGAAGATGACGATCGCCAGCGCGATCCAGCCGTAACCGGCCGTGTGGCGGTGGCTCCAGCCGGCCTTGAAGTCCAGGGAGAAGGCGGCTCCGGCGACGCCCATCAGCACCCCTCCGGCCAGCGTGTAGGCATAGCGGAGGGGGATCACCGAGGCGCCGCGCGCGTGGGCCGCCTCGGGGTGCTCGCCGATCGCGCGGAGGAGCAGGCCGGCGCGGGTCCGGTAGAGGTAGGCCCAGGCGCCCGCGACCAGGAGGTAGCTCGAATACACGAGCAGGTCGGCCTGGAAGAGCAGGGGGCCGATCACGGGGATCCCTTCGAGCAGAGGCACCGGCATCCTGGGCACGGTCGGGCCGGGGACGCGCACGAACGGGCTGCCGAGCACCGAGGAGAGGTCCGCGCAGAGGAGGGCGAGGACGAAGCCGATCGCGATCTGCGATCGCCGGAGGGTGATCGCCCCGAACGCGAGGACGAGGGCGACCAGCGCGCCGACGCAGGCGGCGGCGGCGAAGCCTGCGGCGAGGCTCCCGGTGGCGCGCGCGACGGCGAACCCGCCCATCGCGGAGAGCATGATCGTCCCCTCGGCGGAGAGGTTCACGACCCCGGCCCGCTCGGTCAGCGTCTCGCCGACGGCCGCGAAGACGAGCGGCGTGGACGCGGCGATCGCCGTCGAGAAGACGGCGAGGAGCTCCCGCGCATCCATCACGCGCCTCCCTCGCGGCGCACCGGAGCGCGCGGCGCGAGCAGCGCGAGCAGCACGATCGCCCCCTGGAGCACGCCCGCGAGGGACGACTCGAGCTCCAGGGTCAGCGGGAGCTGGAGGCTGCCGACGCTGAGCGCGCTGAAGAAGAGCGCGACCGGCGCGACGAGCAGCGGGTCGAACCCGGCGAGCAGCGTGACGAGCAGCGCCAGAAACCCGAGATTGCTCGAGACGCTCGGGATGAGCCGGTGGAACACGCCGAGGACCTGCAGCGCGCCGGCCAGGCCGGCGAGGGCCCCCGAGATCGCGAAGGCGCCGAGGAGCTGGCGCGCCGCGGCGACGCCGAGGATCTCCGCGGCCCGCCGGTTCAGCCCCACCGCGCGCAGCCGGAGGCCGAAATGGGTGCGCCGCATCAGGATGGCGGTGAAGGCGACGGAGAGCGCTCCCAGCGCGAGCGCCGCCGGGCTCGCGTCGGTCGCGCCGAGGGTCCCGAGCCAGAGCGATCGGTCCATCAGCTCGGTGCCGGCCATCGAGGCCACGCCGGGGCGCTTCCAGGGGCCGAAGATGAGGTACAGCGCCGCCCCCTGCGCGACGAAGTTCATGCCGAGCCCGGCGAAGATCTCGCTCACCCGGGCGCGGACGTGCAGCGCGCCCGCGGCCGCGCCCCACAGCGCGCCGCCCAGCGCGCCCGCCGCGACCGAGGCGGCGACGACGATCGACGGCGGCAGGCGCCCCTCGAACGCGCGCGCGGCGGAGGTGGCGGCGATCGCGCCCGCGACGATCTGCCCCTCGACGCCGAGGTTGTAGAGGCCGGCCCGGAACGTGAGCACGAGGCCGCTCGCGCAGAGGAGGAGCGGCGAGAGCGTGGTCAGGACCCGCGCCGCCCGATCGGTGGTCCCGAACGCGCCGTCCCAGAGCCGCGCGGCCACGTCGATCGGCGACGCGCCGAGGAGCGCGCAGAGGAGCGCGACGAGCGCGAACGACGCCGTGATCACCGCCGCACGGAGGATCGCGCCGCGGATCCACGGGGCGCTGGAATGAGCTCTCTCGTTTGCCATGGGTGCGCTCGACCGGTGCCGCCTGTCAGAAATCTGGCCTCGAATCAGAGAGGAGAGAGGAGAGAGGAGAGAGGAGAGAAGGATCACAGGGAGGCAGGGAGGACGGGGAGATCAGAAAAAGATCCGAGAATTCTGTCTCTCTCCCTCTCTCTTCTCTCCCTCCCCGCTCTCCCCGTCTCCCTGTGATCCCTCTCCCTTCTCTCTCCGTGCTCCGCGGTCAGACCCATGAAAGGTGGCATCAGAGATCTCCCTCGATCTCGCCGCCGATCATCCGCCCGAGCCGGTCCATATCGAGATCCCCGGTGTCGACGGGGCGCGACGTGCGGCCGCCGCTGAAGACGATGACTCGATCGGAGTATCTCACGATCTCGTCGAGATCGGCCGACGCGAACAGGATGGCGGTCCCCTCCCGGCAGCGGCCGAGGAGGTGCTGCCAGATCCATTGCGCGGACTCGATATCGAGGCCGCGCGTGGGGTGATCCAGGAGGAGCAGCGCGAGCCGGGGCGGCAGGAGCGCGAGCTGCGCGCGCTGCTGGTTGCCCCCGGAGAGGTGCTCGACGCGTGTGCCGGGCTCGCCGCGGATCCGGAACGCCTCGATCGCGCGCCGGGCTGCGCCGGCGATCTCGCCCCACCGGAGGAACGGCCCGCGGCGCGGCGCGCGCAGGGCCACGTGCTCCTCCAGCGAGAGGCCGGCGATCAGCCCCTCCCGGGCGCGATCGGCGGGCAGATAGCCCACGCCGGCGCGCTGGAATTCCTGCCGGGGGCGGCCCTGGAGATCCGTCATTCCCAGGGCGATCCGGCCCCGCTGCGCCGGCAGCAGACCGGCGCACGCCTCGAGCAGCAGGCGCTGGCCGCTCCCCTCGAGGCCGGCGAGGCCGATCACCTCGCCCGGGCGCGCGACGAGGTGATCGATCCGGAGGGTCATGCGGTGATCGCCTGTCGCGAGATCCTCGATCCGCAGCGCGGCCCCTTTCTCGGCGGAGGCCGGCCGCTGCTCGGGCGGGGCCAGGGTCCGGCCGAACATCAGCGCGACCAGGCGATCCGCGGGGACGGGGAGATCCTCCTCGCCGGCGACCTTCCCGTGCCGGAGCACGGTGACCCGATCGCAGAGGGCCTCGACGTCCGCGAGCTTGTGCGACACGAGGACGATCGAACGTCCCTCGGCCGCGAGGCGCCGGAGCGCGGCGAACAGGGCCTCTCGCTGCGCGTCCGAGATGCCCGTGGTGGGCTCGTCGAGGATCAGCGTCCTCGCGCCGAGCGAGAGGAGCCGGAGGAGCTCGATCTGCTGCCGCTGGCCCAGCGACAGGCGCGCGACCTGCTCGCCGGGGTCGACTCGCAGCCCGGAACGGGCGGCGAGGGCGGTGAGCTCCCGCGCGGCGTCGCCGCGCTGCAGGAAGAAGGGCCCGGGGCGGGCGGCGAGGAACGACTCGAGCACCGTGAGCTGCGGGAAATCGAGCGGCTCCTGGTGCAGCATGCCTATGCCGGCGCGGAGCGCCCGGGCAGGGGTCCCGAGCGCGACCTCCGCGCCGTCGAGCCGGATCTCGCCCGCGTCGGGCGCGATCAGGCCGCCCAGGATCCGGACGAGGGTGCTCTTCCCGGCGCCGTTCTCGCCGAGCAGCCCATGGATGGATCCGGCCTGGATCGTCAGCGAGACGTCGTCGTTCGCCCGGACGGGGCCGAAGCGCCTGGAGACGTGGGCGATCTCGACGCGCATGGCGGACAGGCTACTTGCTGGGCCCGTCAATCCCCGCGACGAGCTGCGGCATGTACCAGATCTGCCGGGGCGTCGCGACCTCGCCCGGCTTCAGGAAGTCGGTCCCGTCCTGGAACTTGATCGGCCCGGTGTAGAGGTTCAGGCTCCCGTCGCCGAGCGCCTTGATCATCTCGTCGAGATTCGCCTTGCGCTCGCCGAGCGCCTTGCCGGCGACGAACCCGATGACCGACCCCTCGCCGTTCAGGTCCTTGAAATCGGGCCCCGGCCAGAGGAACTCGCCGGCGAATTTCCCCTCGCGCGCCTTCCGGATCGCGTCGAGGTACGGCGGCGTCCAGTTGTAATAGGGGACCCCCAGGCAGAGGTCCGGGGCGATCTCGCAGCCACCCTTGTAATCATAATGCACGTACCGGACCTTCTTGCCGGCCTCTGCCGCCTTCTTCGCCTGCACGGCCTCTTCCGGGGTGTCGAGGCCGGTCATCACCACGTCGAAGCCGCCGTTGTAATAGTCGTCGGCGACCTTGGTGGGATCGAGCGTGACCCCGGGGATGTTGAACCAGAACCCGATCCAGGTGACCTTGAAGGTGAGCTCCTCGGGCTTCTTCTTGCGGTACTTCTCCCAGCAATGCCTCGCGCCCAGGTAGGCCGCGGAGACGAGGCGGCGGGTCTCGTCGTTCACGAGCGGGCCGAGGAAGCCGATCTTGCCGGTCTCCGTGCCGAGCGCGGCGGCGCACCCGGCGATCATGTTGCCTTCCTCGACCCGGCCCATGAGGTTGCCGAGGTTCGGCTGGGCCTTGTAGCTCTTCCCCTCCTTCCACGCGTAGTCGCCGGAGATGTGAATGACCGCCACCTCCGGGTGCTTCCGCGCGGTCTCGAGCGCGTCGTCGGCGTAATCGTCCGAGTCGAAGACGACGAGCCTGGCGCCGCGCGAGATGAGGTCCTCGCCGACCTGGGCGCCCTTCACGTTCGGGCGATCGGACGGGTTCACCTTGTCGACGTACTCGAGGCGGGCGCCGGGCACCTTCGCGAGGGCGTCCTTCATCCCCTCGTAATGGGCCTGGTTCCACCCCTTGTCGTTCCACGGGCCGACCAGCACGAGGCCGACCGTGAACGCCGCGCCCGCGCCGGCGGGCGCGGCGGATCCGCCGGGCGCCGCGGATCCGGCCGGCCCCGGGCCCGACGGGGAGCCCTGGCAACCCCACGCCAGCGCGCAGGCGAGGAGGGTCGCCGCCCCCCTGGCCGCGCGCTCCCGAGCATTCGGCGTCCGCGTCGTCGTCATTGCGCCTCCCTGTGATTCTCTCTCTTCTCTTCTCCGCTCATCCCCCGGAGAGCGCCGCGATGATCTGCACCTCTCCGGTCACCGCCACCCCCAGGTCCCGGGCCTGCTCGCCGGCGACGAAGCATTTGACGTGCGGCCGGATGCGGTCCTGCTCGTCGACGATGCGCACCAGGAAGCCGGGATGTCGCGCCTCCACGTCGGCCAGCACCTCGCCGAGCGTCTGCCCCTGCGCCTCGACCTCGGCCTCGCCCGCGGTGTAGCTGCGCAGGTGCGTCGGCAAGAGGACCCGGGTCATGCCGGCGTCCCCACCGTGACCGAATAGATGTGCGGCAGGTGCGCGGCGATGCGGGTGAAATGGGCGCCCTCGTCCGTGCTCGCCCACAGCTCGCCGCTGGTCGTGCCCAGGTACAGGCCCACCGGGTCGCCGCCGTCCGCCGCGAGGCACTGGCGCTTGACCGTCCACCAGGCCTGCTCCCCGGGGAAGCCATTGTCGAGCCGCTTCCAGGACGCGCCGCCGTCGCGCGTGCCATAGACGGCGGGCCGCCCGCCGGGGCTCGTGCGCGGCCAGACGGAGGTGCCGTCCATCGGGAAGACCCAGGCCGTGTCGGGGTCGCGCGGGTGCACCGCGATCGGGAAGCCGATGTCGCCGATCTCCGCCGGCATCGCCCGGCCCACGCGCTGCCAGCGGTCGCCCTGGTCGCGGTCCAGGCGGTACATGCCGCAGTGGTCCTGCCGCCACAGCCGATCCGGCCGCAGCGGGTGCAGCTGCACGCAGTGCGGATCGTGCCCGAAGGGATACTCGCCGCCGTCCGGCAAGGGCGGCGCGAAGTCCATCGCCACCCCGGCGTTGAGCGGCTGCCAGGACGCGCCCGCGTCGCGCGATTCGAAGAAGCCGCCGCCGGAGAGCCCCAGGTACAGGTGCGCCGGATCGCGCGGGTCGACCAGCACCGAGTGCGTCTTGCCGCCGTCCGGCGTCTGATCCTGGTCGCCGTGGACCCATTGCTGCTGGTCCGGATGGTCATTGAAGCCCGCGACCGGCGCCCAGGTATCGCCGCCGTCCTCGCTGCGGAACAGCCCCTGCGGCGACGTGCCCGCGTACCATACCCCCGGCTGGCTCTCGTGCCCCGGCGTCAGCCAGAAGACGTGGTCGACGGCGCGGCCGCGCGGCTCGCCCTTCACGAACGCCGGCCCCGAGCGGGCCTGCGACCAGGTGCGGCCGCCGTCCAGCGAGCGCATCAACGCCGGCCCCAGGTGCCCGGTGCGCGTCGCCGCGAGCAGCGTGCGCCCGTCGCGCGGATCCAGCACCGCGTGGTGGACGATGCTGCCGAAGTGGTGCGGTCCGTCGACGGTCCAGGTGCGCCGATCGGTGCTGCGGTAGAACCAGAGGCCTTTGCGTGTCGCGACGGCGAGCAGGATCGAGGTCATGTCATCCCTCCTGGACCGCGGCTTGTAGCGCGGCCGCGCCGTCCAGGGAAGCGCCGTCGCGCCATGATGGCGCCGGCGTCCACGTCGCGCGCCTGCCAAAAAAATCGGCGGCGGAGGTGGAAATAAATGGCGTCTCGCGGGAAGGGATGGCCCCCACCACCATCCTGCCTGAACGAGCGCGATCGGGCCTGGGTCTCGCGGCTGTTCGCCGCCGATCAGGATCCGGCGGCGCGGAGCTGCTTCCTGACCTTCTTGATGAAGGTCTGCGTACACTTCCCGTGGGTGGCCTCGTGCTCGACGATCTCGAGCGTGAGCTTGGCCTTCGTCCCGCTGGAGAGGTTCGGGCACTCGCTCACCTCCTTGGCGAGCTGGGTGCCCTCGAACGTCGCAGGCCCTGACGGCTTCTCGACGGCCGCCGGCTTGTTCGCCTGCCGGTAGTGGGAGGGCTTGGTCTTGGTGACGTCACGGAACAGGGCGTCATCCGAGCGCCGGCCGGTGCCATGGCACCCCGGGCAGGTGGCGGTGCTGCCCGAGAACGAGTTGGCGATGCGGCCGTCGCCGCCGCAGACGCCGCAGGATTCAATGCTCATGAGCTTGGCCCTCCGCTCGGGAGGGGTGGTTCGGTTCGATCATGCGCGGGAGCATACAGGAAAACTCGTGACGTGGTCGGGGTTCGCTGCGCCGAGGGCGACCCTTCAGCCTGCTCCGCCGCCGCCACCCCGCAATCGCCTACCCGCTGCTCGCCCCCACCTTCCCCGTCACGCTGGCGCTCGCCCTCACGCTCACGTTGATCCTCACGGAAGCCTTCGCCGAGGCCTCCGCCGCCGCCCCCACGCACGACAGCGCGTGCATCCCCGCCTTCCCGATGATCCGCGGGAGCTGCCCGCCCACCTGCGCCACCACCTGCGCGTCCCCGATCAGCCGCCGCCCCAGGGCCAGCTCCGCGTGCAGCAGCGCCGGCAGGTTCGCCTGCAGCGTCGCCGCCAGCCGCGCCGCCATCTCGACGTTCTGCCCCGCCCGCACCTGCACCAGCGCCGGCGTGCACGACGCGTTCACGTCGGCGTGGGCGCGGCAGCTCGCGTTGCACTCCGCGTCCGCGCTCGGCGGCCGCACCATCCCCTCGCATTGCGGAGCCTGCCACGTCCCCTGGCACTGCGCGTGGCAGGTCGCGTCGCACCCGCCGTCGCACTCGCCATTGCATTGACCCACGCAGCGCCCCTGCGCGTCCACCGCCGAGCATTGCCCGCGGCACACCCCGTTGCAGCGCCCGTCGCACCGGCCGATGCACCGCCCCTGGCAGTACCCCGACAGCCTCGCCGGCGTGCATTGCGCCACGATCTGCCCCGGATCCACCTGCACGTCGCACGTCCCCTGGCAGCGCGCCTCCGCCTGCGCGCTCGCCTGGCATTGCGGCGGCGTCACCGACACCTGCACCTGGATCCCCTGCCGCAGGATCCCGTCGATCGCGGCCGCCACCGCCGCGCAGGCGCCGCTCGCCTTCCCGCCGGTCTCCTTCTTCGCCTTCATCTGGGCCGGCGGGATCCCGAGATCGGCCCCCATCCGCTTGCAGGCGGCGGCCACCTCGCCCTCGATGGCGACCGACACGTCGGCCATGTCCTTGGCCGCCTGCACGAACGCCCGCACCTTCGCGTTCACCCTCGCGTTCGCGGAGAAATTCGCGCTCAGCACGTCCCCGGGGCCCTTGAGCTCCGGGCACATCGCGCCGCTCACCGAGCCGAGCTGACCGCAGCTCGTGCTCGCCGCCGCGCCGACGATCGCCAGCGCCGCCGCGCGACGGAACCACTGACCGCTCATGCCATTCTTCATCGTCATCGCCGCCTCACAGGGTCGCAGGACACGGGTTCTTCACGCCGGGGATCGGGCGCCGGCTGCGCCGTGAAGGTCTCCTCCAGCGGCTCGCTCGCCTCGCCCCGGCCGAGCAGCCCGCCACCGCCGGCGAGCGCGGGGCTCGCCGGCGCGGCGATCGAGGCGAGGGGAGGGAGCGGCGCGCGTCCTTCATCCGCCCAGAGATAGACGGAGGCGAGGGCGCGCGGCAAGCGGCTTTCCGGGCCCCGCACGGATCCAGCAGGTCAGGGCGTCGTGGTGACGCAGCCGAGGCGGGTGAAGAACATGTGGTGCTCGCCATTCTGGCGATCGTCGCGGAACAGGATGCCGACGTCGCCGCCGGGGCCGAATGCGGCGACGGGGTAGACGCTGTCCTGCGCGGCGAACGTGAGGCGCTGCTCGGGGCCGATCGGATCGAGCGCCGCGCTCACCATCACCGAGTAGAGCTCGTAGCCGGCGTTCTGGTCGCGATCGTCGGAGTAGACCGCCAGCACGCGATCGCCGAGCGGGCGCAGGAACGGGTAGCGCGAGCGGAACGGGCCAGGGTTCGTGATCGGCTTGGGGGGCGTGAGCAGGTCGCCCTGCTCGGAGACGGCGGCGGCGTAGATCCCCTTGGGGGACGCGGACTTGTCGTACCAGGCGACGACGTAGCGGTCCCTGTTCCAGATGACCGTGGGGTAGACGGACTCGGTGGTGCCGGTGGTGAGCGAGAGGGGCGGGGAGGCGGGGGCGAGGTCGGCGGAGAAGGTCCGGAACTGGATGAAATGGGTGGTCGCGTCGCCCACGGTCCAGGTGACGCCGATGCCCTGCGTGCCGGCCGCGACCGAGGGGCCCTCGTTGCCGAAGCCGGTCGAGTTGTCGGTGAGCGGGACGTTCGATCCGATGGGGTTGCCGCCGACGTCGATGCGCTGGGCATAGAGGTTGAAAAGGCCGTCGCGGTCGTCCTGCCAGACGGGGATGAACTCGCCGCCGTTCCAGGCGAGGGAGGCGTTGATCGAGAAGCCGGGCGCGAACGTGAGGCGCTTGTCGCCGCCCTCGACCTTGTCGCCGTTCACGTCGAGCAGCGAGAAGTAGACCTCGTAATCGCCGTCGCGCCGGTCCTGCCAGGTGACGCCGTAGCGATCGCCCACCCAGACGACGGCGCCGCCGGAGGCGTCGCCGTTCGCGGGGGTGAGCACGCCCTCGCCGGGCGGGAGGACGTCACCGGCGGGGGCGAGCATCGAGCGGAAGACGCTGAAGCCGTCCATGGTGCCGGTGTAGACCGCGGCATACGAGGCGCCGCTCCAGGCGAGGCCGCCGGTGCCGGCGGGGTCCACGGCGTCGGTGGAGACGCGGACGGCGCCGCCCTGGGGGACGAAGGTGGCGCCGTTGTCGACGGTGCCGTCGCAGTCGTTGTCGACGCCGTCGCAGATCTCGACGCCGCCGGGATAGGCGGCGGCGCTGGTGTCGTTGCAGTCGTCGCCGCAGGCGTCGGGGGCGCCCGGGGCCTGGCCGGGGAGGGGGGCGCGGTGGCCGTCGCCGTCGCTGTCGAGCGTGGCGAGGCCGTAGCGGCAGGCGCCCGTCGCGGGGTCGCAATCGTCGCGGGTGCAGGGGTCGTTGTCGTCGCAGTCGACGGGCTCGGCCTGGACGCAGATCCCCTTCGGGCGGGCGGCCGCGCCGCCGCCGCCGTCGCTGTCGGAGGCGCCGTCGCCGTCGGGGAGCTGGCAGCGCTGGGGGTTGCATGAGTCCGCGGCGCCGCAGTCCTCGTCGGTGTAGCAGGCCCTGGGCGGGGCGGGCGGGGGGCTGCCGAGGCCGGTGCGGCCGCCGCAGCCGCCGGCCAGCGCGAGCCCGGCGAGGGTGAAGGCGGCGCCGGGGATGAGCCACCTCGATCCGGCCAGACCGCGGGCGCTCCGGGCACGCCGCATTGCCTCCCGCCTTCGTTCCATTCGTTCTAGAGGCATCCGCCGAACCCCTCGACGTCGATCGGCTCGCAGACGAGGCCCGGGGGGCAGCCGTCATTGCCGGCCAGGGGGCAGAGCTGGATGCATTGATTGCCGGCGCCGGTGACGACGCAGACGAACCCGCCCTGGCAATCGAACGCGCCGTTGCACGGGGCGCCCTGGCCGCCGAAGCCTGCCGGGGCGCAGAGCGCGCCGTAGATCTCCTGGCCGCAGACCTCGCCGGGCTCCGGGTAGTGGACGAAGATGTAACAGCCCTCTCCCGGCGCGCAGTCGCCGTTGTTCTGGTGGTACGGGTCGCACTGGAAATCGGTCGGCGCCGGTCCGGAGTCGGGGCAGCCGGGGTCCTCGTACTCCTGGAGCGCGTCCTTGCCGCCGTCCTTGCCGCCGGCGCCGGCGCCGCCCGTGGGGCCGTCCCCGCCGGTGCCCGCGCCGGCGCCGGAGCCGCCCGGATTGCCGCCGACGACGACGGTGTCGCCGCAGCCGGCGGCCAGCGCGAGGGCCGGGGCGGGCGCGCTGAGGGCCATCAAGAGGAGCAGCGGGCGGCGCGGCATGGGGGCCATGGTAGCGATCCTCGAGGCGATGGCGAGGGCCTTGGCAGCGTCGCGACGCCGCCGGCGCGCATCCCGGCGCCGGCGCGCGTCAGCTCCGCGTGGGCGCGCGGCGGAGGCGGAAGGGGCCGGCGCGGTGCACCTTGCCGGGCAAGGGGCGGCCGATCACCTGCTCGGCCACGTGGCCGGCCTCGATCAGCCTGTCGAGATCGACGCCCGTCTCGATGCCCATGCCGTGCATCGCGAACACGAGGTCCTCGGTGGCCACGTTGCCGGCCGCGCCGGGCGCGTAGGGGCAGCCGCCGACGCCCGCGACCGCGGCGTCGAAATCCCGCACGCCGAGCTCCAGGCCGACGAGGACGTTCGCGAGCGCGGTGCCGCGCGTGTCGTGCAGGTGCAGGGCGAAGCGCTCCGCGGGCATCGCGTCGAGGAAGCGGCGGACGATCTCGCCGGTCTGGCGCGGGGTGCCGACGCCGATCGTGTCGCCGAGGGAGACCTGGTAGCAGCCGAGCTCGATCAGCCGCTCCGCGATCGAGAGGGCCTTCGCGGGATCCACGTCGCCCTCGTACGGGCAGCCCCAGACGGTGGAGACGTAGGCGCGCACGCGGAGGCCGGCCTCGCGCGCGGGGGGGACGATCTCCGAGAAGACGGCGAGCGTGTCGGCGATCGACTTGTTCACGTTGGCGCGGTTGTGGCTCTCGCTCGCGCTGAGGAAGACGGAGATCTCGCGCAGGCCTGCGGCGAGCGCGCGCTCCAGGCCGCGGGCGTTCGGGCAGAGCGCGCCGAACGTGACGCCCTCGGGCGGGCGCATGGTGCGGGCGAGCTCCTCGGCGTCCGCGAGCTGCGGGACCCACTTGGGCGAGACGAAGCTCGTGATCTCGATGCGCCGGAGACCCGCGGCGACCAGCGCCTCGATGAGGCGGCGCTTGCCCTCGATCGGGATCAGCGCGGCCTCGTTCTGGAGGCCGTCGCGCGGGCTCATCTCGTAGATGGAGACCGAGCCGGGGACGCGGGCGAAGAGATCGTTCGCGGCGGCCGGTCCCGCCGGGGCGTCGCGCGCGCTGCCCTGCGTCATGGATCCACCTCACCGCCGCTCGGGCGTCGCGTCAACCGTTCACCATCCGGAGGTGCCGCGCCGGCCGCGGCGTGAAGGGGATCGGGTAGCCGCCCGAGAAGCACGCGTGGCAGTAGGTGTCCGGCTGGGGCGGGCTGGCCGGCCGGCCGCGCGCCTCGACGGAGCGCACCGAGTCGACGAGGCCCTCCAGCGTGAGGTAGCCGATGGAGTCGGCGGTGAGGTACTTGCCGATCTCCTCGACCTCGTGGGTGGAGGCGATGAGCTCGGCGCGGGTGGGCGTGTCGATGCCGTAGAAGCAGGGCCAGCGGGTGGGGGGGCTCGAGATGCGGACGTGGACCTCGCGGGCGCCGGCGTCGCGGATCATCTTGACGATCTTGCGGCTGGTCGTGCCGCGGACGATCGAGTCGTCGACGACGATGACGCGCTTGCCGGCGATGGCGGCGCGGTTCGGGTTGAGCTTGAGCCGGACGCCGAAGTGGCGGATCGACTGCTGGGGCTCGATGAAGGTGCGGCCGACGTAGTGGCTGCGGATGAGGCCCATCTCGAAGGGCGCGCCGGCGCGGTCGGCGAAGCCGATCGCGGCGGGGAGGCCGGAGTCGGGGACGGGGATGACGACGAGGTCGGGGCCGGGCGCGACGGGCCGCTCCTCGGCGAGGCGGCGGCCGAGGGCCTTGCGGACCTCGTAGACGCTGGCGGCCTCGAGGGTGGAGTCGGGGCGCGCGAAGTAGACGTACTCGAAGAGGCACATCTTCCGCGCGCGGGCAGGGAAGGGGGACCGGCAGCGGACGCCGGAGGCGTCGATGATGATCATCTCGCCGGGGGCGACGTCGCGGACCCTGCGCGCGCCGATCAGATCGAAGGCGGTGGGCTCGCTGGCCACGACGTGGGCGACGGCGCCGCCGCCGCGGTCGAGCGCGCCGAGGCAGAGGGGGCGGATGCCCATGGGATCCCGGACGGCGATGAGCTGGCGCTCGTCGAGGAAGAGCAGGGAGTACGCGCCCTCGACCTGGGCGAGCGCCTCGGCGATGCGGCCCTCGGCGGTGGGCTCGGCGCTGATGGCGATGAGGTGGACGATGGTCTCGGTGTCGCTCGCGGTCTGGAAGATCGAGCCGCGGGCCTCGAGGCGCTCGCGGAGGGCTTCGAAGTTCGTGAGGTTGCCGTTGTGGGCGACGGCGATGGACCCGTGGGCGTAGTCGACGCCGATGGGCTGGGCGTTCCGGAGGTGGGAGCCGCCGGCCGTGGAGTACCGGACGTGGCCGATCGCGCGGTCGCCGCAGAGGCGGGCGAGGTCCGCGGGCGTGAACCCGTCCTGCACGCGCCCCATCGATCGGTGGCTGTGGAGGCGCTCGCCGTCGGCGGTGACGATGCCCGACGACTCCTGGCCCCGGTGCTGGAGCGCGTGCAAGCCGAGGTAGGCCATGTTGGCCGCCTCGGGGTGGCCGAAGATCCCGAACACTCCGCACATGCGCGCCTATCTAGTACGAAACCGGCCCGCGACCCACCCGCGAGGGCGCTCGAGGGGGCCGAGCGCCCGTGCGGGTGAATACAGGGCGGCAGGGGTCGTCGCTCCCCGTCATGCGTTTCCGCCGGATCCTGCTCGTGCTCCCCGTGATCTTCGCCCTCGGATGCGGGGGCGCCTACGCGAAGGCGATCGGGAGGGCGGACGAGCTCGCCCGTCAGGGCCAGTGGGACCTGGCGGCGGCCGAGTACGAGCGGGCGGTCGCGCTCGACCCAGGGAGCCCCGAGGCGGCGATGCGGCTCGCCTGGGCGCGGAGGGGACAGGCGGCGGAGCGCGTCCGGCGGGCGCGCGCGGCGCTCGCCCAGGGGGACGCGCCGGGGGCGCTGGCGCTCGCGACCGAGGCGGCGAGCCTCGATCCGGCGAGCGTGGAGGCGCGGCAGGCGACGGCCGAGGCCGGGGCGCGGACGCTCGATCTGGCGGAGCAGCTCGTCGCGGCGGGAGACGCGCGGCGGGCGCTCGATCTGACCACGCTGGCGCTGCGGGCCGCGCCGTGGGACGCGCGGGCGCAGCAGCTCGACTCGGGGATACGGCAACGGCTCGCGGGCGAGGCGTACGCGCGGGGAGAGGCGTTCGAGCGCGAGGGGCGGCTGGGCAACGCGCTGCTCGAGACCGCGGCGTCGGCGCTCTACGTGCCGGGGTACCGCGACGCGCCCGCGCGGGTGGGGCAGCTCTCGCGCGCGCTCCGGGAGGCGGTGACGTTCACGGCGGTGATCGGGCCGTTCTCGGGGGACGGGTCGGCCCCGGATCTCGTGGCGGGGCTCCGCGCGGAGCGGCTGCGGCGAGCGGTGGATCCGGCGCTGCCCCTCGAGGTGATCGCCGCGGACGCGGAGGGCGCGAAGGACACGCGCGCGAGGCCGGGCGTGAAGATCTCGGGCGGCCTCGAGCGCTACGCGTACCGGCACGACGAGGCGTCCGAGGTGCGGTCGTGCCTCTACGTCTGCGGGCGGAGCACGATCGCGAACCCGGCGCGCCCGGCGGCCGAGGAGGCGCTCGCGGACGCGGAGGCGCGGCTCTCGGCGGCCGAGGCGGAGCTGCCGCGGGCGCAGGCGGAGGCGTC
>CAYQYG010000149.1:0-17961 GCA_964421485.1 uncultured Polyangiaceae bacterium | reverse complement strand
GGATATCAACAATGCTCTTGCCGGAGACGGCCCCTTCTCTCCCGAGCGGAGCGGCGGGCTTCCCGCCCTGCACCGTGCGCGAGCGCGCCGGCGGCGGCGCGCAGCCCGCGCAGGGCGACGGCGACGGCGAGCGCGCGCGCGACTCCTCGCTGCGCCTCAGCGCGGCGCCCGCCGATCCGGTCGCGCTCGACGCGCTCTCGGCGCTCTGGATCGCGCACGACGATCCGAGCGAGCACGTGCGCCAGGAGCTCGCCCGGCAGCTCGTCGCGCTCGGCCACGACGACACGTACGCCCGCGCCGTGTCCATCGCGCACGACGACGCCTCCCCGCGGGTCCGCGGCCTCGCGCTCCGCGAGCTCGCCCGGAAGGCGCGCACCGAGCCCGCCGCCGCGCCGCACGCCGAGGTCGCGGTCGCGCGCGCGCTCTCCGCCGCCCCGAGCCCCGCGCCGCCGCTCGTGATCCGCGTCGCGCTCGAGGCCGCGCGCACCCTCTGCGCCGGCCCCTACGCCGCGCTCGCGCCCGACGCCTTCGCCGAGGCCCTCGCCGAGCTCGCCGCGCGGCCCGACATCAAGCCCGAGCTCGCCGACGAGGCCGCCGCCGTGCTCCGCGTGATCGAGGTCGAGGGCCGCCCGGCCGCCGATCGCGTCCGCCACGCCATCCTCGACGCCACCTTCGGCCTGCTCGAGGGCGAGAGCGCCCGCGTCGATCTCCCGGAGGACGCCTCCTCGCGCGACGTCGAGCGCGCGCTCGCGGTCGCCGCCCGCGGCGACATGACGGTCTCGCTCCGCCGCGCCCGCCCCGGCCGCTGGATCGTCACCCGCGGCGAGCCGCGCGGCTTCCGGCTCTGGCGCTTCGTGCACGAGATCCGCACGCCCATGCCCGACAAGCGCAAGGGCTACACCCACACGAGCGGCCGCGTCCCCGCCGGCGAGCTCATCGCCCCGCCCATCGGCATGGCCGAGGTGACCCCCACCCGCGTGCCCGGCGAGCGCCACGTGCACCCGGAGGTCGGCGGCTGGGGCGCCGTCCTGCCGCGCGTCGACGACCTGCTCGCCACGTCGGGCCTCGCCCGCGGCGAGGTCCGCCTGATCACCGCCTCCGGCACGCTCACCGTCCGCGGGCCCGAGCGCCTCTTCGCGCGCATCAAGGCCCGCGCCCTGCTCACCCTGCGCTACGAGCGCATCGCCCAGGCCCGCTCCCGATCGCTCATGGCCGCCGAGCCCGCCGAGCAGCGGCGCTACGCGGACCTCATCGCCGAGCTCGGCTTCGAGGTGAAGGTCGGCGACACGGAGGCCGAGATCGGCGGCCGCCGCTTCCGCATCGCCCCGCTGCTCGCGCTGAAGTACCTCGGCGCTTCTGCCGTTCAGGGCGCCGCTCAGGGCGCCGCCGCGCCCGCGCTCCCCTTCCTGCCCGTCTGGTTCGACGGCTTCGCCTCGTACCTCGTCTCGCCCTCGGGCAACGATCCCACCGATCTCGCCTGGATCGTCTGGTTCGTCCTCGCGTACCTGATCCTGCGCGCCGCGTGGATCATGAGCGCGATCGAGCGCGCCCGCCGCGCCGTCCCGCTCACCGTCGGCGGCTGGGGCACCCGCGGCAAGAGCGGCTCCGAGCGCCTCAAGGCCGCGCTCTTCCACGCGCTCCGCTACGACGTCGTCGTCAAGACCACCGGCTGCGAGGCGATGTTCATCCACGCGATGCGCGACCTGCCCGCCGGCGAGATCTTCATCTACCGCCCCTACGACAAGGCCACGATCTGGGAGCAGCGCAACGTGCTCGCGACCGCGCGGGACCTCCGCGCGCAGGTCTTCCTGTGGGAGTGCATGGCGCTCCAGCCGCTCTTCGTCGACACGCTCTGCTCCGAGTGGATGCAGGACGAGATCACCACGCTGACCAACGCCTACCCGGATCACGAGGACATCCAGGGGCCCGGCGGCGAGGACGTCGCGCGCGTGATCGCCCGGTTCATGCCCACCGGCGGCAAGACCTTCACCACCGAGGAGCAGATGCTCCCGCTGCTCCGCGACGCCGCGAAGCGCCGCGGCACCGACCTCGTCGCCGTGCCCCCGCTCGACGCGGACCTGCTCCCCGTCGACCTGCTCGAGCGGCTCCCTTACCAGGAGCACCCGCGCAACGTCGCGCTGATCCTCGCCCTCGCCGAGCACTTCGGCGTCGATCGCGAGCTCGCGCTCGTCGAGATCGCCGACCACGTGATCCTCGATCTCGGGGTGCTCAAGACCTACCCGACCGTGATGTACCGCGGCCGCAAGCTCACGTTCTCGAACGGGATGAGCGCGAACGAGCGCGCCGGCTTCATCTCCAACTGGACCCGCCTCGCGTTCGACAAGCACGACCCCGACGTCGCCCCCGGCAAGGCCACCGTGATGGTCGTCAACAACCGCGCCGATCGCGTCGCCCGCTCGCGCGTGTTCGCGCAGATCATCGTGGAGGACATCGGCGTCGATCACGTCGTGCTGATCAACACCAACCTCGGCGGCATGATGCAGTTCATCACCGAGGGCCTCGACCTGCGCCTCCGCGACATGGTCATCACCGGCGACGGCGGCAAGGACCGCGCGCTCGCCCGCTTCGACGAGAACATGAGGCGCGTCGGCGTCCCCGCCCGCGAGGGCGCGCTCGCCGACGACCTCCTCCGCATGCTCCGCGCGGTGCCCCTCGAGGAGGCGCGCGCCGCCGAGATCGTGGCCTCGCTCGGCCTCGATCGCGGCCCCGAGCCCGCCGCCGTCGAGGCCGCGCTCAAGGCCGCCCTCGACGCGCACAAGCCCGGCGCAGGTCCCTCGTCCGGCGAGCCGCGCCCCGCGTCCGGCGAGCCCGAGGACCTGCGCCCCGACGTGATCGAGCACGCCGCCCGCCGCGTCCGCCGCCTCGGCCGCGCCGCGAAGGCCCGCGCCGACGTGGTCGCCGCGCTCGATCGCGGCGACGACGCGGGCGCCAACGAGGCCTTCCGCGCGGCGTACCGCGAGCTCTTCCTCGATCGCATCGCCGTGCTCTGGAACGCCGACGCCAAGGGCGACAAGGTCGTCGACTTCATCACGCGCGAGATCCCGCCCGGCTTCGACGCGCGCCTCATGGGCTCGCAGAACATCAAGGGCACCGGCCTCGATTTCGTCTACCGCTGGCTCTCGATGGACCGCGTCCGCAGCTCGCTCGAGCGCATGAAGAAGAACCCCGCCGCGCGCCGCGAGGTCCTCACCTGGCTGCTCTCGTACTCCGACTTCAGCCTCATCGACTGCCGCGAGGCCCTCGAGGCCCTGCGCGTCGCCCGCGACGCCGGCGGCGACTGGAGCGAGCACGCGAACCTCATCGAGGGCGCGATCCGCCGCCTGGAGGCGCTCGATCGCGAGAAGACCACCGCGCTCACCGTCGTCGGCAAGGCCGGCGCCGGCGCCAAGATCCTCCTGCGCGTCGAGCAGCTCGTCGACCACCTCGACTCCATCCGCCGCACGCGCCGCGCCCGCGCGGTCATGCGCGACCTCTACGCCCGCCGCATCGGCCACGGCCAGGCCGCCATCCTGCTCCGCGAGATCACCGGCCGCGGCAAGGGCGGCTGGCTCGCCAAGGACCTCGCCGCGTGGCGCGAGGCGTGGGCCGAGCGCCTCCGCGGCTGGCGCCGCCGGAGGCTGGCGGGCGCCGCCGATCCGGCGCCCACCCCGCGCACCGGCGATCCGCAGCCCTCCTAGCGCCGCGATCCACTCCCGAGCTGGACGTGGTATGCCGCCGCGCATCCAATGAGCTCCCCAGTGGACACACGACCCCTCGAGGGCCGCCGCGAGGCGGGCATCCTCCTCCACCCGACCTCGCTGCCCGGCCCGCACGGAATGGGCGACCTCGGCGCCTCGGCCCGCCGCTTCGTCGACTGGCTCGCCTCGGCCGGGCTCAGCCTCTGGCAGGTCCTGCCGCTCGGCCCCACGGGCAACAACTGCCCCTACGTCTGCTGGTCCGCGCTCGCCGGCAACCCGCTGCTCGTCGACCTCATCGCCCTGCACGGCCAGGGCCTGCTCGACGACGCGGACCTGCACCCGCCCGCGCTCCCGCCCGGCGCGCTCATCGATTACGACGCCGTGCGCGCGTTCAAGGAGCCCCGCCTCGAGCGCGCCGCGCGCCGCCTGCTCGCGGCGCCCTCGCACCCGCTCGCCGAGGAGTACCGCGCCTTCCGCGCCCGCGAGGCCTGGGCGGCCGACGCCGCCCTCTTCGCGGTCCTGAAGCGCCGGCGCGGCGGCAAGGCGTACTGGGAGTGGGAGCGCCCGCTCCGCGACCGCGACCCCGACGCCATCGCCGCCGCGAAGAAGGACCTCGCCGCCGAGATCGAGGAGGTCGCCGTCACGCTCTTCTTCTTCGAGCGCCAGTGGGCCGAGCTCCGCGCCTACGCCCACGCCCGCGGCGTCCGCGTCATCGGCGACATCCCGATCTACGTCGATCGCGACAGCTGCGACGTCTGGTCCCACCCCGACCTCTTCCACCTCGACGAGGACGGCGTGCCCACCGAGGTCTCCGGCGTCCCGCCCGATTACTTCAGCGAGCTCGGCCAGCTCTGGGGCAACCCCATCTACCGATGGGACAGGATGGCCGACGACGATTACCTCTGGTGGCGCCGCCGCCTCGCCCGCGCGCTCGCGCAGACCGATATCGTCCGCATCGACCATTTCCGCGCCTTCGCCGCCTACTGGTCCGTGCCCTTCGGCGCCCCCGACGCCCGCGGCGGCCGCTGGAACGACGGCCCCGGGCTCGAGTTCTTCGAGGCGATCGAGCGCCACTCGGGCAAGCTCCCGCTCATCGCCGAGGACCTCGGCATCATCGACGGCAAGGTCGTCGAGCTCCGCGACGCGGCGGGCCTCCCCGGCATGCGCGTCCTCCAGTTCGCATTCGGCGGCGACGCGGAGAACACGCACCTCCCGCACAACCACACCGTCGAGAGCGTCGTCTACCCCGGCACCCACGACAACGACACCACCCTGGGCTTCTGGCGCGCCGCCGAGCCCCACGTCCGCACGCACATCCAGCGCTACCTCCGCGTCTCGGGCGACGACGCCGCCTGGGACCTCATCCACTCCGCGTTCACCTCCGTCGGCCGGATCGCGATCATCCCGATGCAGGACGTGCTCTCCCTCGGCTCCGAGGCGCGCATGAACAACCCCGCCGTCACGACGGGCAACTGGCGCTGGCGCCTCGAGGGCGACCCCTTCCGCTCGGACCTCGCCGGGCGGCTCAGGGACCTCTCCTGGCTCTACGGCCGATTGCCGCGCCACGAGGCCCCCCGCAAGGAGGTGCAAGGCTGAGCAGGGGAGCCCATACGCGCAGCGACGCGGTCGCCCTGATGCCGCCATGTCGGCCTCGCGCGCCGCGTAGAAAGCGGTTGACATCACCGATGGGTCCATGTTCTGCGTTGGATCCCGGGGCCATCGCCGGGCCGCGGCGTGCGCTGAGCGCCGCCTCTGAGGCGGCGCCCGGGCCATCCGGAGAGTCAAGAGTTCAACCGGGGGTTCGGGGCGCAGGGCGCCGCCAGGCGACCCGGAGCCCCGAATGTTCAATAGGTTTCATCCATGCCTGCCGGGAGCGGGCTGGAGCTCGTCGATGAGTGGACATGACGTCTGGTATGGGGACCTGACCACGCGGCGGTCGCTCCTGACCCGCGGCGGCCTCTTGATCGCGGGCGGCCTGGGCTGGCTGGCCGCGTTCCTCCTGATCCCCTGCACCGTGCTGATCGGGGTCGCGTTCCTGGAGCGCGATCCCGACGGCGGCCTCACGTGGACGCTCACGCTCGAGTCGCTCCTCCGCCTCGTCGGCCTCGGCGGCACGGACGGGGTCTCGGGCGCGAACCTGTTCATCCTGCTCCGGAGCCTCGCGCTCGCGCTGGTGACCACGATCGCCTGCCTCTTCTTGGCCTACCCCGTGGCCTTCTTTATCGCGCGGGCCCGGCGGCGCACGCTGTGGCTCTCGCTCATCATCGTCCCGCTCTGCACGAACCTCGTCATCCGCACCTACGCGTGGAAGCTCCTGCTCTCCGCGCGCCTGCCGCCGGCGCAGATCGCCTCGTGGCTCGGCTGGGCGGAGCCCGGGCGCGATCTCATCCCCGGCTGGCCCGCGGTGATCGTGGGGACCACCACCGCCTGCCTCCCGTTCGCCGTCGTGCCGCTCTATATCAACGTCGATCGCCTCGACTGGTCGATCGTCGAGGCCGCGATGGACCTCTATGCGTCGCCGGCGCGCGTGTTCAGGCAGGCGATCCTGCCGCAGACGCTGCCCGGGCTCAGCGTCGCGGTGCTGCTCACGCTCGTGCCCACGATGGGCATGTTCGTCATCACCGACATGCTGGGCGGCGCGAAGCACTGGCTGATCGGCAACCTCATCAGCCACCAGTTCGGCCCGGGCCGCAACATCCCCTACGGCGCGGCGCTGAGCATGGTGCTCATCCTGTTCACCACGCTCTGCACCTACGCCTATCGCCGCCAGCAGAGGGCGGTGGAGCTGCTCTGATGTCGCGGGGCGCGCGGCCGTGAGCAACCGTCGTTATGGTACGGCGCTCTCCGCCGTGGCGTCCCTGGTGTTCGCGCTGCTCTACGCGCCCCTGTTCGCCGTCGCCGTCTATTCGTTCAACCGCGCCGAGAAGGGATCGGTGTGGGCGGGCTTCTCGCTCCGCTGGTACCTGCAGATCGTGGCCGATCCGGAGGTCAGCCGCCGCGCCTTCGAGGTCCGCGAGGCCGCGCTCAACACCCTGCTGCTCGGCGCCGCCTCCACGCTGATCGCCACGATCCTCGGGACGCTCCTCGCGATCGGCATCCAGCGCACCCCGTGGTCGAAGCGCGCCGCCCGCCTGCTCGACGCCGCGATAGACCTGCCCGTCGTGACCCCGGACATCGTCTTCGCGACGGCCCTCCTCGTGGCCTTCAACGTGCTGCGCTACGTCTCGCCGTGGTTCAACCCCGGCCTCCCCGCGATGATCATCGGCCACGTGACGCTCCAGATCGCGTTCGTCGCCCTCATCGTGCGGAGCCGCCTCGTCCTCATCGGAGCCACGCTGAGCGAGGCCGCGCGGGATCTGTATGCCACATCGGCGTACCACTTCCGGCGGGTCACCCTGCCGCTCCTCTGGCCCGCGATCGTGGCCGGCGGGACGCTCGCGTTCACGCTCTCACTGAACGATTTCGTAATAAGCTTCTTTACATGCGGGCCGGGATCGGTGACACTCCCGATTTACGTGTACCACTCACAGATGCGCGGTCTCAGAACGGATCTCTTCGCGGTATCGACGCTGTTCGTGCTGGGTACGATCGGGCTGGTGCTCACGGCGGAGCAGCTCACGCGGTGGAGGAGGGACTAGGAATGTCGCGACGGGTTCAGATATCGATCTTCATCGCATTGGTCGCCGTGCTCGTGGCGCTGGCCGGCTGCTCCAGCAAGAAGGAGGAGAAGCCGCAGGCGACCCCGCCGGAGCCCCCGAAGCCTGCGGCGCCCGCGGAGCTGAGCCTGTTCATCTGGTCGGAGTACATCGACGAGAAGGTCGTCGCCGAGTTCGAGAAGAAGGAGAACGCGCGCGTCCGGATCACCACGTACGAGTCGACGGAGGAGATGGAAGGTAAATTGTCGTACAGCGGCGCGGACGCCCAGTACGACGTGGTCGTGGCGGCGAGCCAGGTCGTGGCCAGGTTCGCGCGGAAGGGCCTCATTGCCCCCCTCGACCATTCGAAGCTCCCCAACCTGAAGAACCTCGCGCCGAGGTTCTCGGGCCCCGAGTTCGATAACGGGAACAAGTACGCGGTCCCTTACCAGTGGGGCACGGTGGGGCTCTTCTATGACAAGAAGAAGCTCCCCAACCTGGACCCCTCGTGGGCGGTGGTCCTGGATCCGAAGAAGACGGCCGGGACCTTCGTGCTGATCGACGAGATGCGCGACATGCTCGGGAGCGTGCTCAAGTACATGGGGCGCTCCAGCAACAGCACGTCGCCGGAGGATCTCCGCGAGGCGGGTCGCATCCTCCAGGAGGCGAAGGGCAACCCGAAGTGCCTGGGCTTCAAGGGCATGGCGGGCGTGCAGGACGTCAAGTCCGGCACCGCGGACATCGCGGTGATGTGGAACGGCTTCGCCCTCAAGGAGGTCTCGGAGCAGAAGGACCGGTACGCGTACGTGCTGCCCAAGGAGGGCTCCATCATCTGGGTGGACACCTTCGTGATCCCGGCCAAGGCGCCGAAGCCGGAGCTGGCCTACAAGTTCCTGAATTTCCTCCTCGAGCCGCAGATCGGGGCGCGCCTCTCGGCCTTCGTCAAGTACGCGAGCCCGAACGCCGCCTCGAAGCCCCACATCGTGCCGGAGGACCTGGCCAACCCGGTCATCTACCCGCCCGAGGACGCGATGAGCCGCCTCGAGGGGCACCGCGACCTCGGCGACGCCATCAAGCTCTTCGACGAGGCGTGGACGACCGTCAAGTCGCGCTGACCGGCGTCACTCGGCGCCGGCGTCCGCCGCGAGCGCCCGCGCCTATCGATCTCCGGGAGGCGCCTCCCGGTCGACGCTCGGCGGCGCGTAATGGCCCGCCGGATCCACCGCCGCCGCGTACGGGCCCGACCACCCGTCCTCGAAGATCCGGTCGAGCCGCGCCGCGACCGGGGCCCCCTCCAGGACGAGCCCGACGTTCCGGCTCCGCGTGAAGTAATCGCCCTCCCAGTTGCTCGTCCCCACCCAGGCCGACGCGCCGTCGACCACCATGTACTTCGCGTGCGACACCCGCGCGAACGGGATGAAGCCGCCCGACCAGCGCGGGATCGTGATCAGCCGGACCGCGACGCCCGGCGCCGTCGCCAGCGATTGCAGCGCCTCGATCGTGCCCGCCTTCGTGCTCCAGTGCGACACCAGCAATCGCACGTCCACGCCCCGCGCGCCCGCCCGCCGCATCGCCTCGTCGAGCTCCGTGAACGGCGACCCGTCGCGCGCCCGCGTCCTGTAGCTCAGGAGCTGCACGTGCACGCTCTGCCGCGCCCCGTCGATCATCGCCCGGAGCCGCGGCAGATCCCACAGCGCCTCGTCCGGCAGCCACCCCGGCGGGCTCGCGACCGGCGTCATCGCAATGGGCGCGCCGCCCTGGACCGCCCGCAGCGGGAACACCTGCGCCGCGGCGCCCGCGGGCCGGGCGCGCGCGCGCGCGGCCGGATCCGCGCCGCCCGCCACGCCCCAGTCGACGTCGAATACATCCCCGAGCGCCCGCGCGATCTCGGCCGACCGCACCCGCACGCCGATCTCCTGGATGTGCGCGAGCGCTCGCCAGTCGAAGTTCTGGCTGCCGAGGTAGGCCTCCCGGCCGTCGACCACGAAGTACTTCGCGTGCAGGACGCCCTTCGTCCGCGCGCTCATATCGAGCCGGCGCGCCTCGATCCCCTCCCGGGACGCGAGCCGGTCGACCGAGTCCGGGTACTTCCCGTAGAAGCTCTGATCCACGAGCACGCGCACCCGCACGCCCCGGTCCGCCGCGGCCTCGATCGCCCGCAGCACCGGCTCGAGCCGCCCGCCCTGCGTGTTGCTGATATAGAACTGCGCGACGTCGATCGAGCGCTTCGCTCCCTCGATCATCTCGACCCAGACGGCGTCGGCATTGGGCACGTCGGCGTGATCCAGCGACGTCTCGACCGGCGCCGACTCCACGAGCTCGACCGCGGGGCCCGCTGACGAGGGCGCGGCGGGGGATTCGATCGCCGCGGGCGCGGGCGGCGCCTCCTGCCGCGCGGGCGGGGCAGGCGGCGCCGCGCTGCACGCCGCCGCGGCGAGCCCCAGCGCGAGGAGGAGCCCGCGCCGGGGCCGGCTCGCGTTCGCCGGGGCGCTCACTCGCCGAGCAGGCTCCGCGCGATCTGCGACACCTGGATCTCGTCGGTCCCGCCGTAGATCTGCAGCACCTTCGCGTCCCGGCAGAGCTGCTCCACCTGGAACTCCGCCATGTATCCATTGCCGCCGAAGAGCTGCACCGCCTCCAGGCAGACCTCCATCGCCGCCTGCGCCGTGTACAGCTTGCACGCCGACGCCTCGGCCAGCCCCATCGACTTGCCCGCGGCCGCGAGCTCGATCTGCCGGAAGATCAGGTTCTGGATGTTCATCCGGGCCACCTCCATCTTCGCGATCTTGAGCTGGATGAGCTGGAACTCCCCGATGGGCCGCCCGAACTGCACGCGCGTCTTCGCGTAATCGACGCTCAGCTTGAGGCATTGCTCGACGATGCCGAGCGCCATCGCGGCCACCCCGGTCCGCTCGGCCGTGAACGTCTCCTTGGCCCCGCTCCTCGAATAGGCGTCCTCGCGCTCGCCGATCAGCCGGTCCGCGCCCACGCGCACGTCCTCGAGGAAGAGCTCGCCCGTGGGCGACGAGTGCAGCCCCATCTTGCGCAGCGGCTTCGACCGCGTGAGGCCGGGCGTGTCGCCGTCGAGGATGAAGCTCACCACCCTGCGGTCCTTCGGATCGTTCCCCTCGTCGAGCTTGCAGATGAACACGATGGTGTCCGCGTAGGGCCCGTTGGTGATGAACGTCTTGCTCCCGCTCAGCACGTAGCCGCCCTCGCCGTCGCGCCGCGCCGTCGATTTCATCGCGCCGAACGCGTCGGAGCCGGAGCCGGGCTCGGTGATCGCCCACGCCCCGATCTTCTCCAGCGTGAGCAGCGGCAGCGCCCACCGCTCCTTCTGCGCCCGCGTCCCGCGCGACAGGATCGCGCGCGCCGTGAGGCCCATGCTCACCCCGAGCGCGGTCACCATCCCGGGGCTGTAGCGCGACAGCTCGATCACCGGGATGAGCTGCATCGCGGCCGCGTTCCCGGCCTCGGCCGACGGCCCGCGCTCCTTCTTCTCGCGCGGCGCCTCCCCCTCCGCCGGCTCGCGCGCGAGGTCGGCCGCGAACTTCATCCGCGCCATGTCCGCGATACCGAAGGTCTCCACCATCTTCCGGAGCACGGCGTAGGGCGGCGTGTCGCCGTGCTCGAGCGCCTCCAGGTTCGGCTTGACCTCGGCCTCCACGAAGCGCCGGAACGCGTCGCGGATGGCGAGGTGCGTCTCGTTCCATTCGATCATGCGCGCAGGGTAGCGCCACCCCGGGCCGGACCGCCAGCGCCGCGCGGCCCGGGCCGTTCGCGCTTGCGCGCGCGCCGCCCCCGTGGCCTACGTTCCCCGCATGCACGTTCGCGGACGCATCTCGGTCAACCCGCGGGGCTTCGGCTTCCTCACGTTCCACGGCGAGGCACCGAGCCCGCCCGGCGCCTCCCCGCGCGCGGGCGAGCTCACCGCCTTCGTCGCCCCGCCGGACCTGAACCCCTTCCTCGACGGCGACCTCGTCTCGGCCACGGTCAACGAGGCGGAGCCCGGGCGCTTCACGGCCACGTCGCTCGCGCTCGTCGAGCGCCGCCGGACCGAGCTCTTCGGCACGATCGCGATCCACGGCCGCCGCCCGCACCTGCGCGTCGATCGCCTGGTCGCCAACACCGACTGGCCGCTCCGCGCGGGCTCGGGCGACGGCCTCGCCGAGGGCACGCCGCTCGTCGCCGCGATCGCCGGCCACGAGGTCGTCCCGAGCCGCGTCTTCGCGGCCGGCGCGGACCTCGGCCTCGAGCGCTGCGTCGCGCGCCACGGCGTCCGCTCGGTCTTCCCCCCCGCCGTGATCGAGGCCGCGCGCGAGGCCGCCGCCGGGGCGCTCGCCGCGCTCGCCGCGGCGCCTGCCCGCTCCGAGGAGGGCGCCGCCGCCTGGCCCGCGCCGATCGGCCACCGCCGCGATCTGCGCGAGCTGCCCACCGTCACCATCGACGCCGCCTCGACCACCGACATCGACGACGCCCTCTCGGTGATCCCCGCCGGCCCCGACGGCGCCCTGCGCGTGCTCGTCTCGATCGCCGACGTCGACGCCCTCGTCCCGGAGGGCTCCGCGCTCGACCTCGAGGCCCGCGAGCGCGGCACCAGCGTCTACCTCGCCGGCCGCGTGGTCCCGATGCTCCCCGATTCGATCTCGAGCCACGCCGCGAGCCTCATCCAGGGCGAGGACCGCCTCGCCCTGACCGCCGAGCTCCGCATCGACCCCGAGGGCGCGATCACCTCGGTCGACCTCTACGAGAGCGTCATCAGGAATCACGCCCGCCTCACGTACGACGCCGTGGCCGAGCTCCTGTGCGAGGGCCGCTCCGACGCGGTCCCCGCGGCCGTGGCCCCCGCATTGCGCTGGCTGCGCACCGCGGCCGCGCGCCTCTCCGCGGTCCGCGCCGCGCGCGGCGGCGTGGAGCTCGTCCGCGAGGAGGCCTACATCACCATCGACGCCGAGACGCGCGAGCCGACGATGGTCGCCCCCCGCGCGGACGGCGCCGCGCACCGCCTGGTCGAGCGCCTGATGGTCGCCGCCAACGAGGCCGTCGCCGCCTGGCTGGTCGCCCGCGGCATCCCCGGCGTCTTCCGCGTGCACGACGAGCCCACCGAGGAGCGCGTCCGCGCCCTGGAGCGCTTCGCCCACAACTTCGGCCTCGAGGCCGGCTTCGGCCCGCGGCTCTCCCCGCTCGGCCTGGAGGCGTTCGAGGCGCAGTTTCACGACTCCGCGATCGCCCCCGCGATCCGCACGGTGCTGGGCGAGGCGCTCGGCCCCGCCCGCTACACGGCCGCGCCCAGCCCCCATTTCGGCCTCGGCGCCCCGCTCTATCTCCATTTCACGTCCCCGATCCGTCGCTATGCCGACCTCGCCGTGCACCGCGCCGTGAAGCGCTACCTGCGCGGGGCCCGCGGCCAGCGGCCGGGCGGCCAGGCGGCCGAGCCGCTCTCGCACCACCTCAACGCCCGCGCGCGCTCCGCCGCGAAGGCCGAGGCCGAGCGCCACCGGATGCTGATCGCCCGCCTCTTCGCGGCGCGCGTCGGCGAGCGGGTCGAGGGCAACATCGTCTCGGTGAAGCCGTTCGGCCTCATCGTGCAGATGGCCGGCACCGGGGCGACCGGCACCATCGCGACGGACGCGCTCCCGGGCGGCCCTTATCGCCTGGACCCGGCGGTCCAGGCGCTCGTCTCGGAGCAGCGGCGCTGGCAGATCGGCGACCGCGTCCGCGCGACCATCGCCGCCGCGAACGAGGAGCTCGGCCGCGTGGAGCTCACCCCCTCGGGCGAGGAGGATGGCGCGGCCGGCTGAGCCCCCGTGGGAGCGGAGCTCCGAGCGCCCCGAACGTCCCTCTCAAGGATCTCCTGCCGCGCATAGGGTGCTCGACACGGTGTGCCCGCCCTCGCTTGGGCTCGAGCCGACCCGCCGACCGATTCGCGCCGCGCTTCGCCCCGGACCCCGGACCGGATATGCTCTCCGGCTCGGTCGCCGGCGGCGGCGGACCGGTGGAGCCATGACCGACGAGGAGCAGCGCGAGCGCAACGGTCCGGTGTCGAGCGAGGCGAGCGCCGAGCCGACCACGGGCACCACCGGCCGATCGGGCGCGTCGACGCTCGACGCCCCCCTCGCGTTCGCGTCGACGCTCGACGCCCCCGCCGCGCGCGCGCCGGCCCCGCCGGAGCCGCACCTCTCCGCGGAGATCCTCCATATCGTCGACCGCGGCAGCTATTCCATCGACGGCCGGCTCGCCGAGGGCGGCATCGGCCGCATCCTGATCGCCCGCGATCGCCGCCTCCGCCGTCCCGTCGCGGTCAAGGAGCTCCTCGACGCCGGCCCCGGCGTCCAGGAGCGGTTCATCCGCGAGGCGCTGCTCACGGCCCGCCTCCAGCACCCCTCGATCGTGCCCGTGTACGAGGCCGGCCGCTGGCCCACCGGGGAGCCCTTCTATGCGATGAAGCTCGTCTCGGGGCTCACGCTCGCCGAGGTCATCGACGGGGCCGCCTCGCTGAAGGAGCGCCTCGCGCTCCTGCCCCACGTGCTCGCCGCCGCGGAGGCCATCGCCTACGCCCACAGCGAGCGCATCATCCACCGCGACCTCAAGCCGGCTAACGTGCTCATCGGCTCCTTCGGCGAGACCGTCGTCATCGACTGGGGCCTCGCCAAGGACCTCGCCGAGGACGCGCCCGAGCCCGGCGGCGCGGCCGGGCCGCCGCCCCGGCAGGGGTCGGCAGGAGAGGGATTCACAGGGAGGCGGGGAGGCGGGGAGGCGAGAGATGGGGATCAGAGGGACGAGGATTCGATGGATCCCGGGGAGGATCATCATCGAATTCCACCTGCCTTCACGCCTCCCTCCGAGAAATCTCTGTCCGGGCCATCGGTCGACGAATCGCCCTCGTCGTCCGGCAATGCCATCACGCCGGGCGGGCGCGCCGGGGCCGCGCTGACGGTCGTCGGCGCGATCATGGGCACGCCGGCGTACATGCCCCCGGAGCAGGCCGCCGGCCTGCCGGCCGACGAGCGCGCCGACGTCTATTCGCTCGGCGCCATCCTGTATCACCTGCTCGCCGGCGTCCCGCCGTACGTCGGGCGCAACCCCTTCGATACGGTTCACAGGGTCGTCCGGGGGGCACCCAGGCCGCTCGAGGCGCGCCAGCGCGGCATCCCGCAGGATCTCCTCACCATCGTGCGCAAGGCCATGGACCGCGAGCCCACTGCGCGGTACCCGAGCGCCCGCGAGCTCGCCGAGGACCTCCGCCGCTTCCAGACCGGCCAGATCGTCGGCGCGCACGCGTACTCGGCGCGGGAGCGAGCCGCGCGCTTCGCCCGCCGCTATCGCGCGCCGCTCGCCGTGCTCGCCGGCGCGCTCGTCGTGCTCATCGCGGGCGGCGCGATCAGCGTCGCGCGGATCGTCGAGGCCGGCGACCGTGCCCGCCGCGAGCGCGACCGCGCCGAGCAGAAGCAGGCCGACGCCGAGGCCGCCGAGCGCCGGGCCGTGGAGCGCGCCGACGATCTCATCCTCGTGCAGGCCCGGGCCGCGGCCCAGCGCAACCCCAACGAGGCCATCGCCTGGCTCAAGACGCTCTCCCCCTCCTTCTCGCGCTGGCGCGCCGCGCGCGTCATCGCGGCCGACGCCCAGGCGCGCGGCATCTCCCGCGTGCTGCGCGGCCACACCGCCGCGATCAACAGCGTCGCCTATTTCCCCGACGGCCAGCGCGCCGCCACGGCCAGCGACGACGGCACCGTGCGCGTCTGGGACCTCGAGTCCGGCGAGGCCCGCGTCCTCTCCGGCCACCAGGACGAGGTATGGTCCGTCGCGGTCTCGCCCGACGGCGCGCGGCTCGCCACGGGCAGCAAGGACCACACGGCGCGCCTCTGGGACGTCGCGACCGGCAAGGACGCCGTCATTGCCACGCACCGCGCCGGGGTCCTCATGGTGGCGTTCTCACCCGACAGCCGCCGCGTCGCCTCGGCCGACCAATCCGGCGAGATCTGGCTCGCGGACGTCGCGACCGGCGAGGGCCGCGTCATTGCGAGCAGCGCGGCCTATATTTACTACATCGCCTTCGCGCCTGACGGCCGCCGGCTCGTGTGGGTCGGCAAGGGCGGTGCGGTGCACCTCTGGGACGACACCCGCGGCGAGACGCTCCTGACCGGGCACCTCGGCGTGATCTTGACCTGCGCGTTCTCGCCCGACGGCAAGCGCGTCGTCACCGGCGGCGCCGACCGGACCGTGCGCGTCTGGGACCTCGCGCGCGGCACGAGCCTCGTCCTCGGAGAGCCCGCGGCGTCCGGCGGCGCGCTCGAAGCGCTCGTCCGCGGCCCCGCGAGCGCAGGCTCCGCCCGCCCTCCGGCTGCCCGTTCACCGGGCTCGGCTGGCGAGACTCCGGGTCGCCCTGGGGCGCCCTCCGGTTCGATCTCGGCCCCCCCCCCGGTCCCGGGCCACGAGGGCGTTGTCTCCACGGTCGCCTTTTCGCCCGACGGCCGGCGAGTCGCCTCCGGCAGCACCGATCAGACAATCCGCATCTGGGACCTGGACACGGGCAAGAGCCGGGTGCTCCGTGGTCACGAGGGTACGATCCACAGGCTGCTCTTCGCGCCGGACGGCGAGCACCTCATTTCGGCCGGGATCGATAGCACGGTCCGCGTCTGGGACATGGTCACCTATGGCGACCGCGTGCTCCGCGGCTTCGAGGACGCCGCCGCCGCCGTGCACCTCTCGCCCGACGGCGCCACGATCCTCGCCGGGAGCTGGGACGGCACCGCGCGCCTGTTCGCGGTCAGCCCCGCCGCCAGCCGGATCGTCGCGCGGCATCCGGGCTCGATCCCGCGGATCCAGCGCTCCCCCGACGGCAAGCTCGTCGCCTTCGTCGCCGAGGACGGCACTGCCCACTTGTTGAATGCGGCGGTCCTGCCCGGCGACAAGGCCCGCTCCGCCCCGGAGTCCCTGCCATCCACGCTCCGCACGTACGCGGAGCCCCTCGTCGGCATCCAGCTCTCCCCCAGTGGCGACCTCCTGGCGTCCGCCGATCGCGACGGCACGGTGCGCCTCTGGGATCCCGCGGGCCGCCCGCGCGGCGAGCTCACCGGGCACGCCGGCGCGGTCCGCGCAATGGTGTTCTCCCCTGACGGCAAGCGTCTCGCCGCCGCCGGCGCTGATGGCACCGCGCGCCTCTGGGACATCGAGGGCGGCGCCCCCCGCGTGTTCAAGGGCCATGATGGCATGATTACTTCGCTTGCGTTCTCCCCCAGCGGCGACCTCCTGGCCACCACCGGCGCGGACAGCGCCGTTCGCCTGTGGGATGCGGCGACCGGAGAGGTCCGGGTGCTCAATGGCCACACTGCGCCGGCCAGCGCTGTCGCATTCTCCTCGGATGGCAAGCTGCTCGCCTCCGGCAGCATGGACCACACGATCCGCCTCTGGGATCTCGCCGGCGCCGAGCCGCGCGTGATTGACGCCCACGGCGTCGGCGTGCTCGATATGCGCTTCGTCCCCGGTACCAAGCTGCTGGCGGCCTCCTCCCGCGAGGTCGCCGTCCGAGTCTTCGACATCGAGACCACCCGCGAGGTCCGGATGCTCCGCGGCCACGAGGGCCTCGTGCTTCGAATCGCCCTCTCCCCCGACGGCACGGCCATGGCGACCGCGTCCGTCGACGGCACCGTCCGGCTCTGGGACCTGGCGAGCGGCGAAGCCCGGGTCCTCGCCGGCCATCGAGGCGCGGTCCTCGACACCACCTTCATGCCCGACGGCAAGGCCCTGCTCTCCGCCGGCGCCGACGGCACTGTCCGCCTCTGGTCCGACGATCTCCCCGATGACCCCGCAGCCCTACGGGCCTTCCTCGACGCCGCCACCCCCGAAACGATCGGCGCTGCCGTGGGGAGGTGAGAGGATGACCTACATCGTCAGCGAGCCGGCGGGCTCATCATTGTCTTGACTCTGTCTCGGCTCCACCGCTAGCGTGCGGTAGACAACATCGCGGCGTGAGCCGCCGCGAATAACAGGAGGAATCTCATGGAGAACGCGCAGATGATCGCCAGGGCCTGGTTGGACGAGGGGTATCGGGCATCCTTGCTCGCCGAGGGAATCGAGGTGCCGGTCCGTCCCGACGACCTCGCCGATGATCAGCTCGACCTTCTCGCCAACCGCAGGGGAGAGTGCTTCGCAGCGGCCATGCCTACCAATGGCAGCAGTCTCTGCTGCGACATCGGCCGATAACGAAGGGACTGTTCCTGGGGGGTGTTCGCTTTCCTTTGCGCCGGCGCCTATGGTGCCCTGAGATGGGCTCGATAACTCGAGGACCCCATTTCGAACATGTCTCGGGTCGGCGAGTCGGTCCGCCGCCAGAGCCACTGATCGGCTCCGAGCGCAATGTCCTCGTATAAAAGCTCGGGTGCCCACACCCCGTCCGGAGATCGAAATTGGCATATCGCCCGCAGTTCAAGCGCTGCTTCCGACATGCGGTTGTCCCGGAGGTCGGCGTCTTTCTGATGTCCGAGCGCGGCCAGTTCGTGCTGCGAGGAGCAGCCTACATGCACCTCGCTCCCCTCCTCGATGGGCGCCACACGCTGGAGGACCTCGTCGCTCGCACGGACGGGCGGGTCTCCGCGCCGGAGGTGCACTATGCCGTCGAGCTCCTCCGC
>CAYQYG010000148.1:0-17966 GCA_964421485.1 uncultured Polyangiaceae bacterium | reverse complement strand
TGGGTCCGGACCCAAGGGGCGAAGGGTGGGGACCCAAGGGCGGATGGGTCCGGACTCAAGGGGCGAAGGGTGGGGACCCAAGGGCGGATGGGTCCGGACCCGGCAGGGGATGGGTCCGGACCCGGCGCCGGCAGCCTGAATCGGGGGTGCCCGCCCCCGATCCTGTTCAGTATCGCGTGCCGGTCCCCCGTCGCGTGACACCCCTCGAGAGGGGGAGTGGCAGGTCGCTCGGCGACCTCATCCCCCTCGCGCGCCGCCGCTGGTGTGGGTTCCGGAAAATCTGGCCGGTTTCGTTCCGGAAAATCTGGCCGGTCGAAGTTGACGTCGACCTGAGCCGCCCCTCGGGGCCCCGCCGCCTCGCATTTCGGCTCCCCCTCGCGCTGGGGCTGGCGTAGCCTCCCGCGCCGCCGGTGCAAACGACCTCTGTGACCCTGAGGAAGCTCCGCCCCCTCGAACGTCGGGCGACCGCGCGCTCAGGACAGCCCAGCGGGGCGGCGTCCTGGTGACCACGGTGGACCTGGACGTCGTGTGGAAGGGAGAAGAACGATGAGAACCGACGCGAACGAGATCGCGCTGAGCGCGCTTCAAAGCATCCTCGACGCGGCAAAGCCCTTCGAGATCGAGATCAACGGCACGAAGGTCACCGCCACCACCGCGCGTCCGACGCCCGATGCCTGGCCAGCGGGCGGGATCAAGAACGTCGCGCCACCCGCCGATGGGCGGATGCTCGCCCCAGTCGATGTCGCGTGTGTGTGGAACGGCGGGAAATGTGTCCTCCGGTTCGACGTCGCGATCGCCGGTGGCAGTTACAAGGGGCAGGTCGCGGCGCGGGTGCGGCCTGTCGGCAGGAACCAGCAGATCGTGTGGTTCAACCTCGGCTCGCGGCTCGAAGACCGCTCCGATGGTGATCTGCTCTCCGTGGACCTCGGCGTCACGACGGCCAAACGAAAGACGACGCTCGCCCCCGCGATATCCGAACGCCTGAACCAGGCCGCGCGGGCCCTGCTCGCCGGCACGGATCTCCCCAAGTCCGGGTCCGGCGCCCGGGCCTGCCAGATCGAGGTGCCATCGGGAGCCGTGCTGCCGAGCCCCGCGGAGGCGTTCCAGCGCTTCCTGCATGTGGCGCTGCTCAAGCTCGACTTCATCGACCTCGGTGAGCGCGCGAAGGAGCGGGGCAAGCCGCTCGTCGACATCACCCAATGGGGCATCGACAAGAAAGCCGTCGTCGAGGCAGCAGAAGCGGCCGACGAGGTCGAAGCGGTAGACGACGAAGACCCATCCGGATCCGACCCGACCGAGATCCCGCTGAACCTCATCCTCTATGGCCCGCCAGGCACTGGAAAGACGTTCGAGCTTCGCAAGCAATACTTCGGACGTTTCACGCGAGCCCCGGGACCCAAGACCTCAGATCCGGCCGCCGACTACACGTTCATCACGTTCCATCAGTCGTATGGCTACGAGGACTTCATCGAGGGCATCCGCCCGCACATCGTGGGTGCCGAGGACGAGTCCGGGGGAAACCTGTCCTACCGTCTCGAGGACGGAGTCTTCAAGCGGGCGGTGCTGGCCGCGCTCCGTCTCGCGAAGTGGGACGGCACGATCGACGAATTCTGCCGCCTCGAGGCCACTGATCGTCGAAAGAAGCTCGCGGCGGCCCCGCCTTACGCCGTCTTCATCGACGAGATCAACCGCGGCAACGTCGCGCGTATCTTCGGCGAGCTGATCACCCTGATCGAGCCCGACAAGCGCCTCGGCGCCACGAACGAGCTCATCGTCACCTTGCCCTATTCGAGGGTGCTCTTCGGCGTGCCGAGCAATCTCCACGTCATTGGCACCATGAACACGGCGGATCGCAGCGTCGAGGCGCTCGACGCTGCGCTGCGCCGGCGGTTCGAGTTCCAGGAGCTCTCGCCCAAGCCGTCGGAGCTGCGCTTCGAGATGGAAGGCAAGGTCGATCTGGAAGCGATGCTGGGCACGATCAATCACCGCATCGAGAAGCTCATCGACCGCGACCATTGCATCGGCCATGCCTATTTCCTCGATCTGAAGGCGGATCCGACGCTGCGCGGGCTGAAGCGCGTCTTCCGGAGCAAGGTCCTGCCTTTGCTCCAGGAGCACTTCTTCGGCGACTGGGGAAAGATAGGGCTCGTCCTTGGAGGGCAGTTCGTGAAGAGGAAGGACGGCGGCCGGTCCGTGCTCGCGGATTTCCAGCACGACGATCGCGACACGTTCGACGGGCGTGCGACCTGGCAGGTCGTGGATACGGCGGATCTCACGGATGCCGACTTCCGCGGCATTTATCAGCATGCGGGCTAGTGTCGAGCTCTTCGAGCACGAGACGGTCCGCGTGGGCGACGCGCTCCGGGTGCAGGGCGGGGGCATGCGCAGCCTCAGCGAGGGGGAGCACGGCGCGCTGGCGCGGTTCAACGACGCTCACGGGGGGCGCTTCTTCCGGCTGGGCCACAAGCGCATCACGACGACCGAGCTCGTGGGCTACGTCGAGGTCGGCGATCTCGCGATCGAGATCCTGCCCAAGGCCGATCGCGCCCCTGTCCGGTCCGCGAACGGACAGGTCTGGCGGCACGGTTTGCTCGAGATGCTGCGCGCCGCGACGGGCCTGCGCCTGGTGAGCCCCAGCCCTGCCTCCCAGGTTGCCGGGCGATCCACGCTTCTCGAGCTCGTCGTGCGGCGCTTCGTCGAGGAAGTGGAGCGCCTCCTCCATGAAGGGCTCGCGAAGGGTTATCGCGACGAGGAGGCGAACGGGCCCACGTTTCGCGGCAAGTTGCTCTTTCCGCAGCAACTGCGCGAAAACCTCGTTCGCGCGGACCGGTTCCACGTTCGCCATGCGACGTTCGATCGCGACATCGTGGTGAACCGGATCCTCCGCGAGGCCCTCGACACGCTCGGCGGGCTCGCGCTCTCCGGCGGCCTGGCCGCACGCGCCGTGGCCTGCGCCACGACCTTTCCAGAGGTGGGGAGAATCGACGTCACGAGCGAGACCTTGGATCGGGTCGTCCTCGGGCGCTCCACGGCTCGCTACCGGGACGCGCTCGTGCTCGCGCGCATGATCCTGGAGCAGCGTGCGCCCGAGCTGCGCGCCGGACACGTGCCCGTCTTCGCCGTGCTGTTCGACATGAACATCCTCTGGGAGCGTTACGTGGCTTCCCTGTTCCGGCGCGCAGCGGGGGGGCGGTTCGACGTGTCGACGCAAGAATCGACCTCGCTCTGGCGTGAGCCCGGGATGTCGAGTCGTGTCGTCCGCCCCGACATCGTCGTGCGCGCCCGGGGTGGGAGAGAGGTCATCCTGATCGCTGATACGAAATGGAAGGTCGCGCCCGACGGGATCCCGAGCGACGACGATCTGAAGCAGATGTTCGTCTACAATGAGCTCCTCCATTCGCCGAGGGCCGTGCTGCTCTACCCCAGCACCGGTCCCGCGACAGGCCGGCAAGGTGCGTACGCCGGACGATCGCACCGCTGCGCGACGATGCACCTGGGTGTCGTCGCGGAGCAGGAGTGGCGGGGTGGGCAGATGCAGGCTCAGATCGAAGCGCTGCTCCAGTCCGTGGCAACGAAGCCCAGCGAGGCAGCATGACGACCCGCTCCGACCCGCCGTCCCCTCCGCCGCGCCAGGTGCTCTCGGGCGCCGTTCCTACCGCGGTCGAGCTCCGCGACCTCCCTGGAGGCCAGCTCCCTGCGGGTCGCCGCGAGCCCTTGACGCCGCAGCGTGCTACCTGCACACATGGGGGGTGCCCATGAGCTCCTCCTCGCCGCGCGCCGGCGGCCGCAAGCGTGCCTCGCGGAGCCCCGCGTCGCGACCACCGGGGTCCTCCGCAGCGGGCACCACGCGGGCCCGGCGGCACCACGGACACCGATGACCCTCTCCGCGTGCGCGCGACCGCGAGCATCCTGAACCTGCCGGCTCCCAGCGAGCGGCGCGGCGGGGTGATCGACCTGTTGCGAGAGGATCTGATCTCGCTGCTCTCAAGCATTCACGACTGGAGTCCTGACTTCTTTCGGCCCGGGCTAAAGGGCGACGCAAAGATCATCGTCCCCGAGTGTGTGTTCACCGCGTTCCTCGGGATGGGATTGCTGATGCGAGGCTGGGCGGTCGAGCGTGAAGCCGTCCAGGGGGCGGGGCGCACCGATCTCAAGCTGAAGAGGCATGGTGGGACAGTGGTCGTCGAGACGAAGCTCTGGGACCGTAATGACTACAAGGAGGTTCAGGGCCAGGTGGAGGGCTACTGGAGCAGAGCTGTGAGGGCGGCGGCGGTGGTCATGATCTCCGACGCCGGCGAGCGCTCGTTCAACGAGGAGCAGTATCGGCGCAGGTGCCTGAGCCGGGCGGATCTCAAGGTCACCGAAGCTGCGGCTCCACCCCCGCTGCGGGGCCGGTTCGTCGTGGAATCCACGACGGCGCAAGGATTCGCCGCGCGCGTGGAGCACATCCTGCTGCGGTTGCCGCGGGATTGAGCGACGCGAGCGCGGGGGCCCCGCGCAGCCCGGTTTTACGGTTCCCCGAGACCGAGATCGGGACCAGCAGGCATGGATGGCGGTCCCCGCGCCCCAGCCCGTGCAGCCCGCTGCGCGGGTCGTGTGGGGTGTGCCGCTCGAGCCCGGCGAGCGCGGCCTGTGTTGGATCACGGCACGTTCATCTCAAGGCACGTTCATCCAGGCGTCCCGCCGGCGGATGGCCGAGATCGCGGTCGCTGCGCCCAGCGAATGGAAGAACAGGAAGAACGATATCATGAATCGCCACCTGTCCGGGCGCCCCTCCAGCGCGGCGCGGGTCATCTTGAAGCCCTTCGATCCCCCGGCGGTCGTCTCCGGCAGCTGGAACGCGAACACCAGCAGGCACGCGACCGACACGCCGAACAGGACCCAGGCCCAGACGGGCGCCGGGCGGAAGACGTCAGCCCACGTGAGCCGGACGTGCCCCCCGTCCGCCCGGGCGTCCCTGTGCCCCAGCATGGCGGCGCCGCAGAGGAGCACCATGCCGATCAGGCCGGCGGTGTACAGGGACGGCTCCAGGAAGATCTCCAGGGGCGGACCGTAGGTGAGCGCGATCAACGCGCCGCACACGAGCGTGGCGGCGAGGTTCAGGGCGAGCACGGTCTTCATATCCTCAACCTCCTCACCGCTCGCGTCCCTAGAGCGCGAGCGTCCCGCCGTTGCCCGCCTCGTCGCGGACGTCGACCGAGACCGCGTCCGTGACCTCGGCCGCGGTGAGCGGGATCGACCCTGCGCCCCCGGGGCCGGGCGTCACCGGCACCGTCTGCGCGGGCGAGCCGGCGAAGGTGACCACCGCGGTCCACGGCCCGGGCAGCGGCACGCCGACGTCGCTCGGCCCGTCGACGAGGGCCCGGAGGCCGGGCGCCGTCTCGAGCAGCGCGACCACGTCGATCGCCGCGCCGTTCTTCGCCGCCGACGACGACGCCGCGAGCGGGGCCGCCACCACCTCGAAGGGATCCGACGCGAGATCGTACGCCGCCGGGCCGGACGCGGCCTGCGCCGCGCCCGCGACCCGGAAGCGGTAGCGCCCGAGCGGGAGCGAGAACGGCCGCGCCGGCGCGGCGAGCGAATACGGATCGGGCGGCGCCGGCTGCCAGACCGCCGCATAGAGGTGGCGCGACGGCGCGGCCGCGTCGAGCGGATCGGGGGCGTACGTGACGACCACGACGCCGTCGCGCGAGCTCGCGGCGCGGCCCCGGGCGTCCGTCAGCGGATCGAACACGCCGGGCGACGCCTCG
Source organism: uncultured Polyangiaceae bacterium (assembly GCA_964421485.1). Classification (GTDB taxonomy): domain Bacteria; phylum Myxococcota_A; class Polyangia; order Polyangiales; family Polyangiaceae; genus CAYQYG01. The sequence goes on along the minus strand of CAYQYG010000148.1, from coordinate 12,216 downwards.
AATTCGATCACGACCTCGGGCATATCAATCGCCGGATCGCCGCCGGACCAGACGAACCGGGCCGCGCCGACCGCGCGGGCGACCGAGGGGGCGAGGACCGGGGCGGCCGGATCCGCGGTGTCGGGCCAGAAGATCCCCGCGGCGCCGGCCTGCGCCACGCCGTGATCCGCGGTGATCATGGGCTCGATCGCGCTCCGGTCCGGGTAGGTCCAGCCGGTGAAGCGCGAGCTGCCCGCCTCGGGGTCCTCGAGCTCGGGTGTCCACGCGATCGCCGCCGCCTCGACGAGGCCGTCCAGGATCTCCTCGCCCTCGAGCGGCCCCCAGATGTTGATGCTCGGCTCGTAGCCGCCGGTGAGCCAGTCCTCGGCGGTGAGCACGTATCCGATGTGATCGTCCGCGTACCCGACGAGCAGCGTCCGCTCCGGGCCCGCGGGCGATCGGCCGCGGAGGTAGGCGGCGAAGGGCGCCGTGGGCTCGCCCGGGATGGCGAGCAAGAGCCAGTCGCCGGACGGCGTGCCGGACACCCGGAGCGCGGCCCCGGTCGCGCGGACCGTATCGCAGAGCGGCACGTCGACGTCGGCCGACACATTGAAGAGCCCGAAGACGATGTCCTTGCCCTTCGCGATGTCGAGGCACGACGAGTAGGGCCCCATCCCCGAGGCGTTCGGGATCGGCGCGAGCGAGCCCGCCTCCGGATCGCCGCAGAGCCCGGCGCCCGCGTCGGTGTTGAATTCGTCGATGGGATTCGAGATAGCGCCTGATTCATCGAATATGATCCCGTCGGGCGTGTACGCGAGGTCGGCCGGCGCATAGCGGAGCGTCGTGCCGTCGGGGCGGCGCACCTCGGCGTTGCGGCCGATGTAGAAGCTGCGGGTCACGATCTCGATCGCGGCGGTCCCGCCGGTCTCGATCCCCTGCACGAGGGGCGCGATGAGGGCCGCCGCGCGCGCGCCGACCACCTCGAGCCGGGGGAAATCGAGGCAGCGGAACTCGTCGGGGCAGGCGGGCCGGCCGTCCGGCCCGGCGGGGGAGATGTCACCGGCCGCCCCTTGCAGGTGGAGCACGGGGTATCCGAGCTCGGCCGAGAGGGCGCGCTCCACCGCGCCGGGCACGTCGGTGGAGGCCAGCATGTTCCGCTCGGTGCTCACGGTGCCGTGGACCGGGAGATCGACGAGCGCGGCCATCGGCGTCCCGTCCTCCCGGTCGACGCGCAGGGCCCAGACCATGGGGTCCTTGCCTTGCCCCGCGGTGTTGCCGTCGGGTCCCAGGAGCGCGTCGTTGTCGCCCCGCCGGTCCCGGTTCACGGTGTCGCCGGGGTCGAAGGCCGCGTCGACCGCGATGCCGATCCGGGCGGGCTCGAGCGCCGCGAGCGCGTCCTTCACGGCCGCGGCCGCGGCCTCGACCACGCGCCGCGCGAGCGCCTCGCGCGGCGCGTCGACGCCGGGCATGAGCACGAGGCTCGGCTGCCAGCCGGCCCACCCCGCGTGGCTATGCGACGCAGAGAGCAGGATCCGCCCGCGCAGCGATCCATCCGGCGCCGCGGCCGTCTCCAGCTCGAACAGCGAGGCCTCGTTGAGGAGCGGCGCGTCCATGCGGACGATGACCGCGATCTCCCCGCCCGCCTCGATCGCGAGGGCCTCGGCGCGCTGGGCGTCGTGGATGCCCACGGAGGGGACCATGCCCGTGGCGAACCGCGCCGGCCGCGCGTCGACGGCCTCGCCGCCGAGCGCGGGGACGCGGGCGCCGTACCCGCCGAGCGGCGCGCCGATCGGCACCGGGAGCACCGCCGTGCCCAGGCCCGCGCGCACGGGCGCGGGGGCCACGGCCGGCCTGGGCGCCCGCGCGGGCGGCTCCTCGAAGCTGCAGTGGGCCGGGTCGCGCGGCGGCGAGGGCGGCGGCGAGGGATCGCCGTCCGAGGACGAGGAGCAGGCGCCGATCAGCGCAGCGAGCGAGGTCCCGGCGAGGGCGCGATGGATCGAGGTCGTCATGGCCGCCACGATACGCAATCCGGCCGGCGGCTCCAAGGCGAGTCCGACGCACCCGAGCGCGCACCCGAGCGCGCCGGAGCGTGGCGTCGAGCGCGCTGCGGTCCCCTGGCGTCCCGAGGATCGGACCTGTCTGGCAGCTCGATGAGCGTCGCATTGTCATGCGCGAGATAGCTCCTTATGAACGCTTCGAGGCACGCGTCGTCGACCGCGTGGGCCCCGAGCGTGCCCGTGGGGGGCTCGATCATGAGAGTCAGACAATCGAGGACTCGAGCAAAGGAGCCGCCGGCCTGGTCCACCCGCGCCGGCAACGTGCCACGGCGCGCCGATGCTGAGGCGGCCAGCCCGCGCCCGAGCGGCCCCGAGACGTTCATGCCATCCGCGACTCGCGATCGGGTCGAGCGCGAATCGGATGAGTCGTTTCCGGCGAGCGATCCGCCGAGCTGGATCGCGTCGTGGACCTGCTGAGAGCGCGGAGCGGAAAGGAGGCCCCGAGTGGCTCGCGAGATGAAGAACCCGCCCGACAAGCCCTTCAAGATCGGCATCTCCGGGTCGTACGGCGGCATGAACCTCGGCGACGAGGCCATCCTCTCGGGGATCATCTCGCAGCTGCGAGAGTCCGCGCCCGTGGAGATCATCGTGTTCTCCATCGATCCGGAGGACACCATGCGCCGGCACGACGTCGCGCGTGCCATCCCCATCCGCGCGCTGACGCGGAGAGAGGCCGCCGCCGAGGTCGCGCGGCTCGATCTCTTCATCCTCGGCGGAGGGGGCATCCTCTACGATCGCGACGCAGCGCTCTATCTCCGCGAGGTGCTCATCGCCGAAGAGCTCGGCATCCCCACCGTCGTGTATGCGGTGAGCGCCGGACCGCTCGGTGATCCGGGCGCCAGGGAGGCGGTGCGGTCGGCGCTCAACGCGGCGACCCTGGTCTCGGTGCGCGACAGGGAGGGACTGCGGATCCTCGAGGATGTCGGTGTCGATCGCGAGATCCAGCTCACCGCCGATCCGGCCCTGCTCCTCCAGCCGGAGCCGCTGCCACGAGATCAGATCGAAGCCGAGGGGGTCGAGTTCGACCGGCATCTGATCGGCTTCTCGGTCAGGGAGCCCGGCCCGGCGGCCCCCGACATCGATCCCGACGAATATTACGCGCTGCTCGCCAACGCGGCCGACTTCGTCGTCGAGCGGCTCGATGCCGACGTGGTGTTCCTGCCCATGGAGCGAACCGACGTGCAGCACAGTCACGCCGTCGTCGCCCACATGAACAACGCCGAGCGGGCGGAAATCCTGAGACGGAGGTACACGCCGGGGCAGATCCTCGACCTCGTCGGGCATTTCGAGTTCCTGGTGGGCATGCGCCTCCACGTCCTGATCCTCTCGGCCCTGCGCGAGACCCCCTTCATCGCCCTGCCGTACGCCTCGAAGGTGACCGGTTTCATGGCGGACCTCGCGATGGACACGCCTCCGCTCGGAGCCATCAACTCCGGCCAGCTCATCGCGAGGCTCGACCGAGCGTGGGACACCCGGCACGAGATGCGCGGCAAGATCCGCCGTGCGCTGCCCTCGCTCGTGGCCCGGGCGAGGGAGACCAACCGCCTCGTCGTCGAGCTGCTCGAACAGAGAGCCGGCGCCGCGGCGGAGAGGAAGGCCGCATGACGCCCCGCCGGCAGCGGAGAGCGTGGGGGGGTGGTGTATGGACGTGATCCGCACCGAGATCGCCATCATCGGCGGGGGTCTGGGCGCGTGCGCGGCGGCCATGGCGGCGGCGCGCATGGGCCGGCGGGTGGTCCTCACCGAAGAGACGCGCTGGCTCGGAGGTCAGCTCACGAATCAGGCCGTCCCGCCGGACGAGCACCCGTGGATCGAAGAGATCGGCGCGCCGCGCAGCTATCGCGCGCTGCGCGAAGGGATCCGCAACTACTACCGCCGGCACCTGCCGCTCGCGACATCCGTGCGCTCGCTCCGGAGCTTGAACCCCGGCAACGGCTGGGTCAGCCGGCTCTGCCACGATCCACGCATCGCGGTCGCCGTGCTGCACGAGATGATCGCCCCCTACCAGCTCAACGGCACGCTCTCCGTGCTGCACGCGCACCGGACCATCGCGGCGTGGACGCACGGGGATCGTGTGACGGGCGTGGTGGTCCGCGGGGCCGATACCGGCCGCGACTGCCTCATCGAGGCGGATATGTTCATCGACGCGACGCCGCACGGGGAGCTCCTGGCGCTGGCGGGCGTGGAGCACGTGCTCGGCGCCGAGGCTCGCGCCGAGACGGGCGAGCCGCACGCAGCCGACCAGGCGGATCCGAGGGATCAGCAGGCGATCACGGTGTGCTTCGCGATGGAGCACCTGCCCGGAGAGGACCACACGATCGACAGGCCGCGCCTCTACGACATGTGGCGATCGCTGCGGCCGCCTGGGTGGCCAGGCCCGTTGCTCGACTGGACGATCGTCCGCCCCGAGACGCAAGAGCCGATCACCCGCGGGCTGTTCGACGCCGAGGATGGTCACCCGCTCTGGACCTTCCGGCGCATCCTCGACAAGACCGTGTTCGAGGAGGGATTCGCCGCCAGCGACGTGACGATCGTGAACTGGCCGCAGAACGATTACTGGTTCGGCCCGGTCTGCGGCGTCGCCGAGGCCGAGGCCGCGCGCAACCTCGACGCCGCCAGGCAGCTCAGCCTGAGCCTGCTCTACTGGCTGCAAACCGATGCTCCCCGCCCTGACGGCGGCGCGGGCTACAGGGGACTGCGCTTGCGCGGCGACGTGGTGGGCGGCACCGCGGACGGCCTCGCACCCGCGCCCTACATCCGCGAATCGCGCAGGATCAAGGCGGAGCTCACGGTGCTCGAGCAGCACATCGCCCACCCGCTTCGACCCGAAGGTCCCGAGACGTTCGAGGACAGCGTGGGTGTCGGCTGCTACCGGATCGATCTGCATCCGCGCGTCAGTGGTCGGGGCTATCTCGACCTCGGCTGCTGGCCGTTCCAGATCCCGCTGGGCTCGCTGATCCCGCTGCGGGTCGAGAACCTCTTGCCAGGCGGCAAGAACCTCGGCGTCACCCACATCACGAACGGCGCCTACCGGGTCCACCCGGTCGAGTGGAGCGTGGGAGAGGCGGCGGGGCTGCTGAGCGCTTTCTGCCACGAGCGGCGGCTCCCGCCTCGGGCCGTCCGGGCGCGGAGGAGCGTGCTCGAGGAGTTCCAGGCGCTCCTGGTGCGCCACGGGATCGAGCTCGCGTGGCCGCCCGGGCTGCGTCCGCTCTGAGGGGATCGTGCATGTCCATGAGGAGCCCATGGCCATCGAGGACTACGCGCTGATCGGCGACACGCGGACGGCCGGCCTCGTTTGCAAGACGGGCTCCCTGGATTGGTTGTGTCTGCCTCGGTTCGATTCCGGCGCGTGCTTCTCGTCGTTGCTGGGCGAGCCGCGCCACGGGCGATGGTCGATCCACCCGGCTGGCGGATCCGTTCGCGCGACGCGCCGCCGTTACCGCGAGAACACGCTCGTCCTCGAGACCGAATTCGCGACGGACACCGGCGTCGTGCGCGTCGTCGACTGCATGCCTCCGGGCGAGGACATCCCGAACGTCGTGCGCCTCGTCGAGGGCCTCGAAGGCGAAGTCTCCATGCGAATGGAGCTCATCATCCGCTTCGACTACGGGTGGGTCGTTCCCTGGGTACGAACCATCGAAGGTGTCCTCCACGCCGTCGGAGGCCCCGATGCGCTCGCGCTCCGGACGCCCGTGAAGCACCACGGCGAGGACCGGATGACGGTCGCGGAATTCAAGGTGCGTGGCGGAGAGCGGGTGCCGTTCGTGCTGACCTGGCATCCATCCAACACGCCCGATCCCGGGCCCCTCGATGCCGAGGCAGCGATCTCCAGCGCGGAGGCGTGGTGGAAGAAGTGGAGCGCCGGCTGCCACTACCAGGGTCCCTGGCGGGATGCGGTGATCCGGTCACTCATCACGCTCAAGGCGCTGACCTACTCGCCCACCGGCGGCACCGTGGCGGCCGCCACGACCTCGCTCCCCGAGCGGCTCGGAGGCGTCCGAAATTGGGACTATCGATACAGCTGGCTCCGCGACGCCACGTTCACGCTCTACGCGCTGCTCCTCGGTGGCCACGAGGACGAGGCCTGCGCCTGGAGGGACTGGCTCCTCCGGGCCGCTGCAGGCGCACCGGAGCAGCTGCAGATCATGTACGGCGTCGGTGGTGAGCGACGCCTGCCGGAGCTGACGCTGGATTGGCTGCCCGGCTACGCCTGCTCGACACCGGTGCGCGTCGGCAACGCCGCCGTGAGGCAGTTCCAGCTCGACGTGTACGGCGAGGTCATGGACGCGCTCCACCAGGCGCGCCGTGCCGGCATCCCACCTGATCCGTTCGCCTGGCACGTTCAACGCAAGCTCCTCGATTTTCTCGAGTCCAAGTGGCGAGAGCCGGACGAGGGTCTCTGGGAGATCCGGGGGCCGCGTCAGCACTTCACGCACTCCAAGATCATGGCGTGGGTCGCCTTCGATCGGGCGGTCAAGGCGGTCGAGGTCTTCGGCGCCCATGGGCCGGTGGAGCGGTGGCGCGAGATCCGAAGCGCCATCCACGAGGAGGTGTGCGCGAAGGGGTTTCACCCCGAGAAGCAGGCGTTCACGCAAGCCTATGGCTCGCCGGCGCTGGACGCCGCGCTCCTGATGGCTCCGCTCGTGGGCTTCCTCCAGCCAGATGATCCGCGCATGGTCTCCACGGTGAACGCGATCGAGCGCGAGCTCGTGCGGGACGGGTTCGTCGTTCGCTACCGGGCACACGAGAGCGACGACGGGCTGCCACCCGGCGAGGGAGCGTTCCTCCTCTGCAGCTTCTGGCTGGCCGACAACTACGCGCTCATGGGGCGCGAGGAGGAGGCCCGCGCCCTCTTCGAGCGGCTGCTCGCGCTGCGCAACGACGTGGGACTCCTCTCCGAGGAGTACGACCCCGCGGGCCGCACTTTCCTGGGCAACTTCCCACAGGCGTTCTCGCACGTCGGGCTCGTCAACACCGCGTTCAACCTGACGCCCCACCAGCGGGCCCCGGCGCATGAGCGCAAGTCCAGTTGATGGGAGAGAGGAGACCTCGTCATCCCCGCCTGACGGCGGACGGCCTGCGCTTCCGCTTCTGCGGAGGAGCCGCGTGAATGAGACCTCGAGTCAAGAGCGCGGCACCCAGCGAGCAGAAGTACAAATATCCGCGACGATCGCCGAATCGCTCGACAACCCGGTGGAGCGAGGACCCCGGTGGCAGGCGCATCAACGTGCTGAGCCCCCGCGCGGCGCCGACGTCGCCCGGAGGAAAGACGTCGAGCCGGCCCAACCCACGCAGCAGGACCAACTCCGCGCTCCACGGCCCAACGCCTGGCAGCTCGCAGAGAAGCCGGATCGCCTCCTCGCTGCTCATGTGAACGAGCCGAGTCTCCGTGAGCTCGCCCGAGGCGATGGCGCCGGCGACCCGACGAAGCGTCTCCGCCTTCCGTCGGCTCATGCCGCAGCGGCGGAGGCTGTCGATGCGAGCATCCGCGACGACCTCTGCGCCGGGGAAGCCGTGGAACGTGCGATCGCCGTGCTCGAGAGTCCGCCCGAAGCGCTCGACCAGCCGGTTGACGACGGCGACGCCGGCGTCCAAGCTCACCTGCTGGAATGGCACCACGTTGGCGAAGGCATCGAAGAGCCCGGCGAACCTCGGCGGCCGCATGCCACGCAGCGCGAGCGCGGTGGAAGCGAGCCGGGCTTCTGCTTCCGCCGCGCGTCCCAGGGGCCCAGGGTCCACGTCGAGGCCGAGCACCCTCCGCAGGGTCGCTTCGAGGGCGCCGGAGATCTCGCCTCGCAGCACGGCGAACCGGACGTCGGGACGATCGATCGTTCCTCGATTCGACACCTCCACGAGTGCGAGCCCGTCGCCCATCGCGAGCACCCGCAGGTACTTCTCCTGCTCCCACACGTCGACCAGGTTCGCCGGGCGACGCTGCAGCACGCGCACCGTCGCCTCCAGGTGGAAGGGCGCGCGCGTCGCGAGCCGTCCCGCGGCGCCGCTCGGATAGGTGACGCGCGTTCCCTCGATCTCGGCGGAGCTTGTCATGTGGTGAGGGCTCGCTCGCCGGGCGCTGTCGGCGACCGCCTCGACGCCATGTCAAATCGATTCCCGATATCCAAAGAACTCGTGGTCCTGGTTGTAGCCGCCGTGGCCGCCGCCGACCTCCGAATAGTGGGCCACGAACTCGATGCTGGCGATCCACTTCACCTGCTTGAAGCCGAGCTGAACCTCGTTGCGAAGGCGTAGCGGCGCCCCGTGGCCGTACGAGAGCGACTCGTCGTTCATGTCGTAGGCCAGCATCGTGAGCTGGTAGCTCATCTGCTCGATCGGATGCGCGTCATAGTAGAGACCCTTGTCGGGACCGTCGCCGAACGAGCAGAACACGACCCACTTTGCCTCCGGCCGGGGCTTGACGAGGTCGAGGATGGTCTGCATCGACACGCCGCCCCACTTGGCGACACCGGACCAGCCCTGGATGCAGAAGTGCTGCGTGATCTGCTCTTGGTATGGCAGCGCCCGCAGCTCCTCGAGGCTGAGCTCGACTGGATTCTCGACGAGGCCGTGGACGCGGAGGCGATAGCCCGCGAAGTGGCTGTCGAGCAGCGCGCGGTACTCCAGGCTCTCTGGGTACTTGCCGTTGTGCCAGAAATACGGCGAGAGGTCCTTCTCGGTGTACGTCCCGGGCTTCGCATCGACGTGCTCGAAGAGGCGCTGCGCCGGACCGATGAGCGCGTAGCCGACGCGCTGCACCTGTCGGGGGTGACGCAGCGTCACGGGCGTGGCGGCAACCCAGCCGGCGATCACCAGCGTCATCGAGATCGCGAAGAGGCCGAAGCCGGCCCAACTCGTGCTGTCGGTTCCCCCGTACATGAGGTTCAGGTTCCGCAGAAGGCCCGTCGTGAAGACGAGCGTGACGTGGACGACGGTGAAGAGAAGGAACCAGCACAAGACGAGGAAGTGCAGCGATCGCGCGGTCTGAATGCTGAGCCGCTTGCTGATGCCGTGGAACCGGGTCGAGAGCGCGGGTGACATTCCCAACCCCGTGATGAGCGCAAGGGGGGCCGCGATGAAGACCGTGATGAAGTAGGCGAGGACCTGCAGGCCGTTGTACGCGACCCAGCCGGTCTCCATGGGCCAGCTCAGGGAGAGATACTGCAGCAAGACCGAGGCGGCATCGGCGAAGACGTCCACGTTCGTCGGAACGATGCGGCGCCACTCGCCGGCTGCGAACAAGAGCACGTAGAAGGCGATCCCGTTCACGAGCCAGAGCACGTCGACGCCGAGGTGCCACCACCGCGCCAGGCCGATGGAGTGGCGGATGCCCGGCAGCCCGACGTTCTTCGGCAACGTAATGGAGTCCTGCTTGGCCGTCCAGAGCGGGTTGTCCGGCACGCGCTCCTGCATGCGGAACCACTCCTTTCCGGGTGTCGAGTGCCGCGTCCAGTACAGCCGGGGATGATCAGCCAAGATTTGAAGGCCGGACCGGATGATGAAGATCAGGAAGAACAGGTTCAGGAAATGCTGAATGCGCAGCCACGCCGGCATGGCCGAGGATAGGTGAGCCGAGGCCCCGGTGCCCGGATGCCGGAGGATGAACGCTTGAACCTCGGGGTGCCCACGGAGGTACTGCGCCGCCGCCACGGCCACGAGGAGGACGCCCCAACCGATTGGAAGGAGCCACAGCAAGTTGAACCATCTCTTCGCCCCGATTCGTATCCGTGGTGCGATCCCGAACGCTGCCGGGATCGCCCCCGCCCAGGTCTTCGGATCGACGACGTCCTTCCCCTTGGTGAGCTTCTCTCGATACTCGCTCACGGCCTCCGGAGAGGTGGGGGGTCTTCCGGACGCCGGTGGCGCCGCCTCTTTCGTGTGGTCCGCCATGATGACTCACGTCGAGACGAGCTTGGCGTCCAGCGTGATCTCGACACCCGCGAGCGCCTGCGACACCGGGCACCCCTTCTTCGCGGCTTCGGCGTGCTGCACGAAAGTCGCATGCTCGAGGCCAGGGACCTTGGCTTCGCAGACGAGGTGGCTGTTCGTGATCTTGAAGCCCCCCTCTCGCGGCACGACGGTGACGTGAGCGGTCGCGTCCACGTACTCCGGTTCGAAGCCCGCCTGGCCCAGGACCAACGAGAGCGCCATCGCGAAGCAGCCGGCATGGGCCGCGCCCAGGAGCTCCTCGGGATTCGTGCCCGCGCCGTCCTCGAAGCGCGATGCGAACGAATACGCACCGGTGAACGCGCCGCTTCCGAAATCCACCCGGCCTCTGCCAGCCTTGAGGCCCCCTTCCCATCGCGCGTGTGCTTTGCGTGTCGGCATGTTTCCTCTCCTTCGTGCGGCATGTGGATGCGCCTCAATAGCCAGTGAACTCCTCGGTGCGGATGTCGTCGTCGTCGACGCCGGCCTGGTTCAGCATCGTGCGAAGACCCGCCACCATCGCCGGCGGTCCGGCTATGTAATAGATGGGCCCGGACAGCTCCTGGCCCGGCGACGGGCCGCGCTTCAGATACTTCTCGATGAGCTCGTGCGTGATGTAGCCAGTCTCCCCGTTCCACGGTCGCCGCGAATCGCTCATCTTCGTCATCGTCGGGATGACCGTGAAGCGCGGGTTCTCCCGCGCGAGACCGCCGAGCTCGTCAAGGAACGGTGCGTCCTCCGGGCGTCTGTTGGCATAGAAGAGGAAGATCCGATGCGGTAGCTTCTGGTGAGCGGCCCACCGAACGATGCTCCGGAACGGGGTGATGCCGATGCCGCCCGCGAGCAGGATGGCAGGACGGCGTGCGTTGTTGTGCAGCGTGAGGTTCCCGAACGGGCCCTCGACCTTGACCTCCGTGCCGAGCGGCATCGTCCGGAGCACGCGCTTGAACGCGGTGTCTCGCAGGCGCGTGGTGAACATCAGCTCGGGATCATCGGGAGCGCTGTTTATCGAGTAGCCGCGCGTGTTTCCCTCCGCGTCGGTCTCCGGTGGATCGATCAAGGTGAGGTCCATGAACTGGCCGGCCTTGAAGGTCATCCCCTCGGGCCTGTCAAACCTGAGCTCCAACGTTCGTTCGGCGACCTCGGAGCGGCTCTTCAGCTTCAGCGAGTAGACGGGCCATTTGGCTTCGATGGTCATGGTTCCGTGCTCCTCCAGACCTTGGCCCCGCGCTCGATCAAGTAGTCGCGCAACACCAAGGCGCCGTTGTGGAGTGTGTCGTGCGCGCTGTAAAGCAACGTCACGGGGCCACGCTTGCTGGCGTCGAGGATCGGCTCCCATGCACCAGGGTTCGAGCCCAGCTCGTCCCGGTATCTCCGCTGAAACTCTTCCCAGCGCTCCACCCGATGGTCAAACCACTGCCGGAGCTTGGTGCTGGGCGCGACCTCCTTCACCCATGCGTCGGCGGCGAGGGCCTCTTTCTTCAGGCCGCGTGGCCACAGCCGCTCCACCAGGATGCGCCGGCCGTCTCCTCGTGCCGGAGGGTCGTAGGCCCGCTTGATCTGGATCACGGTGATCGCTCCTCGTGGTCGCGTTCGGTCGCTTCATTCGCGACCATGGCAATTTGACACCGATCTGCGCACCAAGAGGCATCGCTGCAAGTCTGGTGCCCGTGGATCATCCCGGCATTGGGCCACGGTTCAGGTCGGCTTCACGGAAAGGGATGTGGCGCCACCCGTCGCCGGGCAATGAGCGCGTCCTTGCGCTCCTCGATGACCCCGCATATGCTGCGGGCCACCGAGGATCTGATATGGAATTCGTCATCGCTTTCCTGTTTGGCGGATTCGTCATCGGCGGCCTCGTGGCCATGGTCGTCGCGGCGAGCCGGCGGTCGGACCACGGCCGGCGGATCGCCGCCATCGAGCAGGAGCTCTATTACGCGCGCCAGGCGTTCAACCAGATCTCCGCGCGCGTCGCGCCGCTCGAGCGAGCGCTGGCGGAGGCGCAGCGCGACGCGGCGCTCCGGGCGGCGGGTGAGCACGCCGCCGCGGGGGTCCGGCTGCTGGAGCAGCAGGCCGCCGCGGATCGCGCGGCGGCGCACGCGATCGCGCTCCAGCAGCACGCCGCGGAGAAGGCGGCCGAGCTCGCGGCGCTGACAGCACCGCGGCCGGCCCCCCCCGTAACCGTTTCCGAATCCGTGGCCGCTTCCGAGTCCGTGGCCGTTTCCGAGTCCGTGGCCGTTTCCGAGTCCGTGGCCGTTTC
>CAYQYG010000147.1:0-17969 GCA_964421485.1 uncultured Polyangiaceae bacterium | reverse complement strand
GCTGCCCGGGCGGCGAGCGCGAGCCGCAGCGAGCCCTCGAGCGCCACGCGCAGCTCGGGCCGGATCGCGCCGCGCTGCAGATCGAGGCGCGCCCCGTCCCAGCGCCCCACGCCGGCCGTGCTGAGCTCCCCGCGCTCGCGCCTGAACAGCCCGACGTGGCCGCCGGGGCTCCACGTCAGCGAGTGGGTCACGCCGTCAATCGTGATCGACACCTCCACGTGGCCGGACGCGCTGCTCTGCATCGCTCTCCCTCCGATCCCATGTGAAACCAGGGCCACCACGTACCTCCGCCGGCGCCGGGGCGACAGCCCTCGAGCGGACATTCAATGTCCTGGAGGACGCACAATGTCCCGCGCCGCGCGGCGCGGATCGAGGCGCCGCGTGCCGTCTACTTGCCCGCGGCGCGGCCCCGTGCGATTCACCTTGATCGTGAAGGTGGCAAGGAACTTCTTCGCCCTGCTCATGCCCTTGTTCGGCGTCCTCCTCGCGGGCGGACCGCTCGGCTGCGAGGTGCTCGGCCTCGGCCCGCCGGCGCCGCCCAAGCTGCCCGCGCCGGCCGTGCCGGAGACGCCCGAGATCGAGATACCCGCGCCGCCGGAGCCGCCCGAGGTCAAGCCGCCCGACCAGCCCACGGTCGACACCCCCGACCCCGAGGACGGCGCCTGCTGCCTCCGCGGCGGCGAGGCCGTCGGCAGGACCTGCGGGGCCGGCGTGCAGCGGTGCTGCACCCAGAAGCTCGAGCGCGACGAGTGCGAGTCCTCGGGCGGCCTCTGGTTCCACACCGGGCTGGGCTGCGCCGGCGCCTGCTGAGACAAAAGAGCGCGCACCCGCGCGCTCGCGCTTGACATGGTGTCCGTTTGACACCAAGCTTCGTGTGCAAGTTACACGAGGCCCCCATGAGCACCACGTACACGTACCCGCGCCCGGCGCTGGCGGTCGATTGTGTCGTCTTCGGGCTGGACGACGAGGACCTGAAGCTGCTCCTCATCCAGCGCGGCGCCGAGCCGTTCGCGGGCAAGTGGGCGCTGCCCGGCGGCTTCGTCCGGATCGACGAGTCGCTCGAGGACGCCGCGCGGCGCGAGCTCGCCGAGGAGGCGGGGCTCACGCGCGTCTACCTCGAGCAGCTCTACACCTTCGGCGCCGTCGACCGCGATCCGCGCGAGCGGGTGGTCTCGGTGGCCTACTACGCGCTCGTGCGCCTCTCCGACCACCGGGTCGCGGCGGCCACCGACGCGCGCGACGCGGCCTGGTTCCCCGCGGGCGAGCTCCCGTCATTGCCCTTCGACCACGGCGAGATCGTCGAGAGGGCGCTCGATCGATTGCAGGGCAAGGTCCGCTATCAGCCCGTCGGCTTCGAGCTCCTGCCGCAGAAGTTCACGCTGACGCAGCTCCAGCGCCTCTACGAGACGATCCTCGGCCGGGCGCTCGACAAGCGCAACTTCCGGAAGAAGGCGCTCGGGACCGGCCTGCTCGTGGAGCTCGACGAGGTGCAGCAGGACGTCGCGCACCGCGCGGCGCGCCTCTACACGTTCGACAGGAAGCGATACCGGGAGCTCGAGAAGGAGGGCTTCCTCTTCGAGATCTAGGAAGGAGATTCGAGATCTAGGAAGGAGACGGGTGGCTGGGCGATGTGCCCAGTGAGACCACGGTATGGGTGGCTCGGGGGTGCGGGGGGGGGGGGCCCCCCGCGGGCCTCGGCCGGGGGGGGCGTGGGGGCGCCCGCCCCCTCGTGGAGAATGGAGGGCGCATGTCTCTCGCGGACGAGGACCAGTTCGAGATCGCGGCGGGCTCGGTGGCGGGCCGCGCGCATGTCCGCTCGGGCAGGGCGAGCCAGGACGCGTTCGCGTCCGCCTCGCGCGGCGGCTGCCTCGTGGCGGTGGTCGCGGACGGGTGCGGGAGCGGCGCGCGCAGCGAGGTCGGCGCGGAGCTCGGCGCCCGCGTCGTGGTCGCCGAGGCGATGAAGCGGCTCGAGGGCGGCGGGGCCGCCGACGCGCCGGAGCTCTGGGAGCGCGTGCGGGAGCGCGCGCTCGACGTGCTCGGCGGCGCCGCCCGCGCGCTCGGCGGGGACCTCCCGGCCGTGGTCTCGGAGCTCTTCCTCTTCACCGTGCTCGGCGTCGCGATCTCGAGGGACCGCGCGGCGATCTTCGGCATCGGCGACGGTATCGCCGCCGTCGCGGGCCGGGGAGGGGACGCGCGGCCGCCGGAGACGCTCCGGATCGGGCCCTTCCCGGGCAACGCCCCGCCGTACCTCGGGTACGGCCTGCTCGGCGACGGGCCGCGCTTCGTGCTGCACCGCGCGATGCCTGCGGAGGAGATCGAGGCGGTCCTCGTCGGGACCGACGGCGCGGCCGACCTCGAGGGGCTCGCGGAGCGGAAGCTGCCCGGGTCGCCGAGCGGGGAGCGGGTGGGGCCGCTCTCGCAGCTATGGAGTCAGGACCGGTATTTCCAGAACCGCGACGCCGTCCGCCGGCGGCTCGCGTTGATCGGCCGGGACGCGTCCAGGCCGGCATGGAACGAGCGGCGGATCGAGCGCGAGCCCGGCCTGCTCGACGACGACACGACCGTGATCGTCGTGCGGCGCCGGCGACGATAGCGGCCCGCGTCGCGGGCGTCATGGGCGGCGCGCGGGCGCCGCGGATCATCGACTCCGCCGGGATCCGGCGAGGAGCGCGCGATGGACGTGTACCTCTCTGGCAAGAGGGTCAGGCTCTCGCCGTCGAATTCGATCGGGAAGGGCGGCGAGGCCGACGTCTTCGACGTCGGCGGCGGCCGCGCGGTCAAGGTCTGGAAGGGGCCGGAACACCCCGATTACGCCGGCATGCCGGCCGAGCAGGAGGCCGCCCGCGAGCGCATCGACGCCCACCAGGCGAAGCTGCCCGCGTTCCCGCGCGGCCTGCCGGACCGGGTGATCGCGCCCGCCGAGCTCGCCACGGACGGGCGCGGCGGGCGCGTCGTGGGCTATGCGATGCGGCTCGTCGCGGGCGCGGAGCCGCTGCTCCGCTGCGCGGATCCGGCGGCGCGCAGGGCCGGCCTCGGCGCCGCGGAGGTGACGCGCGTGCTCTGCGACCTGCACCGCACCGTCTCCGGGATCCACCGCGCGGGCGTGATCATCGGCGATTTCAATGACCTCAACGTGCTCGTGAAGGAGGGCGAGGCCTGGCTCATCGACGCCGACAGCTTCCAGTTCGGGGCCTTCCCTTGCCGCGTGTTCACCGAGCGCTTCGTCGATCCTCTGCTCTGCGATCCGGACGGCGCGCGCCCGGTGCCCGCCCGCCCTCACGGCGAGGCGAGCGACTGGTACGCGTTCGCGGTGATGGTGATGCAATCGCTGCTCTGCGTGGGCCCGTACGGCGGCGTGCTGAAGGCGAGGTCGCCGTCCCGGCGCGTGGCCGCGTGCGCGCGCCCGCTCCGGCGCATCACCGTGTTCCACCCGGACGTGCAGTACCCGAAGCCGGCCATTCCGTGGAGCACCCTGCCGGACGAGCTCCTGCAGGAGCTCCACCTCGTCTTCGAGCGGGACCGCCGGGGCGTCTTCCCGCGCCGGCGCCTCGAGGAGCTCGCGTGGGCGCGCTGCGCGGGCTGCGGCCTCGAGCACGCGCGGCCGCGGTGCCCCGCGTGCGCGGCCGCGCCGGCCGGGCTCGTGCGGGAGGTGACCGTCGTGCGTGGCCAGGTCACCGCGACGCATCTCTTCTCGACGCGGGGCGTGATCCTGGCGGCGGCGCTCGAGGCCGGCGAGCTCCGCTGGCTCGCCCACGAGCGCGGCGAGTACCGGCGCGAGGACGGGACGGTCGTGCTGCGCGGCGCGCTCGATCCGGCGCTCCGCTTCGCGATCCAGGGCCGCGTCACGTTCGCCGGCAAGGGCGCCGCCGTGATGGCGCTCGCGCCGGGCGAGGCGCCGGCGCGGATCGACGTCGACGCGGTCTCCGGCCGCCCCGCGTTCGCGGCGAATTCGAGTCACCATTACTACGTGACCGGGGGCCGCCTCCTCCGCGCCCGGCAGGCTCGCCGCGCCGCGGCGGCTCGCCTGCTCGGCGACGCCGCGGAGCCCATCGGCGAGGTCCTCGCGGGCCAGACCCGGATCTGGGCGGGCGAGCGGTTCGGCTTCGGCTTCTACCGCGCCGGCGGCCTCTCGGTGGCGCTCGTGTTCGACGCGGAGCGCGCCGGCCTCAATGATTCGATCCGCCTCCCGCCGCTCGGCGGGCAGCTCGTGGACATGGAGGTCGTATTCGACGACGACCGCGCGTGGGTCCTCTTCGCGGCCGAGCGCGCCGGCCGCATCGCGCACCGCGCCGTCGTGGTGAGCGCCGCCGGCGCGATCCTGGGCGTGGACGAGGCCGAGGCCGGCGACGGCTCGTGGCTCGGCGCCCTCACGGGCCATTGCGCCGTGGGCGGCTCCCTGCTCGCCGCGACCGACGGCGGGATCGTCCGGGTGGAGCCGCGGGCCGGCGCGATCGTCGAGGCCCGCCGCTTCCCGGACGCCGAGCCGTTCGTGAGCAGCGCCTCCCGGCTCTTCGCCTCGGCGAAGGGCCTCCACGCGGTGACGAGGGGCGAGATCCGCCTGCTCCGGATCGCATGAGCCGGAGCCGTTGAATTGAATCGTTCGAGCGAGCCCTCGCGGCTCGAGAGGAGAGAGACCATGAAGCACGCCGATCTGCCGCTGCCCGATCTCCATGACCCGAGGAACGCGGAGCGCTGGGCTTACTCGCCCGATCAGGGCGCGGTGTTCGAGGCCGCGCTCCACCACCGGAAGGCGCACGCCGTGAAGCCCGCCGGGGCCGACAGGCACCGCGTGCACCTCTTGCTCATCGACGTGCAGAAGGACTTCTGCTTCCCGCAGGGCGCGCTCTACGTCGCCGGGCGGAGCGGCAGGGGCGCGATCGACGACAGCCTCCGCATCGCCGAGCTCATCTACAGGAACCTGGACGTGATCACGGCGATCACCGCCACGATGGACACCCATTTCGCCTACCAGATCTTCTCGCCGTCGTTCTGGGTGGACCGCGAGGACCGCCCGCTCGCCGCGCACCGGGAGATCACGACGAAGGAGATCGACGCCGGCGAGGTGCGCCCGAGCCCGGCGATGGCGAGGTGGCTGTGCGACGGCAACTACCCCTGGCTGCTCCGCCAGGTGCGGCATTACTGCGAGGAGCTCGAGCGCGCCGGCAAGTACAAGCTGTACCTCTGGCCCCCGCATTGCCTGCTCGGCAGCGACGGCCACGCGCTCGCCGGCGTGGTGCACGAGGCGCGGCTGTTCCACTCGTTCGCGCGCGGCGCGCAGTCGTGGGTGGAGGTGAAGGGCGGCCACCCGCTGACCGAGAACTACTCGGTGTTGGCCCCCGAGGTGCTGACGCGCCACGACGGCCGCCCGCTCTCGCAGCGGAACACGCAGTTCCTGAAGACGCTGCTCTCGGCCGACGCGGTGCTCATCGCCGGTCAGGCCGCGAGCCACTGCGTGAAGAGCTCGATCGACGACATCCTCGGCGAGATCGTGGCGACCGATCCCGCGCTGGCGAGGAAGATCTTCCTGCTCACCGACTGCATGTCGGCCGTGACGGTGCCCGACGGCAAGGGCGGCCTCGCCGCCGATTTCACGGAGGAGGCGGAGCGGGCGCTCCGGCGGTTCGCGGACGCAGGGATGAACCTGGTGAAGAGCACGGATCCCGAGCCGAAGTGGCTCGGCTGAGGCTGGACGGAGAGGAGGTTGCATCATGAGCAAGAATGACGGTGGCTCGCAGGGTATGGGTCCGGCGGACGTGGAGCGGCTCTTCAGGGCGGCCGAGGAGGACGGGACGCTGTCGCCCGCGGGCGCGGCGGCGCTGCACGTGATCGATCTCGGGGCGCAGATCCAGGCCGGGCTCGGGGTGAGCGTGGACGACGTGCAAGCGTCGGAGGTGGTGCTGGTGACGCTGATGCCCGACGACTCGGGGTCGATCCGGTTCATGGGCAACGCGCAGGCGGTGCGGGACGGGCACAACCTCGTGATCGAGACGCTGGGGCGGACGAAGCAGGCCGGGGCGATCCTGGCACACAATCGTTATCTGAACGGGAGCGTGCTCTACCCATATTGCCCGGTGGCGCAGGCGGTGCGGATGACGTCCAGCAATTATGATCCGTCGCTGGGGACGCCGCTGTATGATCAGGCGGTGGTGCTGCTCGGGACGGTGCTGGCGAAGACGCAGGAGTTCTCCGAGAGCGGGGTGCCGGCGCGGAGCGTGACGCTGATCCTGACGGATGGGGCGGACGAGGGGTCGAGCTGGGCGAAGGCAGGGGACGTGCGGGCGCTGGTGCGGGACATGGTGGCGTCGGAGGCGCACATCGTGGCGGCCATGGGGGTCGACGACGGGCGGACGCGGTTCAGGGACGTGTTTCACGAGATGGGGATCGAGGACCGGTGGATCTTGACGCCGGGGAGCGATCCGGCAGAGATCCGGAAGGCGTTCGCGGTGTTCTCGCAATCGGCAGCGCGGGCGAGTCAGGCCGGGGCGGGCTTCTCTCGGGCAGCGGCGGGAGGATTCGGGGCCTGAAACCGCGGGGCGGAGATGGAGACGGGAACGGAGACGGAGACGGAAATGGCCATGGAAACGGTCACAGAAACGGAAACGGTCACAGAAACGGAAACGGTCACAGAAACGGTGACGGAAACGGTCACAGAAACGGAGACGGAAGGCCATGACGCAGGATGACGATGCGGCCACCATCATCGCAATGGAGCGCTCCGCCCTCCGCCGCTGGGGCAGCGGCGACCCCTCCGGCTTCCTCGAGATCTCGGCTCCTGACGTCGTGTACTTCGACCCGTTCCAGCCGCGCAGGATCGATGGCCTCGAGGCCCTCGCTCGCTACTATGAGGGCCTGAGGGGGAAGATCAGGATCGAACGCGACGAGATGATCAACCCGAGAGTCCAGCGCGTCGGGGATGCGGCGGTCCTGACGTTCGACTACGCCTCCTACGGCGTGGACGGAGCCGAGCACAGGTGGCATTGCACCGAGGTCTACAGGTATCGAGACGGTCAATGGCGGATCATCCAGACGCACTGGTCACAGCCCCGGTCGTGAGGTGACGCGGGAGCCGGCGAGACGGCTCCCCGCCCCCGGCGCTGCTCCGGCGCTGCGATCCGCCGTCACCTCCCCGCACCTCGCCCGGGGGTGCGGGCGAACAGGCGGAGGGCGAGCAGCAGGCCGCAGATGTTGAGCAATGCAGCGGCGAAGTAATGGGCGCCCTGGATCCGGGGGGACGCCGCCTCCGGCGTGAAGCGGGCGAACAGGCTCGTGGCGAGCAGGGGGCCGACGATGGCGGTGACGCTCTGGAGGCTCGAGAGGGAGCCCTGGATCTCGCCCTGCTCCGAGGGGCCCACCTCGCGCGAGATCAACGATTGCGTGGCGGGGCCGGAGATGCCGCCCAGCGCGAAGGGCAACGTCGTCGCG
Source organism: uncultured Polyangiaceae bacterium (assembly GCA_964421485.1). Taxonomy (GTDB): domain Bacteria; phylum Myxococcota_A; class Polyangia; order Polyangiales; family Polyangiaceae; genus CAYQYG01. The sequence continues at coordinate 10,547 of CAYQYG010000147.1, read as the reverse complement.
TACATCATCCAGGTCCGGGTCGCGAGGCCGAAGGCGATGAAGCCGCAGATGTTCAGGAGCAGGCCCACGATCAGCGCGCGGCGCTCGCGCAGGCGGGGCATGATCAGGCGGATCAGGCCGCCTTGCACGACGGCGCTCGCCACGCCGACCACGGCGAGGGAGATGCCGACGTCGAGCTGGGTCCAGCCGAAGCGGGACATGCCGTGCAGGGCCCAGGAGCTCTGCAGGATCATCTGGGCCAGGAAGGCGCAGATCAGGGTGCCGGTCAGGCCGAGCACGATGGGGTGCCGGGCGACGTTCCGGAGCGACGCGAGGGGGTTGGCGCGCGCGAAGGAGAAGGGACGGCGGTGCTCGCGGGCCAGCGACTCGGGGAGGACGAAGAGGCCGTAGAGGAAATTCAGGAAGTTCAGGCCGGCGGCGACGACGAAGGGGAGGCGCAGGTGGAGGTCGGCGAGCACGCCGCCGAGCGCGGGGCCGACGATGAGGCCGAGGCCGAAGGCGGCGCCGATCAGGCCGAAGCTCTGGGCGCGCTGCTCGGGCGGCGTGACGTCGGCGATGTAGGCCGTCGCGGCGGAGAAGCTCGCGCCGGTGATGCCGGCGATGACCCGGCCGATGAACAGCCAGGCGAGGTCGGGGGCGAGCGAGAGCAGGACGTAGTCGAGCGCGGCGCCGAGCAGGGACGAGAGGATGACCGCGCGGCGGCCGAAGCGATCGCTCAGGCCGCCGAGGATCGGCGCGAAGATGAACTGCATCGCCGCGTAGACCGCGGCGAAGGCGCCGTAGTAGCGCGACGCCGCGGGCAGATCGCCGCCGAGGAAGGTCGCCACCAGGCGCGGGAGCACCGGGAACACGAGGCCCATGCCCAGGGTGTCGAGCAACAGCGTGATCAGGATGAATGCGACGCCGGCGTCGCGCGATCGGCTCATCCGCGCTCCTTGGCAAGGGGGCCCACGGGGGCGCGGCACTCTGCGGGGGTGCGGCGCGGTTGTCCAGGGGCGCTTCACCGCGGGCGGGCGGCGACGATTTGCTGCGGCGGCGGGTCCGGCGTGGCCCGCCGTGATATCAGCGCGCGCATGATCCGGTCGCTCTCCGCGGGGTGCTTGCTCGTGATCCTCTCGTGCGGCGGATCGCCGTCCAAGTACGCAAGCGCGGCCGCCGCGGCAGGCGTGGCCGTCGCCGCAGCAGGGGTCTACCGCGCGGCCACCGGGGGCTGCTGGGCGGCGTGCGCGCCGGGGACGGAGTGCGACGAGGCCTCGGGGACGTGCGTGGATCTGCCCTGCAAGAACCAGTGCCCGCCGCAGACGAGGTGCGTCCGGTCGGGCGGGAGGGAGCAGTGCGTGCGGGACCTCGAGGACGCGCGCGGCGCGGGCGCGGCGCCGGATGCGGGCGCGGCGCCGGACGCGGGCGCGGCGCCGGACGCGGATCCTTGCCACGGGCTCTGCCTCGAAGGGGAGCGCTGCGAGGTCAGGGGCGGCGTGGCGGACTGCGTCGAGCGCCGATAGGGAGGGCCGCGACGGATCTGGTCAGCGGGGCGCGTTTACCGCATCCTCGGGGCATGGCCTCGCCCCAGCGCTCGACCGCACAGGAGACGCCCGAGCAACCAGGATCGCCCGCGGAGGGGGGCGCGCGGCCGGTCGTGCGCATCGTCGAGGAGGCCGCGGGGGAGGCGGCGCAGGCGATCATCTCCTCGGACGAGGTGGGGGCCGAGATCGTGGACGAGGCGGGGGAGCCGCACGTCACGTTCGCGCAGCTCCGGGCATACGGGAACAGCCTCGTGGCGCGGCTCGCGCTGCTCGTGATCGTGCTGGTGCTGCTCGCGGGCGTGTACGCGCGGGCCTTCACGGTCCTCGTCGAGCTGCCCTCCACGGCCGGCGAGCAGTCGATCCCGGGGACCATGGTGCTCACCATCGGCGCGGCGGCGATCACGCTGGCGTGCGCGCTGCCGGTGCTGCTCATGTACTGCATGAAGGTGCTGGTGGTGGGCTCGCTGAACGCGCGGGCGCGCTACCGGATGCCGCTCCGGCGCGCGGGCGGGGACGCGGAGGAGGCGCGGCTCTTCGACGAGGCGAGCCGGATCTGGGCGCACGAGGTGCGGCAGTTCGATCAGCGCAGCTCGCGGCTGTCGCAGCACGTGAACTTCTACGGCTTCTTCGGGTCGGCCGCGCTCTCGGCGACCGTGATGCTCGGGCTGCGGCACCTCGTGGGGCAGGGCGGCGGGGCGGAGGCGCGGGGCGCGGTGGCGCTCGCGCTGCTCGCGGCGTCGGTCGGCGCGTTCGTCTCCGAGGTGAGCCGGATGATCGTGCGGGCCGCGAACCGGGACGCGAGCGCGCGCATGTTCGCCTGGGCGTCGAAGCGCTTCCTGCTCATCCTGCTCACCACGGCGGTGCTCTGCGGGCTCGTGGTGATCGGCAAGCCGAGCGCGGCGCTGCCGGGGGGCACGGCGAGCTGGCTCCTGCTCGGCGCGGGCGTCGCCTTCCTCGGCGACCGGGCGAGCCAGGCAGTGGGGGAGCGCGTGGCCGGCGTGCTGGGGGTGGGGCAGATCAAGCACCCGGAGCCGAGCGACCTCGCAGGCCTCGACGGCATGACGGAGGAGGACGTCGGGCGCCTCACCGAGGAGGGCGTCGCGAGCGTGCACGCGCTGGCCTTCTCCACGACGCCGCGGCTCTACCTGTCCACGCCCTTCACGCTGCACCGGATCTGCGACTGGCAGGACCAGGCGCTGCTCGTCGCCCGGCTCGGGCCGGCCCGCGCGGCGCTGTTCCGCGATCAGCTGCTCGTGCGCGGCGCGACCGAGGCGCGGCGGCTCGCGCGCGATTTCCTGGGCAACAAGCTGTCCGCGAGCGAGAAGGCCGACCTGCTCAAGGTGCTCGGCGTGTCCACGCCGGTGCAGGGGGAAGTGCTGATGGGGCGGCTCGCGCAGGATCCGGTGGCGGGGCGGCTGGAGATGTTCCGGCGCGCCGCGCCCGGGATCGACGCGGACGAGGAGCGCGGCCTTTCGAAATGAGCGCGGCGGCGCGGCCGGACCCGCCGGCCGCGCCGCGCGCGGGGGCGCTACTGCCGCTCGAACGATCCGATATCGCAGATCGCGGATCCATTGCCGTCGCCGTCCCTGGGCCGCGGGAACCCGCGCTGGTCGACGGTGAGCAGCGAGCCGGACTGGTCGCGGCACCCGCCGGGGGCGCCGCCGTCGACGGCGGGGCTGCGGGGCAGGAGCGCGTGGGTCGGCGTCGGGCCGCCGTTGTTCGCGAGCCCCGCGAGCATCGCGCCGCCCGGCGGCGCGATGAGATCGCCCCCCGCCGGGACATAGCCGCAGCCCGCGATCGTGGTGACCAGATTATGGCCGGTGGACAGGATGGTCCCCCTGCAATCGCTCGCCGCGGGGGCGACCACGCGGCGGGAGTTGCCGGCGAGGATGGTGTGCGTGAGCCGCGCCGCGCCGGCAGGGGCGTTGAAGATGCCGCCGCCCGCGCCGCTCCCGTTGCTGTCGCGGTCGGCGACGTTCTGGGCGATGGTCACGTTGAACGTGCGGAGGGCGCCGCGATTCCAGATGGCGCCGCCGCTCTGCCGCGCCAGGTTCCGGCTCATCGTGCTGTTGGCCACGTCGAGCCGGCTGCCGATCTGGTTGGCGACCCCGCCGCCGTCCATGCCGGCCTGGTTGCCCGCGAGCGTGCTGCGGGAGATCGTGAATGCGCCCTGCCTGGAGAAGACGGCGCCCCCGCTGCCGAGCTGCGCGCGGTTGCTCCGCATCGTGACGTCGAGCAGGCTGGTCTGCCGCGTGTCGTGGTAGATCCCGCCGCCGCTCTCCCTCGCGGAGTTGTTCTCGACCGCCGTCAGCTGGAGGCTCAAGGCGCCGCGGTTGTAGACGCCGCCGCCGGACGCGTCGGCCGAGTTGCCCGTGATGAAGCTCCTGCGGGCCATCGTCAGCGTGGCGCCGGCGGCGTTGAAGGCGCCGCCGCCGTTCGAGAAGCGGGCGTGGTTCTGGGTCACGGCGCTGTTCACCAGCGTGACGCTGCCGCTGTTCATGATGCCCGCCCCGTTCGTGCCGGTCACGCAGCGCGTGATGGTGGATTGGATCATCCGCACGGTCGCGTTGGGCTCGACGCGGAGGCCCACGCCGCTGATGGCCACGCCGCCGCTGAGCTGATCGATGGTGACGTTCGAGATCGACAGCGTCGACCCGCGGAGCACGTGGAAGATGCCGTCGTTCCTCACGCCGGGGCCGTGGATCGCCGCGCGGCTGCCCGCGGGCCGCACGTTGATCGAGAGGCTCCCCACGACGTCGAGGTCTCCCCGGAGCGCGGTGTTGTCCACCACCCCGCTCCGGTTCAGCTTGTAGACGGCGCGGCTCTGGAGCCAGATGGCGTCGCCGCCCGGGGTCGCGTTGGCCTGCATCACGGCCGCGCGCAGTGTGCAGGTGCCGGCGCGCGTGCGGCAGAGGCCGTCGCCCACATTGGCGTCCGGCAGGTCCATCGTGTCGTTCACGTTGAACGTCGCGGCCAGCGCCGGGCCGGCGGCGAGCGTGGCCCCCAGCGCGATCGCCGCGCCGAGGAGCGCCCCGCCCTTCCTGCAAAATGTCGATTTCATGATTCCTCCCTGTCCCGGTGCGGGGGCATTTCGTGATTTAACGACGCCGCGCGGGCCTCTCCCGCCGCCGCCGCGCCGCCGGGCGCGCCGCCGTGATGATCGGCGTCGAGGCGCGGAGGCGCGTGACGGCGCGCCGCCGCGGGATCTCCCCCCTTCCAATTCGATATTTTAATTGTCACCGGGGCGCTCCGCCAGCCGGGGGCGGCGGCGTTATCGACGGAGTCCGGCGGCCGCGCGCGGGCAGGGGGCGGAGGAGGCGCCGCGCGTGGGGGCAGGGGAGGGGAGGGAGAGCGCGCGCCGGCGAGGCGCGCGCCAGCGTCCTTGTGGAGCGGCGGCCTCCCGTGAGACCATCGCCGCACGAACGACAAGGAGACCTCCACCGTGTGGATACTCATCGGCGTCGCCGCGCTCCTCGCCGCGGTGACCGTGCACGACCTCGTCCAGCGCCGGCACGCGATCCTGCGGAACTTCCCGATCATCGGCCATTTCCGCTACTGGCTGGAGGCGATAGGCCCCGAGCTCCGGCAATACATCGTCACCGGCAACGACGAGGAGCGGCCCTTCAGCCGCGATCAGCGCCGCTGGATCTACGCCTCGTCGAAGAAGGAGAACAACTACTTCGGCTTCGGCACCGACAACGATCTCGAGCGGTCCACGAGCTACGTCGTCGTCAAGCACTCGGCCTTCCCGCTGCCCGATCCGCACCCGGGCGAGCCCGGCTATGACCCCGAGCATCGCGTCCCGTGCGCCAAGGTGCTCGGCGCCGCGCGGGGGCGCGCCAGGGCGTTCCGGCCGACCTCGATCGTGAACACCTCCGCCATGAGCTACGGCTCGCTCAGCGGCCCCGCGGTCGAGGCCATCAACCGCGGCGTCAAGATCGCGGGCGCCATGCAGAACACCGGCGAGGGCGGCGTCTCGCCGCACCACCGGCACGGCGGCGACCTCATCTGGCAGATCGGCACCGGCTACTTCGGCTGCCGCGACGAGCGCGGCCGCTTCAGCATGGATCGCTTCCTCGAGACCGTCGCCTCGGCCCCGATCCGCGCCGTCGAGATCAAGCTCAGCCAGGGCGCGAAGCCCGGCCTCGGCGGCGTGCTCCCGGGCGCCAAGGTGACCCCGGAGATCGCGGCGATCCGCGGCATCCCGGTCGGCGAGACGTGCATCAGCCCGAGCGCGCACACGGCCTTCTCCTCGGCCGACGAGCTGCTCGATTTCGTCGAGAGGCTCGCGGAGGCGAGCGGCCTGCCCGTGGGCATCAAGTCGGCCGTCGGCCAGATCGATTTCTGGCGCGACCTCGCGCGCCTCATGGCCCGCGGCGACCGCGGCGTCGATTTCGTCACCATCGACGGCGGCGAGGGCGGCACCGGCGCCGCCCCGCTCGTCTTCAGCGATCACGTCGCGCTGCCATTCAAGCTCGGCATGAGCCGCGTCTATCGCGTCTTCGCCGAGGCGGGCCTGCACGAGGGCGTCGTCTTCTTCGGCTCCGGCAAGGCCGGCTTCCCCGAGGCCGCGCTGATGGCCTTCGCGCTCGGCTGCGACATGGTGAACGTCGCCCGCGAGGCGATGATCGCGATCGGCTGCATCCAGGCCCAGCGCTGCCACACCGGCCATTGCCCTACCGGCGTGGCCACGCAGAGCCGCTGGCTGATGCGCGGCCTGGATCCGACCTTCAAGGCCGCGCGCCTCGCCAACTACGTCACGACCCTCCGCAAGGAGCTCCTCCAGCTCTCGCGCGCGTGCGGCGTCCCGCACCCCGCGCTGGTCACGATGGATCACATCGAGATCCTGGACGACCGCCTGCGCGCCCGCCCCGCCGCCGAGCATTTCGAGTATCGCCCCGGCTGGGGCTGCCCCTCGCCCGCCGATCAGGAGGCGATCCGGGCCCTCATGGCCTCGCTCCCCGAGGGCGCCCCCGCGCCCTCGAAGAAGCTCGTCGTGCTGCCGAACGCGTGACGGGCGCGGCGCCCCCCGGCCGAGGCGCGGCTCGCGGCGCCGCCGGCGAGGGGAGGGCTGCCCCGCGCGGCGACAACTCTAATCTACCAGATATGCGGCGGATTTCAACGGGTTGACGGATCGGCCGCCGCCTCTCACCCTGCGCTCCGGAAAGGAGGGGCGACATGGTGAACGCAGGCGGCCCGATCCCGGCCGAGGCGCGGGAGATCATCCAGGAGGAGGAGGCGCTGCTCGCGCGCGCCCTGGCCTCGCTGGCGGCGGCCCGCGAGGCCGCGCCGGCGCGGGCGCGGCGCGGCGAGCTCCGATCCGTGCAGGGCCTCCGCGAGCTCCGCGAGGAGGCGGCGGCGGCCTCGGAGGACGATCTGCCGGCGCTCCTCCTCGAGATGAGCGTCCGGCACAGGCTGCTCGAGCGCCCGGACGAGGCGCCGCCGCCGGATCCGGCCTCGCCGTACATGGCCCACCTGCGCGTCCGCGAGGGCGGCGCGGCCCGGGATTACCTGCTCGGCCGCGCGAGCTTCCTCGATCCCGCCTCGGGCGTGCGCATCGTCGACTGGCGCGTCGCCCCCGTCGCGCGGATCTTCTATCGATACCGCGAGGGCGACGATTACGACGAGTCGTTCCCCGGCAGGGAGGCCGAGGGCGTCGTCGAGGCGCGCCGCGTGCTCGTCATCACGCGGGGCGAGCTCCGCCGGATCATCACCGACTCGATCGTCCTGACCCGCCGCGAGGCCGGCTGGGTCTGCGAGGACCGCGCCGCGCACGCCCTGCACCCCGGCGGCGCGGGCACCGCCGCGCGCCCCGGCGCCCTCGGCGTCGGCGCAGGCCGCGCCGACCGCCCGGCCCTGACCGAGATCACAGCGCTCCTCGACGCCGATCAGCACGCCGCGATCGAGTCGCCGCCCGAGCGCCCCCTGCTCGTCCTCGGCAGCGCCGGCAGCGGCAAGACCACGGTCGCATTGCACCGCCTCGCCCGCCTCGCCGCGAGCGATCCGGCCCGCTTCCCCCTGTCGCGCATGCGCCTCGTCGTCCCGGAGGAGGGCCTCGCGCGCCTCTCGCGCCGCCTGCTCGAGCCCCTCGGCGGGGCCGCCGCCGCGGTGCGCACCCTCGACGCCTGGGCCGTCGAGCTCGCGCGGGACGTCTTCGGCGACGAGGCCCCCGTCCATTGCGTCGAGCCCCCCGCGCTCGTCTCCAGCCTGAAGCGCCACCCCGCGCTCTATCACGCGCTCCGCGAGCGCTTCGCCGATCTCGCGCCCGCCCGCGCGAAGCCGCGCCGCCTGCTCCGCGACCTCGCCGCCCTGTTCGCGGACCGCGCCTTCCTCGAGCGCGTCGTCGCCGCGTCCGGCGGTGATCTCCCGCGGAGCGCGATCGAGGAGACCGTGCGCCACACGATGCTCCAGCTCGCGGCCCCGCTCGAGAAGGAGCTCCGATCGATCACGGTCGCCGAGATGAAGCAGGCCGTCGACGGCCGCCCCATCTGGGAGGGCACCCCCGACGAGCTCGCGGGCACCGTCGATCTCGAGGACCTCCCGATCCTGCTCTGCCTGCGCGCGTGGCGCGCGGGCTTCACGGCGCCGCCGATCGCGCACCTCGTGCTCGACGAGGCCGAGGACTTCTCCCTCTTCGAGCTGTACGTGCTGGGCCGCCTGCTCGGCCGCGAGCCGAGCGTCACGCTCGCCGGCGACGAGGCGCAGCAGACCTCCTCGAGCTTCGCCGGCTGGCGGGAGTCCCTCGCCACGCTCGGCGCGCGCGACGCCGCGACGTGCCGCCTCGCGGTCTCCTATCGCTGCCCGCGCCCCGTCGCCGAGCTCGCCCGCCGCCTGCTCGGCGCCTCCGCGCCCGAGGCCCCCGCGCTCGCCGCGCGCGACGGCGCCCCCGTCGGCGTCTTCCATTTCCCCGCCGAGCCGCAGGCGCACCTCTTCCTCGCCGGCGCGGTCCGCGACCTCGTCGCGCGCGAGCCCCTCGCCTCCGTGGCGGTGATCGCCCGCGACGCCGACACGGCCCGCCGCTTCCACGAGATCGTCGCCGACATGCCCGAGGCGAGGCTCGTGCTCCGCGGAGAGCACTCCTTCGAGCCCGGCGTCGACGTCACCGACGTCGACAGCGTGAAGGGTCTGGAGTTCGATTACGTCATCGTCCCCGACGCGACCGAGGAGGCCTACCCCGCGCGCGACGACGCGCGCCGGCGGCTCCACGTCGCCGTCACCCGCGCCTCGCACGAGCTCTGGATCGTCTCGAGCGGCAGCGCCTCGCCGCTGCTCGATCCGAGCTAGAAGCTGCCCGACCCCACCTGGAACAACGAAGACTCAACCGCCCCAGAGCGCTTGCGGCCTGCGCGAGGGCATCGGCGGCAGGTTCACGACCTCCTTGGGGAAGCGCTCCGCCACGAGCGAGAGCACGTCGCGGATCGACACGACCCCGACGGGCTTCCCCTCGTGCACCACGGGCAGGTGCCTGAATCGTCCGCCCCGCATGCGCCGCAGCGCATCCTCCAGCGTATCGCCGTCGCCGACGGTGACCGGCGACGGCGTCATCACCTCTCCCACCGGCCTCTTCTGCCACGCGAGATCGCCGCCCATGCTGCGCAGCAACACGTCGCGCTCCGTGAAGATGCCTGTCAGCCGCCCCGCTCCATCGACGATCAGCATCGCGCCGCATCGCTTCGCGACCATGATCTGGATCACCTCGGCCGCGGGGGTGTCTGCGGTGACGCTCACCGCCGTGTCCGAGCGAATATCGCGCACCGGCGTCGCTGCGAGATCCCTGGTCATGCCTCCACCTCCCTCACCCGCCGCCCATGTCGGTCCACGCGTCGTCGCCCTCGTCGTCCTCGCGGGCGACGGCGGCGAAGACCTTCGAGAGGTGCTCGATCACGTCGCGCGAGAGGATCACCCCGAGCGGCCTCCCAGCCTCGTCCACGATCGGCACGTGGCGGAACCCCCCCACGGCCATCTTGTTCATCGCGAACCGGATGTCGTCGTCCGGCCCGAGCGTCTCGGGCGCCCGGGTCATCACGTCCGCGAGCCTCGAATCGTGCATCGATCGTCCGACCGCTGCCACCCTCACGAGGAAGTCGCGCTCGGTGAAGATCCCGACGAGCCGCCCCCCCTCGACGACCAGAACGCAAGCGGCCCCGTTGTCGCGCATGGCCTCCGCCGCCCGCGCGACCGAAGCCGAAGGCGGCAAGCAGTCCGCCGGCCGCGTGCCGATGAACTGGGTGATCGTCGTCTCGACGTCCTCCACGTGAACCCCCTCTCTCCTGCGGGACGCTCCCGCGCCCCTCCGCTCTCTTCTAACACATGTTCCACCGTGGAGGAAAGCGTCAGAAATTTCAGAACGTCCCCCGTACCCCCACCCCCGAGAGCCCCGGCGAGGCGACGGGCGTGAGCCGCACGCGCACCCCGCCGTTGCGATAGAGCATCTTGTCGTCCGGCATCACGAGCCCCACGATGCCCGTCACGATCCCCCCGGCCTGCGCCGCGCCGTCGATCATCAACCAGAACGCCCCCCCCGTCTCGGCATTGGCTGTCTCGATCGTGATGAACGGCCCGGCCACCGGGATGTAGAGCGGCGAGAAGTCGTCGCCGTCCCCCGCGGCCCCGGCGAGCGCGGCCACATAGACGGAGGGCAGATAGGCGAGCAGAAAGAGCGCCCCGCCCGCGATCGCGACAGGCGTGTGCGGCCTGTTCACCACGCGATACCCCGGCGGAGTGGGCTTGCCCTCCTCGTAGGGCAGCACGTAAGGCTCGGAGGGGCCAGCCGGCGCCGCCGGCTGCGGCGCGGCCCCCGGCGGATACCCGTAAGGAGGATATCCATAAGGAGGATATCCATGAGGCGGATACCCTTGAGGAGGCGCGCCGGCCGGCTGCGGATAAGGCGCATACCCCGGAGGCGGCTGCGGATAGGGCGAATACCCGGGGGGCGGCTGCGGCGGAGCGGGGAGGGGAGCGGCCCCGGGGGCGGGAGCGGGCGCGGGAGCGGGCGCGGGCGCGGGTGCGGGTGCGGGAGCGGGA
>CAYQYG010000146.1:7065-17972 GCA_964421485.1 uncultured Polyangiaceae bacterium | reverse complement strand
CCGCGAGCGCCGCGAGCGCCGCCCCCGCGAGCGCCGCGAGCGCCGCCCCTGCGAGCGCCGCGAGCGCCGCCCCCGCGAGCGCCGCCCCCGCAGGCTCCGCGGCCGCAAGCCCTGCGCAAGCCGCGGCCCTCTCCGGGCCGAGCGTCGAGAGCCCTGCGCCGGCAGTTGCCCCCGGCGCGCCCGCCCACCCCGCGGCGCAGATCGCGTCGCCCTGCTACCCAGCGCCAGCCGGCTCGCCCGAGCTGGGCGGCGACCGCTTCAACCCTGCGGCCATCATCGGCGATCCGTCGTTCCAGAGTCTGGTCAGCCGGCTGGTGCCTCCAGAGATCGTGAGCGAGGCATTCGCCGCGGCGGAAAGGGGGGCCTGATATGCTGCTGCCCGGGTTTGTCAGGTTCGCGACGCCCCAGGAGAAAGCGGATTATTTCACTCGCGAGGCGATCCGTGATGCGCGCCTCCCGTGGGTTCGGCGCTGGGCGCAGGTGTTCGCACGCCTGCCTCCTGAGCGGCGCGCGCCTGCGATCCTGGAGTTCTGCCAGATCGCGATCGCGTACTGCAAGGATCCGCGGCAGGAAGTGCTCGAGGATGCGGATACGGTCCTCGAGCGAGGTTACGGGGACTGCGACGCAAAACAGCGCCTCCTGGTCGCCCTCTGCAGTGCATGCGGGATCGGCGCGCGCGCCCTCCCTATCGTCCGTGGGGATGAGATCCCGCATGTCTTGGCCGAGTTGTATCTGGGCGGTCGCTGGGTTCCCGCGGATCCGACGATCCTCAATTCGGGTATCAACGCCATTCCGCCCGCGTCGCAGGTGATGACGAACTACTGGTGAACCATGCCGCTCTCGGAATACCGGCCAGTCTGGGATTTCAAGCGCAACCGTTACGCTCGATGGCTCGAGCGGCTGGCGGATGCCCATGGCGTCTACGTCATCCGCGAGCCCGCTCTCGAGGGGGACCCGCTCACCCTGTACGTGGGCGAGAGCCACACCGGGCGGCTTCGCGATACGCTGCAACGTCATTTCCAGTTGTGGCGGGGAAGGACGGCGGGCGCGACTTTCGAGCGGTACGGCGTCGAGGTGGCGGTCGAGGTGTTCATCGATCCCGAGGAGGCTGTGAAGCGGCAGAACGCGCTGATCCGCTCGCTTCGACCGCTCCACAACCGCCAGATCCCCGCGCCGGAGCCTGGGCCCGAGAGAGATTATTCCGAGGACGTCGATCCAGGTGTTTTCGAGGATGTTGCCGCGTTTTTTGACGAAATCGCTGCGGCTCGCTGAACGATCCGCGGCGTGGGAACCCATCGCGATTTCGTCGCGATGATCTCGCGTTGCTTGACGATGACGACGGCGTCGCCGTCGTGCTGGTGCGCGTTCGGTCCCGCGATCTGGCCGCGCTTGTTCGTGTGTGAGATCGCGAGGACCGTTGGAGTGAGCTTCGCCATGGATTCGAGCAAGGCCGATTGTTCCTTGTACCCGTTCGCCCAGCGCTGGATCGAGTCGATCACGACCACGACCGCGTCGGGCGGGACCGCGCGCAGCGCTTCACGCCAGCCGATCGGCCGCAGGATGGGCTCATCCGGATCGGGGCGCCGTGGGACCCGCCGGATGCGATCCAAGGGCGACGACGTCCGCCGAAACACATCGGCGAGGAGCGCGCGGGTCATCTCGGCATCGAGCCAGTACGCGAGCCCGCCAAGGTCCCGCGCCATCACGGCGGCGAGCTCGGCGCACACGGTCGATTTGCCGGCGCCTTGCAGGCCCCCAACGAGCACCGTCGACCCCAGGACGAGCCCGCCGAGCGCTTCGGACAGCACGCATCGAAACTCACGGGGGCGCAGCACGGGCGCGCCCTCGAGGCCCTGGACCACGACACCGTCGGGGACCTCCGCGGGGATCAGCTCCCAGACCGAAGCACCGCAGCCCGCGCAGGTTCCCCCACTCTGCACGGGTCGCGGACGCAAACAGATCCGACATCGGAGAGGCGGAGGGCTCACGGCCTGAACTCTACCCGATCGGAGCGAGACACAACACCCAGCGAAGAGAGAGAGCGATGACACGCGCGCGAACCCTGACAAATTACGACCCAGCGGCGCCCGACCCGGCGGCGCTGTACCTGTACGAATCGGGCGCCCTCGCGCCTCCCGACGAGACCGCCGGCCTCGGATCCCTGCTCGGCGGCGCGATCGGCAGCGCCGCGGGAACCTTCCTCGGGGGCGCCGCCGGAACGGGGATCGGCGCCGGTCTCGGCGGCTCCATCGGCGGCGCGATCGAGGGCGCGATCCCGGGCGCCCCCCCCGGCGCGCGCTCGCCGGGCGGCTACGGGGCGGCGGCACCCGCCACCCCAAGCGCAACCGCCCCGCCCCCCCCCCCCCGCCGCCGCCCGCGGCGGCCCCCCCCGGGCAGGTGGGGGCGGACGAGCGGAAGATGCTCGCGGAGGCATTGGCCACGAATTCGCCCGCCGTCGTGCAGGACGCGGCCCTGCGCATCATCGATCCCGAGCAGTACGAGCGCGACCGCGTCCTCGGCCGCCTGCCCTCGCAGAAGGCCGAGAAGCGCCAGCGCTTTCGGGCGCAGGCGTTCGCCGGCCTGTCGCCGGCCCAGCAGGCGCGCCTCTCGGATGCGATCCAGGCGCGAAAGGGCCTCGAGACCTACCGGCAAATCCAGGCCGAAATCGCGGCCGAGATCGCGGCGCAGGCGAGGCTCTCGAGCGCCTCGCCCCCGGTCGCGGCGCCGCTCTCGCCGGTGTCCGCCGATCCGCCGCCGGTCGAGATCGAGCCGCAGCGCGAGGAGGAGGAACCCGGCGACTACTACGACACGGGCGCGCCGATCGACCGCCGGCCGATGCCTCGCCAGCACATTTCCCTCTTGCCGATGAAGCGGCACCAGCTCGAGGCCCTCCTCCGCGCCGCGCCGGCCCTCGAAAAGCTGGATCTCCGCCTCGTGCGGCTCATGGCGGGGACCGCGGGCGCCCAGGCCCGCGACGTGGCCGGCGTCGACCCGGTCGCGCGCACCTACCACGCCGAGCCCGGCGAGACGCCGACCGGCATCGCAAAGAAGCTCACGGGATCCGCCGATCGGGTGCCGGATCTCCTCGCGAGCAATCCCGGCCACGCGAAGGACGACCCCGTCTGGCGGATCCCGCCCGGCTGGCTGGCGTTCGACCGCAGCGACGACACGGGCGCGATCTCGACGCAGCGCAAGTACCTCGTGCAGGCCGGCGACACGCCGATCGGCATCGCCGGCAAGCTCGGCGCCAAGGCGACGCGTCCGAAATGGTGGAGCGAGCTCAAGGCGGCGAACCCCGACAAGGCAACCGCCGACGACGGGGGCAACTGGAAAACCCTCTGGGCGGGCGAGGAGATCGGCATCCCCGACGCCTGGCCGCCGCACCCGCTCGCGATCCCGGTCGCGGGCGCGCCGGCTCCCGCGCCGAGCCTCCCGAGCCTCCCGAGCCCCCCGAGCGCCCCGAGCGTCCCCACGATTCCCACTGCGCCGGCCGCTAACCGGACGATGGATCCAGGGGTGATGCTCCAGGCGCAGGGCATGCTGAGAATGTTCGCGGTGCAGTACCCCGGCGTCTGCAATCCGGCGGACTTCGGTCAATCCGCCCTCGACTACACGGGGGTTGCCACGCCGCGCACGATCAGCGCCCTCCAATCCTTCCAAACCTGGTACAATCACGCGAACGGATCGAGCCCGCTCCGGACCGACGGGACGCTCGATGAGGCGACGTATCGGGCGCTCTTTTCAACGACCGTCGCGCCGATCCCGCTGCCGCCGCTGCCGTCGCCGAATCCTGCCCCACAGAACCCGGGCCCCTTCCCGCCACAGAACCCCGCGCCGCAGAACACGGGGCCCACGCCGCAGAATACGGGCCCCTTCCCGGCCCCGCAGGCCCCGGGAGGCACGCCGCACATGCAACCCGGGCAGCAGGTGCCCGGGCTCCCGCCCGGCTGGACCTACGTCAGCCCGAGCGGCCCGTACGATCTGCCGTGGCAGGCCCCCATGCCGCCGTCCGCGGGCCAGCAGGTGCCCGGGCTCCCGCCCGGCTGGACCTATACCGACCCGTCCGGGCCTTACGGGCTGCCCTGGCAGGCGCCGACGCCGCCCGCGGGGCCGGCCCCGGCGACGCCGTCCGACACGCCGACGAAGGAGGCCAGCTCCGGCGGCTCTCTCCTCCCCCTCGGATTGGTCGCTGCGGCGGCGCTCCTGTTGTGAGGTGTGGCCATGTTCGGGATGTTTTGGCGTCACAAGGAGAGCCAGCCGGAGCCGACCGCGCGCGCAGCGCTGCAAACGGCGAAGGCGGGGAGCTGGCACGCGCTCGATGCCACCGTGCGGGCTCGCCAGATGCGCATGTTCTTGATCGCGAGCGTGCTCGGCGCTGGGATGTTCAACAACAAGATCCAGCCCGGCAAGATCGACGCGTCAACGTTCGGCGATGAAGAGCACAACGCCGCCGGATCGATCATCGGTCGCTCGATTCAATTGATGGTGCCTCCAGTCAGCCTCACTGTCGTCACGCCATTCGAGACGGTCGAGGGGGCTACCGCAACAAACATCAATGAGGAGACGAGCGAGCCGCTCACCCTGACAACGGTGCTGCTGGTCACCGGATGCGCCATGGTTGCCGGTTTCATCGCGCACGAGGTGGCCGTAGTGATGGATAACAAGTATTTCCAGGAGGAGAAGACAAAGCGCCTCGTAGCCTCTACGGCGAGAGTAGTGGAAACGATGGCTCTCCACGTCGAGCGGGAGAAGATCGCGGGCAAGCTGATTCCGTTCTCCGACGAAGAGCGATCGGTGCTGACCGACCTGCAAGGGCTCCAGCGCGAGATCGCCGCCGAGAAGAATCGCCCGTTCCCGACGCCTTTCGACGGCGCCCGGGAATTTCTGGAGAGCGCGACCGCGTCCGCAACCGCGGCGCTTGTCCCGATCGCGCTCGGAGCGCTGGCCCTCATAGCAGTCTCATCTGATTGACAAGGAGATGACGATGTCAACCGCTGCAAGCAACGCCAACGTCAACGCCAAGATCCTCGCCGACCAGGTCTGGGCGGACATCAAGCGCCGCGCCGCCGCTGCCGGCTCCGCGATTCGGCAGGAGGCCAACACCGCCAAGGCGGCGCTCACTCCCGCCGGAATCGGCGCCGTGATCGGCCTGCTGACGTCGATCGACGACATCAAGAATGCCAAGATCTTCAAGGAGCATTGGTGGCTCTTGCCGATCGCGGTCCTCGCGCTCGGCTACTACCTCCACCGCAAGAACAGCCCCCACGGAAAGACGCTCCTCGCGATCGGCGGGACGCTGCTCGTGCAGGCGTACAACAGCCGGCCGAAGGAGGAATCCGCGACGAAATCGACGGCGACCAAGCCCGCGGGCGACACGGCCGGCATCACGGAAGCGGTGCAGATCCATCCGACCGGCAACGGATACGCCTGGATCCAGGCGCCCACGGGGCAGCTCATCCGCGTCGAGCTCGGCCCGATGCTGCGGCAATTCGGCCCCATGCTTTCGACCCAAGCGTCGGCCGCGCCCGCGACCGCGCAGGACAGCGCCGCGCGCCTCGCCGCCGCGGCTTTCGCATAGTGATTCAGAAACCAGTTATTCCACGAGAGAGAGATACCATGACGACGAGCGAGACCCAGATCGAGAGCTTCCTGCGGGACCTGGACGCGCGCGGCGAGACCGCGGGCCCCGACGAGGACGACGAGGACGAGACCGCCGGACCCGAGGGGAACGAGCAGACCGACTCGAGCGCCGAGGAGGAGGACACGGGCGACGTCAACGCGCTCCTCCGCACGGGGCGGAAGATCTTCACCCCCGACGAGGTCCGGGTGCTCCAGCGCCGCGCGCGCGAGCGCGAGCGCGCGCGGCGGCGCCGCACCCAGCCCACCCCGCCGCGGAACCTCATCCCGCAGGGGTTGGCCGCCCGAAGGCTCCTCAACAAGTGGACCGCGCGGAATGAGCCCTTCACGATCCGACAGTCTGGCCATTACTACTACGTGGCCGAGGTCAAATTTCTCTGTGAGGGCAGCGGCGAGCGCGCTTGGTTCCGCATCCCGGCGAACACGCCGATCACCTTCTTCGAGCAGTCCGTCGGGGATGAGACCTCGTACCTCGGCAACAAGGCGACCGTCAACCTGCGGATGACGAACTACCAGCGGCCGAGCAAGAACACCTATAACGAGCAGGATTTTCTGATCCAGAGCGTCACCATGCGAGAGGCGGGGATCCGGATCCGCTATGATGAATCCGCGCTCAATCAAATCCCGAACATCGGCGGCGCGATCAATACACTGCTCGGCCGCGGATGGGTGTGGGACGACAGCGGGCATTTCCTGCCGACCGAGATCTTCAGCGATTTCTCTGGGGAAAACATGCTCTATCGCGCGCTGCGCGGGTCGGCCGTGCTCTCGTTCCAGTGGCAGAAAAAGGGCGTCGGGGGCAACGGGACGATGCGGTCCGTCCTGATCGACAACGTCGAGTCCATCCCCGACGTCCGGGAAAAGCGTCTCTCCCGCACGTCGGGCGGCGCGGCCGTGCTCCCGGTGCCGGATGGATACGTGTTCACCGACAACCCGGAAAAATCCGAGGATGGGCAATTCACCGCCGTGATGACGCTCGAGGACGAGGTCATCTTTCCCTTCAAGCCCGTGACGCTGGGCGGCCCCCAGCAGATCAAGCCGGTCGAGCTGGGGCTTTACGTGCAGCTCTCGCTGAACGGGATCGGTTTCGAGCACGTCAAGCGTGACGTGCTGATCCAGCGGTCGTAATCGGGGGCTCGCCGGCGGCGTCGGGCTCGGCGCCGCCGGCGGGGAGGTGGATCCATGCGCGCGGTCATCAACAGCGAATCCGCCAAGAACGAGATCACGACGGATCCGAATGAACCGATCTCCAATCACTGCCTTGTGATCCTGGAGCAGGCCGCGATCGGGGCCGATGATCCCGCACCGATCTGGCGCGTGTCGGTCGGCGCCAGCGTCCAGCCGGTCATCAAGGACCACGTCGGGCCCCTGCTCCTGAACGCGATCCTTGTCGGGCCGCTCGTGCGCGTCCGCCAGGTGGTCGCGATCGCCCGGTTCCCCGGCGACGTCACCCAATGGACGTTTTGGTTCGAGAGCGACCACGGGCGCGCCGAGGCTACGGTGT
Organism: uncultured Polyangiaceae bacterium; assembly: GCA_964421485.1. Lineage (GTDB taxonomy): Bacteria > Myxococcota_A > Polyangia > Polyangiales > Polyangiaceae > CAYQYG01. The sequence goes on along the minus strand of CAYQYG010000146.1, from coordinate 10,831 downwards.
GGCTTGTCCCGGGCCGCTCCGAAGCCGGCCCCTGCGGCCTGTTCCCGGTCCCGTTCCCCCCTGTCGGTCAGCTTGTATGAGCCCCGCGGTCGCCCGCTTGCTTCTCCTCCGGACGTGGACCGAGGCGACGGGCCGCGCCGTCATCTCGCCGCCGGAGATGCAGGCGATCCTTGCGCTCGCCAGCGGGATCGCCTCGGAGAGCGCGGCGGCCGATGGCCTTCGGGTGCTCTATTCTCGCCCGGCGATCGTGGGCGCGCTCGAGACGGGCCACATGCGCGAGCTCGCAGGCGCGCTCCGGATCGAGGGGCTCACGGCTGCGCCGCGGGAACCTCTCGCCAGAGCCTTGATGCAGAACGCGATCGGCGCGGCGCGGAATCTCGGGGAACCCGTGCGGGTCATGCTCGCCCGGCCGGACGGGCCCCGGCCGGATCGCGTCCTGACGGTGGACGGTTGGATGCACATCGAGGATGAGTACCTCCCGCGGGTCGTCACCCGGGAGAACGGGCAAGCGCAGCCGGAAGCGCTGAAGGCGCAGGCCATCGCCGCGCGTACGTACCTCCTCCGCGCGATGCGCGACCATCGGAGCCTCGGGCGCACCTCGCCGATCGAGAATACGGAGCGCTTCCAGACCTACGCGATGAAGGCGACGGCGCGGGCGAGGGAAGCGACCGCGGTGACGCGCGGCATCGTCGGCCGCTACCGGGGGGAGATGATCATCGCAAACTACGTTGCGGGTGCGCATCGAAACGAGGATGGCTCGCTCGGTCCCGATCCGACGCGCACGGAGCGGTTTGTAACGTACAACGAGGGGCGAACGGGCGACGCGGTCCGGCCTTCGAAGCTCGCTTCGCCCGCGCGCAGCGACAATCGCGGCTGCAAGAGCCAAAACGGCGCGGATTGGCTTGCGCGCCACGGGCGGGACTATCGGGCGATCCTTCGGTTCTATTATGGCGCGGACCTGGAGATCGAGGGCGCCCCCGCGGCCGAGGATTCGACGACGTCGAGCGAACCGAGCGCGGCCCCGCTGCTCGCACTCGCCGGGATCGCAGTCGCCTTGAGCGTTTGAGGAGCGAGAACGATGGCGCTTCGGATAGTACAGCGAGGAACGGGGGCGACGAGGCCGCTGGTGCTCGCGTTCCTGGTTTGGCCCTTCATGGACGCGGCCCTCCGCAAGGCGTTCGGCCCCGGCCCCTGCATCGTCGCCGACTCGAGCGCGCACGGTTCGGAAAGACTCGCCGATCTCATGGAATACGCGCACCAGGGCGCCGGGCTCGCGAGCGCTTCCGCGGTCGCCCTCGTGGGTTATTCGATGGGTTGCCAGCGCGTGCGGGCGCTCCGCCTGGCGGGTGCGGAGGTCGCGGCGTACCTGTTGATCGACGGCACCCACGCTTCGTGGCCGCCGCAGGACTGGCAGATCACTTGGATCCACGATCTCGCCTCGCAGGCGCGGCGCGGCCGGGTCCTGTTCGTCGCGACGCACACGCAGCAGGTTTACACGGAGGAGCTTACCCCGCCTGAAACGCCCTTCGCCTCGACCCGCACGGTTCTACGGCTCGCAACGGGGTTCCCCCTCGAGGAGGCCGGCCCCGTCGACAACCCCGCGATCTCGCGCGAGGGGGACCTCTGGATCTATTCCTTCCGGAGCGCGCCGATCGACGCGAACGCCCACTCTCAGCAGCTATCGATCGTCCTCCCGCGCCTCGCCGCGCAGCACACCGCCCCGCGGCTCACGGGCGCGCCCCCGCCGCCCTCGCCGGGGCCGCCGAGCTCGCCCAGCTCGCCGGCCTCGGGAGCCTCCCCGAGCCGGCCGGGCTCGCCCGGCTTGGCGTTCGCGATCGCGGCGGTCGGGTTGGGTTTGCTCCTGACGATGGACTCCAGGTGATGCCCCGAGACGGAGAAGGGACCATGAGCCGGGAAGACACGCCCCTGACCCCTCGCGAGCTTGCGCGACTTTTGCGAGCGTTCGCGCACATGCTCGAGGCGAGCGCGGCCGACGAGACCCCGGCCCCGCGCCGCGCGCGCAGGCGCGCCGCCGAGCCACAGGCGGCGCCTGCCTCGCCGGAGACGGAGGCGCGCGCGAGGGCTGCACTTCGCAAGATCGGTGTGCTACCGTAGGCCCGCCATGAGCGAACGCAGAAACGGCCGTCACCTCGTTCGCGTGCACTTTGGCGGGAAGAGGCATCGGATCGGTTCCTGCACCACGCAGGAGGAGGCCGATCAGCTTCGCGCCGAGGTCTACGCCCGCGCGGACTCCGCGGCGGGCGTCACGCTCCGCGCGTGGGGGGCGCAGTGGTTCGAGCGGCGCGAGCGCTTCGATAACGTTCGGAGCATCGACACGGAGCGCAGCCGCTGGAAAACCCACGTCGAGGGTTCACGGCTTGCGGATATGGCGCTCGTCATGATCACCCCGGCGGACGTGGATGCGTGGATCTGCGAGCTTCAAAAGAAGCTCACCGCGACCCCGTACCGCGAGCCCAAGCCGCTCTCCCCGAAGACCATCAAGGAGGTCATCAACCTCTTGCGCATGTGCCTTGACGAGGCGATGCCGGCGCACATTACGGTCAACCCGGTCGCCGCGGTCAAGAAGCGCGTGCAGAAGGCAACCAAGCGACGGCATACGGACGCGACGGTCGAGCCCTGGACGTACCTCGAGCCCGACGAGCAGGCGCGGATCCATGAGAGCGCGTCGATTCCCGAGGCTGACAAGTTGATCATCCTGTTCGCCCTGCTCACGGGCTTGAGGGAGGGCGAGCAGTTCAACCAGGAGCTGCGCGACCTGCACCTTGATGCACCGGATCCGTATCTCGAGGTCCGCTACGGCGCGAAGAACGAGCCGCCGAAGAACGGGAAGATCCGACGCGTCTACCTCTCGCCGGACGCCGTCGCGGTGATTCGCCGCTGGCTCGAGATCCTGCCCTCCTGGGCGCCGCAGAACCCCGAGGGGTTGATCTTCCCGGGGCCGAGGGGCGGACGGATTGCACCGGGAAAGACCCCGCTGATTCGCCACCAATCGAACGAGAACGGCGGCGCAAAGCGGGTGAACGGGAAGCGCCAGAAAGTGAACCTGTTCCCCGTCTACATGCGCGCCTGCGGCATCACTCGGCCGGTGCGCTGGCACGACCTGCGTCATTCTTGTGCTAGCTCGCTCGTCGCGGGATGGTGGGGCCGGCGCTGGACGCTCGAGGAGGTACGGGAGCACCTAGGCCACACGTCGATCCAGGCGACCCAGCGCTACGCGCACATCGGCGAGACGGCGTACAAGGCGGCGATCCGATCGACCCCAGGGTGGGCGCGGGAAACGCCCACCTCCGCCTCGAAATCTCATCAAGGATCGCGTGTAACCCCGCGAAATCCTTTGGTGGGTCGACAGGGACTCGAACCCTGGACCTACGGGTTAAAAGCCCGCAGCTCTACCGACTGAGCTATCGACCCCCGGGGGGACCCGGCGCGGCGCACCCTAGCACGACTCGGCGGGCGGGCGGCAACGCAAGCGTACCCCGGGCGCAACTTTGTCCGTGCGGTCGACCCGCTCGCCCGTCCGTCGGGAGCCGAGGACCTGGCGGCGCCCCTCCCGGAGCCTGTGCTCACGGTGACCCTCTGGAAGGACCGTGTGCGGGGACCGGCGGGGGGCGCAGGTCCGTCCACCGACCCCCTCGGACCCCTTCGTCGACCCCCTCGGATCCCTTCGTCGAACCCCTCCGAAGGCTTCGCTCTACTGAACAGGGTGGGTTCGATGAACCCTTCGGACCCCTTCGTCGAACCCTTC
>CAYQYG010000146.1:0-6965 GCA_964421485.1 uncultured Polyangiaceae bacterium | reverse complement strand
GGACCCCTTCGATGAACCCTTCGGACCCCTTCGATGAACCCTTCGGACCCCTTCGATGAACCCTTCGGACCCCTTCGTCGAACCCTTCGGACCCCTTCAGCGAAGGGGTCGCCAGGGTCAAGGAGACCCAAATCCGGCCGATTTCGCACTGAACAAGCCTCCGCCAGCGCGCTTCACCGGCCGCCCGGATGCCCGCCGGGGGGTGGGGCGGCTCGCCTCTCGAATCTCGATCTGGTCCGTGTGGATCGCAGATGATCCAGTCGGGGGGCGGCGAGAGGGGTGCGCGAAAACGATCGGCGGATCGATTTTTTGTGATCGTGGGCGGGAGACCCACCCATAGCGCAGGTGAAGGCCGCCGAGGGGCGGCAGGGGCACCTCGCCGAGGGCCCCTGCGGCTGGACGCGCCCCGCGTGGGTGCGCGGCGGTCTCGTGATGGGCTCCCGCATGCGGCGGGGGCCGGATCCATGAATCCTTTGCATTCGCGCCGCTGCCAGGCGCGCAGGATGGAGTACTGCCATGCGCTCGATGTCGCTTCGCTCGATCCTCGGTCGGCCCCTCCAGGGGCTCCTCGCCCTCTCGGCGGTCATGCTGCTCACCGGCGCCAAGGGGCCTGGCTGCGGCTCCGGCACGGGCTCGGGGACGCCCACGGATCCGGGCGGCCTGGTGTGCGAGGCGGGGTCGCACGTGGAATCAGTTTGCCTGCCGAGCCCGGTGGGCGAGCTGTGCGAGGACCACTGCGTGCCCGACGGCGTGTGCCCGCCCGGGAGCGAGCCGGTGGAGGTCTGCCAGGCGGTGGCCTGCGATGCCGAGGGGTGCCCCGAGCCGATGCCCTGCTCGGTGCAATGCGTGCCCACCGTGGTGTGCCCGGCCGGGTCCCACGAGGAGATCATCTGCGGCGGGAGCGCGCCGGGCTACCCCGGGGACCCGCCGCCCGATGATCCCGGGATGCCCGGCCAGCCGCCCTCCGAGGACGGCTCCCAGAGCTCGCCCGGGATGCCGGGCTGCGATGAGCCGCCGCCCCCCTCGGAGTGCTATGCGGTCTGCGTGCCCGACGCGGTGTGCCCGGACGGGACCATTGCGCAGACGGTGTGCGATCCGGGGGCGCCGCCGCCGCCGCCCCCGCCGGATGGGTCGGAGCCGCCGCCGCCGCCTCCTCCTCCGCCGGACGGGAGTTGCTGGACGCAGTGCGTGCCGATCGACGTGTGCCCGCCGGGGACCATCGAGCAGACGGTGTGTGACCCGGGCGATCCGACGGATCCGCCGCCTCCGCCGCCGGATGGGTCGGAGCCGCAGCCGATGCCGCCGCCTCCGCCGGACGGGGGCTGCTGGACGCAGTGCGTGCCGATCAACGTGTGCCCGCCGGGGACCGTCGAGCAGACGGTCTGTGATCCGGGCGATCCGGCGGAGCCGCCGCCTCCGCCGCCGGATGGGTCGGAGCCGCAGCCGATGCCGGTGCCGGGGTGCTGGACGGAGTGCGTGCCGGTCGACATGTGCCCGCCGGGGACCGTCGAGCAGACGGTGTGCGATCCGGATCAGCCTCCGCCGCCGGATGGGTCGGAGCCGGTGCCGGGCGTGTGCTGGACGGAGTGCGTGCCGGTGGAGCCGCAGCCGGCCGATCCGCAGCCCTGAGCGATGAGGCAACGCTTGCGGGGGATCGCGCGCCACCTCCACGCGCGATCCCCCGCGTCTCTCTTTTTCTTCCAGCGGCCTGGCCGGGAAACCCCCGGCGAGATTCCCGGAGAAGCGGGGAGACGGGAATCGCTTCTGTCCTCCCCGCCTCCCCGCCTCCCTGGGAATCTCTCGCCTCTCTCCGACTCCGCAGGAGCGCCTGACGACCCTGCAATGATCCCTGTCCCTCGATCCAGCGGCCTGTCGATCAGGGGCAGGGCGCGAGCCCGGGCATGCAATTGCCGAACGGGTCGCAGGCGAATGGCTCCGGCGGCTCGTCGCAGGGGAAGCCGGGCTCGCAGATCGAGCAGGGGTCGCCGCAGGCCTTCGAGGCGCAGGGGGCGTAGCCCGTCGGGCAGGTCACCATCGAGCCCGGGACGCAGGCGCCGGTCTCGTCGCAGCGGAACGTGTCGGGGGGCGGCGGGGGCTCGCAGCCGGGGTCGCCGGCGCAGGGATCGCAAGTCGCGCCGCAGAGCTTGTCTCCGCAGGGCGGGGGCGGCGAGGGGCAGCCGATCGCGTCCACGGGGACGCAGGTGCCGGCGCCGTCGCACACGAACGCGCCGGGCGGGGGGGAAGGGCAGGTCGGATCGCCGCCGCAGGGATCGCAGAGCGCGCCGCAGGGCGCGCCGGCGCAGGGGCTGGAGGTGCATGTGACGCTCTCCGCGAGCACGCAGGCGCTCTGGCCATCGGGGCCCAGGCCGGTGCAGACGAACGCGCCGGGGGGAGGGGGCTGGCAGCCGGGAATGCCCTCGCAGGGGTTGCACGCGACGCCGCAGGTGAAATCGGTGCAGGCGCCGGGGAGCGGCGGGCATTGCTCGGGGACGCAGGGGCAGGGGGGGGCGGCGCCCGCAATGCACCGGCCCAGGCCGTCGCAGAAGGCCGCGGGGCAATCAGGGGCGTCGGGAGGGCAGCCGCAGGGCTCGCCGCATTGCCTGCCCTCGCAGCCGGGGGAGCAGGCGGGGAACGCGGCGACGCAATGGCCGGCGAGATCGCAGTAGCCGGCGAGGTCAGGGGCGCCGCAGGTCTCCGCGCCGGGGCAGCCGGGGATGGCGCAGGGCTCGCCGCAGACGTGGGCGGCGCAGGGGTCGGGGGGAGGCGGGGGCTCGCCGGCGTCGGCGGGATCGCTGCCGCCGATGGCGATGCGCTGGCCGCAGGCGGCGAGGGCGGCGGTCAGGGCGAAGAGGCTCAGCGAGGCGGCGAGGGGGACGGCGGGGCGCATCAGCCGCCCTCGGCGGCGGCGAGCAGGGAGCGGACGCGGCTCGCCAGGGGGCTGCCGGGGCTCGCGGCGAGGAACTCGCGCGCGCGGCGGGCAGCGGCGGGGCGATCGCCCTTCTGGAGGAGCGCCTCGATGCGCAGGACCTCGGCCTCGGGGCCGAGCGCGCCGCCGGCGAAGCGGCGGTCGTGGCGCTCCAGCGCGGCGAGCGCGGCGGCGGGATCGCTGCCGGCGAGGGCCTCGCGGGCGGCGTCGAGCACCTCCACCTCGTCGGCGAGGCCGGAGGAAGCGGGGCGCGCGCCGGCGCCGGGGAGCTGCGCGGGCGCGCGCGCCGGCGCGGGATCCGGAATGGTGGGGGAGAGATCCGGAGACGGCGCGGGCGATTCCGGCGGAGCGGGCACAGGGGGCGGGGCGCCCTGGGCCGCCGCGACGGCGCGGGCGGCGGCCTCGGCGCGGGGGCGCGCGGCGACCATCGCGGGGGCCGAGCGCGGAGGCGGGGGCGGGTTGACGTAGCTCGCGCCGGTGACGAACAAGAGGCCGCCGGCGAGGCCGGCGCCGATCCACTTGAGCAGCGCGAGGCCGCCGCCCGCGGACGCCGCGGCCGCGGTGGACGCGGTGGTGCCGGCGCCGACGATCGCGGTGCCGGCGCCGAGCGCGGTCAGGGTGCGCCGGCGCGCGCGGGATCCTGGGCGATCGGCCTTCGCCGAGCGCAGGAGCGCCGCGCCGAGATCGTCGCCGCCTCCATCGAGGAGCCTCCGGGGATCGCTCATGTCCGCCCTCCGCGCTCGCGCGCGGCGAGGCGCGCGATCATCCGCTGAAATTCTTCCCGCGCCCGCCTGAGGCGCGACGCCGCCGTCCCGACGGGGATCTCCAGGAGCTCGGCGATCTGCTGGGTGGGCATCTCCTCGAGCTCGAACAGCACGAACACGGTGCGCAGGTCCATCGACATCTGGCCGAGCACCTCGTCGAGCAAGGCCCGACGCCGGCGGTGATCGGCGAGCTCCTCGGGGGTGAGGCCAGGGTCGCACGTGTCCTCGGCCTCCCCCTCGTCGCCGCCCGCGCCGAGCTGGACCTCGCGGCGGCGCGTGCGGGTGCGGCGCGCGTCCGAGGCGACGCGCATCGCGGCGCCGAACAGGTAGGAGCGCTCGCTGCCCGGCGCGATGGCGTCGAGCTTGCGCGAGGCGATCATGAACACCTGCTGGGCGCAGTCGTCGACGTCGCCGGGCGCCACGCCGAGGCGGCGAAGGGACCTCCAGATGAAATCGAAATGCTCGTCGACCATGCCCCGGAGCCGGGCGTCCGCGGCGCGCGGCGACGCCGACGACGGCGCCGGGCGCGCGGGATCGCCCGCAGGCGCCCAGGGCGCCGGGAGGCGGCGCGCGGGCTGGCTGGCCGTGGAGATCTCGCTCACCGCCCCATGATGGCCGGTCCGGGGCGCGGCGATCACTCAAAAATGAAGCGCGGCGCCGCCCCCCAGCGTGCCCCCGACGGCAGGGACGTCGTGCGCCGTGATGTCCGGCTCCAGGTAGAAAGAGTCGCGGATGAAGGGGAGGGTGAGCGCGCCCTGGGCCTCGAGGGAGATCCACCGGGAGACGGCGATCTCGGCGCGTGCGGCGAGGCCGGCGGTGACCCAGGGGCGATCGACGCTGGTGGAGTAGGTGGTGCCAGTGCCTCCGGCGCGGAGGGCGCCGGCCTCCAGGGCGAGGCAGGGGAGGAGCGAGAGCGAGCCCGCGGTGAGGCGGGTGGGGCAGGCCTCGAGGCGGCCAGCGACGAGGCTGAAGGCGGCGGTGCCGGTGGGGATGCGGAGAGTGGGGCTGCGGGCGAGCTCGAGGCCGAGGCGGAGGGCAGGGGAGAAGGCGGCGCCACCGGTGCGGGCGAGCTCGCCGAAGACGAGGACGCCGGGGGCGGCCTCGGGGGCGATCGCGAAGAAGGCGGCGGCGTGGGCGCCGAGGCCGGGGCGCCACCGGGGCGGCGCCTCGACGTAGGGGGGGAGCCAGACGGGGAGGGGGAGCGGAGGGAAGGGAGAGGGCGCGGGGACGAAGACGGGGGCGGAGGCGGGGACGGGGACGACCACGGGAGCGGGCGTGGTCGCGGTCACGGTCGCGGGCGCGGTCGCGGGCGCGGTCACGGGCGCGGTCACGGGCGCGGGGGGCGGCTTGGCGGCGGTGGACGCTTTGGGGTCGATGGCGAGGGCGGCGATGAGGCCGAGGGCGGAGAGGACCTCTTCGCAGGAGGTGCCGCTGACCTCGCGGATGGCGCTGGAGCCGGAGGGGTCCTCGATGGCGAGGCGGCCGCGGAAGCCGGCGCGGGTGGGGCTGACGTCGACGCGGAAGGTGCGGGCGGGCTCGGAGCCCTCGGCGAGGCGGGCGCGGGCGGTGCGGGCGCGGATCTGGCCGGTGAAGTCGGCCTCGGCGGGGCAGCCGGGGGCGGCGGAGAAGGTGATGCGGATGGGCTCCGCGGCGGGCTGCGCGGCGGCGGGGGCGGCGGCGAGCGCGAGGGCGGCGGAGACGAGGGCGCCGAGGGGGCGGGGCCGCGCGCGATGGATCGGCATGCGGCCTAGGCCCCGGCTTTCCGCTCCATCGCGAGCAGCATCTGCACCGCGTACGGCACCGAGGCGACGCCCGCGAGCTCGGCCAGCGCGTAGGCGATGTGCTCCCGGCTCGCGTGCGGCGGGATGCCGACGATCGCCCAGGTGCCGCCCGCGCCGCGGTGCAGGTTCTTGCCCTGCTCGACCCGCAGCGCCGACGCCGCCGAGTAGACCGCCACGGTCATGCGCTTCGGCCGGAGCACGTCGAGCGCCCGCATCGCGAACGCGATCCGGTCGAACTCGGCGGGATCGCGGTACTCGATGCGCCGGGTCGGATCGACCTCCTCGTAGTGGCTGTCGCGCTCGCGCTCGCGCACGTGGTCACTCTAGCCCAGGTGGCCGGCGGAGCGCACGCGCCTCGACCGGCGGTCAGTGGGCCTCGGCGCCTAGGCCAAGCGCGTGGAGCTTCGCGAACGACTCCTTGTCGATCGCCTTCTCCAGCGCGTCCTCCGCCGTGATCGCCTTCTCGCGCACCAGGCGGTCGAGCGCGGAGTCCATGCTCTGCATGCCCTCGCCCTGGCCCGACTGGATCATCGACATCACCTGGTTGGTCTTGCCGTCGCGGATCAGCGTGCCGAGGCCGCTCGTCGCGATGAGGATCTCGTGCGCGGCCACGCGGCCCGAGCCGTCCGCGCGCTTGACGAGCTGCTGGGAGACGACGCCGGCGAGGGAGTCGCTCAGCATGCCGCGGATCTGCGGCTGCTGCTCGGCGGGGAAGGCGTTCACGAAGCGGTCGATCGTCGCCGGCGCGGAGTTCGTGTGCACGGTGGCGAGGATGAGCACGCCGAAGCTCGCGAGCTGGAGCGCGAGCTTCATCGTCTCGGCGCCGCGCAGCTCGCCGACCAGGATCACGTCGGCGTTCTCGCGGCCGGCGCTGCGGATCGCCTCGACGAACGAGGGCGAGTCCTCGCCGACCTCGCGGTGCGTGACCTGGCAGCGCTTCGAGGCGTGCACGAACTCGACCGGGTCCTCGATGGTCAGGATGTGGCCGGCGCGGGTCGTGTTGATGTGGTCGATCATCGCGGCGAGCGTCGTGCTCTTGCCGCTGCCGGTCGGGCCCGTGACGAGCACGAGGCCCGCGCGGAGCTCGGCGAGCTTGCGGATGCCAGCGGGCACGCCGAGCTCGTCGAGCGTGAGGACCCTGGTCGGGATGGTGCGGAAGACGCCGCCCACGCCCGTGGTCTTGCGCATCACGTTGCCGCGGAACCGCGCCCGGTCGCCGTACGCGTAGACGAAATCGAGGTCCGAGCGCTCGTCGAAGGTCGCGGCCTGGTGCTCGGTCAGGATCTCGCGTAGCCATGCCTCGGACTCGCGGTCCGAGAGGATCCGATCCGAGAGCGGCACGAGGTCGCCGCGGTGGCGGATCATGGGCGGGTACGCGGGCGCGATGTGAAGGTCGGAGCCGCCGCGGGCGAGGAGCTCGTCGAAGAGGGCGTCGATGGCGGGCATGGTCAGTCGCGCTTCCCGAAGAGGCCCTTGCCGACGCGCGCGGCGAGG
>CAYQYG010000145.1:16336-18055 GCA_964421485.1 uncultured Polyangiaceae bacterium | reverse complement strand
CACGGACGCGGCAGCGGACACGGACGCGGCAGCGGACACGGACGCGGCAGCGGACGCGGACGCGGCAGCGGACGCGGCGACCGGCGGCGTGCACGGCGCGACGGGGAAGGAGGCCGGCAGATCCAGCGAGATCGGCGCGGGCTCCCTGCGGCCCGCGTTGGAGGGCATCGTCGGCATCTCCGCGCGATCCGCGCGCGTCGAGCCCGGGTCGCGCTCGGGCGCGCCGGGGGGCAGGCCGCGGGCCCAGAGCGGCGTCACGGCGGCGATCTCCGCGGGCGTGAGGGCGACGCTCACCTCGGCGCGGGGCGCGCCGTCGAGGGACGGGGGGCGCTCGGACAGCGTCCACGAGAGCTCGCGCACGTCGGCCGCGGGCGTCCAGCACTCCATGCCCTCTCGCCACACGCGAGAGTCCGGCGCGAGCTCGCCGGACTCGAGCGCGCTCCACAGCTCGGGGGTGCTCATCGCCTCCAGCCGCTCGCCGCGCTCCACGCACCACGGGAGCGATCCGGACGAGGCGGGGGCGGGCTCGCTCGCGGTGCACGGGAGCGTGGGGGTCAGCGACGACGAGGCGGGCCTGTCCTCGCGCCCGGCCACGCCGCTCTGCCGCGAGCCCGGGTCCGCCCTGCGCCCCGAACCCCGGTCGCTGGCCTCCTCCGCCATGTCGCGCGCGGCGCTCGATCCTTCCATCGACTGCTCCGTCAAGCTCCCCCGGCCGATGCTCCGGTTCGTGCGCGCCGAGCCGCGCTTCATCCGGGCCCCCGCCCGCGTCGTGGCGCCGGGAGCCGGCCTGCTCGGGGGGTCGATATCCAACGCGCGCCCCCCGGGCCAACAAACTGCCGATCGCCGGTCGCCGCCCCGCTCGAGGTTCCTATTGCGGGGTGGCCGGGATACCCTGCGCCGAGGTCCTTCCATGTCGCTTATGCCCCGCACCTCGCTGCTCTTCGCCTACGCCGCCGCCTTCCTCCTCGCCGTGATCGCGGGCTGCGGTCGCTCCTCGGTGACGTCTGGACCTCCGGAGCCAGGCGCCGGCGGCCAGGGCGGCGAGGCCTGCGCCTGCGAGACCGGCTGCTGTCTGCCCGACGGCGGCTGCGCTCCCGGCACGGCCGACGACGCCTGCGGGAACGACGGCGAGGTGTGCGACAGCTGCGTCCAGGGCGGCGGCGCGCTCTCGTGCAATCCCGACACCCGCCTCTGCGTGCCGAGCTGCGCGTGCGGCAACGGCCTGTGCGAGGCCCAGTGCGGCGAGGATCCCTTCAGCTGCCAGCCCGACTGCGGCGACTGCTTCTGCGGCGACGGGATCTGCGATCCCTCGTGCGGCGAGAGCCAGTCGAGCTGCCCGATCGACTGCGGCGGCGAGTGCACGCCCGACGAGTTCTGCGGCGACGGCTTCTGCCAGCCCGAGTGCGGCGAGGACCCGGGCTGGTGCCCCGACTGCGGCGGCTGCGTCTGCGGCGACGGCTTCTGCCAGCCCGAGTGCGGCGAGGACCCGAGCTGGTGCCCCGACTGCGGCGGCTGCATCTGCGGCGACGGCCTCTGCCAGCCCGAGTGCGGCGAGGACCCGAGCTGGTGCCCCGACTGCGGCGGCTGCATCTGCGGCAACGGCGTCTGCCAGCCCGAGTGCGGCGAGGACCCGAGCTGGTGCCCCGACTGCGGCGGCGGCTGCGTCTGCGGCAACGGCGTCTGCCAGCCCGAGTGCGGCGAGGACCCGAGCTGGTGCCC
>CAYQYG010000145.1:1911-16236 GCA_964421485.1 uncultured Polyangiaceae bacterium | reverse complement strand
GGCGTCTGCCAGCCGCAGTGCGGCGAGACCCAGAACACGTGCGCGACCGACTGCGGCGGCGGCTGCGTCTGCGGCAACGGCGTCTGCCAGCCGCAGTGCGGCGAGACCCAGAACACGTGCGCGACCGACTGCGCGGGCGTGTGCGTCTGCGGCAATGGCTCCTGCCAGCCGCAGTGCGGCGAGGACGCGAACACGTGCGCGACCGACTGCGCGGGCGTGTGCGTCTGCGGCAACGGCACCTGCCAGCCGCAGTGCGGCGAGACGGCGAACAGCTGCCCGGGCGACTGCTGCGTGTGCGGCAACAGCGTCTGCCAGCCGGGGTGCGGAGAGAACGCGAACACCTGCCCGAACGACTGCCCCGGCGCGTGCGTGTGCGGCAACGGCACCTGCCAGCCGGGGTGCGGAGAGAACGCGAACAGCTGCCCGGGCGACTGCTGCGTGTGCGGCAACAGCGTCTGCCAGGCGGCCTGCGGAGAGAACGCCAACTCCTGCCCCGCCGACTGCCCGGCCGGGTGCGTGTGCGGCAACGGCACCTGCCAGGCGGCGTGCGGCGAGACCCAGAACACCTGCCCCGCTGACTGCCCGGCGGCGTGCGTCTGCGGCAACGGCGTCTGCGACCCCGCGTGCGGCGAGGACCAGAACACCTGCCCGATGGATTGCCCCGCTGCCTGCGCCTGCGGCGACGGCGTCTGCGATCTGCTGGGCTGCGGCGAGGACACGTTCAACTGCCCCATCGACTGCAGCGGCTGCGCGTGCGGCAACGACCTCTGCGAGCCCCAGTGCGGCGAGAGCGGGATGAGCTGCGCCCCCGACTGCGCGCCCTTCTGCCTCTGCGGCGACGGCGCGTGCGACGACATCTGCGGCGAGGACCCGGTCACCTGCCAGGTCGACTGCGGCGGCGGCTTCTGCGCCTGCGGCGACGCGCTCTGCGATCCCGCCTGCGGCGAGGATCCGGTGACGTGCCCGCTCGACTGCAACGGCGCGTGCGCCTGCGGTGACATGATCTGCGATCCGGCGTGCGGCGAGGACCCGTTCACCTGCGCGATCGACTGCGGCGGCTCCTGCGCCTGCGGCGACATGATCTGCGATCCGGCGTGCGGCGAGAGCGTCCTCAACTGTCCGAACGACTGCGCGGCGCAGTGCGTGTGCGGCAACTTCCTCTGCGAGCCGCAGTGCGGCGAGGGCCCCGCGTCGTGCCCGGCGGACTGCAACGGCGCCTGCGTGTGCGGCGACGGCGCGTGCGAGCCTCAGTGCGGCGAGGACGGGGCGAGCTGCCCCGCCGACTGCCCCGCCGGCTGCGCGTGCGGCAACGGCGCGTGCGAGCCTCAGTGCGGCGAGTCGGTGCTCAACTGCCAGCCCGACTGCCTGGCCCTGTGCGTCTGCGGCAACCTCTTCTGCGAGGCCTTCTGCGGCGAGTCCGCCGCGACCTGCCCGGGCGACTGCTGATTCATCCCTCGCTCGCCGCCCGGGGCTCGGGGCCGCGCTCCCCGTCGCGCCCCGCCCGCCCCGGAGCCCCGAGCCGGCAGCTCGCGAACCCGGCGTGGCAGAACCCCGCCGCCTGGGTCGGCCCCACGGGCGCGCCCGTCCCTGGGACGATCCCGCCCGCGCCCCACCGCCCTCGGTAGCCCATCACCTCCGGCAGCACGCGCGGCCGCTCCCGCTCGCCGAGGTCCTGCAGGCCGCCGCCCTCCCAGGTGCGCCACACCGGGCCCTGGCAGCGCTCGAGGTCATCGCAGCTCCCGATCGATTCGAACCAGGGGAGGTCGCCCTCGTCGGCGTACGTCGCGTGCGACCCCCGCGCGGAGAACACCACCGGGTGATCGCCCTCCCGCCGCACCCGCGACCACGCCCGGTAGGCCCCGGGGTTGTTCTCCTCGTGGCGCGCCAGGTACACGCCGGCGGGCGATCCCATTCGATCCAGCCGCACCGTGACGTGCTCCCAGTCGCTCTCGTGATCGAAGAGCGACGGCCCGTCATTGTATGGATAATAGAACCAGTACTGGATGTTCGTGCCCCCGTCCGCGCGCGGATAGACGTGCACGTACGTGGTCCAGTCGGCCGGATCGTCGCTCCCCTTCCGCGTCGGCCCGGCGAACGGCGCGCCGCGCTCGGGCATTGCGGGGGTCAGGCTCGCGTACAGGGCCGCGGGCTGCTCGCCGTCGATGAAGCGCTCGCGGGCGAGCACCCACGGGATCGACGCCGGCCGGTTCCAGTCCGCGGCGTCGAGCACCACCACCGGCGCGAACCGCCGGGCGAGCTCTTCCTCCTGCGCGTCCGGGAGGCCGTCGCGGTCCGCGTCTCCGCTCGCGAGCGGGGCGGGCCCCTGCTCGACCAGCGCGCCGAGCTGAGCCCTCCAGTCACCCGTCGGATCCTCCGGACGCCCCCCGGCGAGCTCCGCCGCGCTCAGCCCCGCGACCAGCCAGGTCGCGAACGTCAGCCGGCGCGTAGTCCGCGCCCACCTGTGCATCGATGTGAGCAGAATCAGCCGTAGCAATTCGCCCGGAGTATACACACGGACGGAGAGGGCGGTACGGGATCTGCGCGCTCGGACCTCGGTAATGTCCTGACAAGGCCAATCTCCGCCCCGAAGATCGGGCGGGCTCGAGCATCGCAGCGCCCCTGCGAGGCACCATTCTCTCGCCTCTCTGCGGTGTTCTTTTATTCGGCGATCACCGTGGATTCCGGCTTCCGCGCCCTCCACACCATGGGTGTGATCGTGCCGATCGGGACGAAGACGACCTGGACCACGTGCGCGAGCAGCGCGATCGTCATCGCCTTCGCCTCGGTGGTCCCGAGGGCGTGCGCGGACAGCACGAAGGTCCCCTCGCTCACGCCGACCTGGCCCGGGACCAGGGAGCCGGTCGCGAGCGAGATCAGGTTGAGGCCCTGCGCGAACAGCGCGCGCACGGCCGACGCGTCCACGCCGGCCGCCCGCGCGAGGATCGCGTATTGCGCGACCTGCAGGAGCCGGCCGACCAGCAGCGCCGCGGTCGGGCGCGGCGCGATGATCGGCGCCTCGCGCGCGCTCTCCTGGAACGACGCCGCGCCGCGGCCGAGGCGCGCCGAGCGGCGCTCCAGCCAGCGGCCGGCCCGCCGCGCGCGCATCAGCGCCCGGAGGCCCGCGCCGCCGAGCACCAGCAGCACCGCGTGCGCGACGAGCGCGATCGTCAGCGCCGAGCCCCCCGTGAGCGCGTACGCGGCCCACGCGCACGGGATCGACGCCAGCCCCGTCGAGACCAGCGTGGAGGCCTGGCTCGTCGCCGCCGCCGCGGTCGCGGCCGGCATGCCGGTCCAGGGCGCGATCAGCGCCGCCTTCGTCGCCTCCGCGGCCGTGCGGCCGGCGGGCGCCACCGCGCTCACGGCCGCGCCGATGAGCTGCGCGCGGGCCAGCACCGCGACCGGCAGCGCCCGCGCCCTCCGGCCGAGCGCGAAGTAGGTCGCGACCGCGTCCATCGACACGCGCACGACCTCGATCGCGATCACGGGCGGCAGCCACGGCGCGGCGCGCGCGAGGCTCGCGGCGAGCGCGGCGGGCCCGGCGCTGCGCACGAGCACGACCAGCGCGACGACGCCCGCCGCCGCGAACAGGACCCGCGCCGCGCCCACCGCCCGCACGAGGATGCGCCGCCGCCTCGCCGCGCGCGCGGGCCCGGCGAACGCATCGTTCAAGCTCTCCGGCCGCTCCGGCTCCACGTCCGGGCCGGGCGGCTCGCGCCGTGGCATCCAGGGCACCCCCAGCGGACGGACGGCACGATGCGTGCCCGGCGTCGTGCCACGTGCCGGACGGAGCCTTCCGCCCCCTCATGCCCCGTGGTAAACGGCCGGCCGTTGCAGGAGGTTCCATGCGGACTGGACGAGCATTTCTGGCCGGGTTGACGCTGGCCCTCGCGGCGGGCTGCGGCTCCGCCAAGGTCGAGCTCGCGGCGGCGCCCAGCGCCCAGCCGCCGCCCCCCGCGCCGGCCCCGGCGCCGGCCCCCACGCCGCAGCCGGTCGCGGCCGAGGGCGGCGACGCGGTCCTCGAGGGCGATCGCATCAAGATCGCGCGCAACATCTTCTATGACGTCGACAAGGACGAGATCCGGCCGGAGTCATTCCCGATCCTGAACGCCGTCGCCAATATCGTGAAATCGCACCCCGAGATCGTCGGCCTCACGGTCGAGGGCCACACCGACAACCAGGGCACGGCGGACCATAACATCAAGCTGTCCGAGCGCCGCGCGAACGCGGTCGTGCGCTATCTGGTCAGCGTGGGCGTCACGACCCCGATGCAGGCGCCCGGCTACGGCGCGGCCTCGCCGGTGTGCTTCACCGACACCGAGGACTGCCGCGCCCAGAACCGGCGCGTCGAGTTCCGCGTCAAGCGCAAGTGAGCCGGGGGCGCGCCGTCCCCACGGCCGAGGCCGGCCGGCCGTGCTATCCTGGCCATCTATGCTGCGACCCTCCCTTGCGCTCTTCCTTGCCGGCGCGGCGCTCGCGCTCGCCTCCACGGGCTGCTCGGTGATCAGCGGCGTGCACGAGGCCGAGACCGAGTTCCTCGTCAAGCCGAGCTCCACCTCCAAGTTCAACGGCTGGAGCGAGATCTCCATCCCCGACGACCCGAAGTCCGTCGACTCCGCCGAGCTCCTGTACGTCCGCCTCGAGGCGCGGGACACGAGCGTCCCCGACCTGACATTCATCCAGACGATCACCGCGGAGACCAAGGTCGGCGAGACCTTCACCAAGGTCGCCGAGAAGACCCCGATGCCCAGGGGCGAGCGGATCGTGCCGCTCGATCTCGTCTACGACGGCGACTTGCGGGATTTCTTCTACGAGGACGGTGACGACTACACGATCCACGTCACGTGGCGCGGCCTCGTCGATCCGAGCTATCCCCTGCCGCCCGAGGGCGTGTGGATGACGGTCAAGATCGCCGTGCGCATCGACGACTGAGTCTCCACGAGGGATCCTGGGGCGCTACGCCCCGCGCGCGACCAGGATCACGCCGAAGATGATGATCAGGATGCCGACGATCCGCGTCGCGGGCAGCTCCTCGCCCCACAGGAAATGCGACGCGACGGGCACGACGACGAAGACCAGGCCGGTGATCGGGTGCGCGAGCGTGAGCGGCACCTTCCGCAGGACCTGCACCCAGAGCAGCATGCTGGCCCCGAGGCTCGCGACGCCGGCGAACAGGTAGGGCGACATGAACGCCTTGAGCGGGCTGACGCCGGCGCCGGCGCCGGCCATGGCGGCGCGCTTGAGCAGGAGCTGCCCGGCGACGTTGAGGGCGATCGCGACGGCGAGGAGGACGTAGGACAAGGGGCCCGCCTTATACCAAGCGCGCGGACCTCGGGCAGCGGCTTTGCGCGCCCCGGGGCGGGCGATCGGAGTAGAAGGGGAGGGCAGGCGGGCTGGCCCGCCGGGGACACGGGATGGAGGATCACGGGCTGGCAAGCTGGGCCGGAGGACCCCGCCGATGAGGCCGGGCGACGTGATCGCGGGGCGGTACGAGATCGTCGCGCTCGCCGGGATGGGCGGGATGGGCGCCGTGTACCGGGCGCGCGACCGCGGCACGGGGGACACGATCGCCCTCAAGGTCGTGCGCGGCCCGGGATGGCGGGGCCAGGCGGGCGGGCTCGACGCCACCCGGTTCGCGCGCGAGGCGGAGGTGCTCGCGACGCTCACGCACCCGGGGATCGTGCGCTACGTCGCGCACGGGCGCGCGGAGGACGGCGATCTGTACCTCGCGATGGAGTGGCTCGAGGGCGAGGACCTCGCGGCGCGGCTCCGGCGGGCGCCGATGACGATCGACGAGGCGGTGCTCGCGGCCCGCGGCGCGGCGGCGGCGCTCGCGGCCGCGCACGCGCGCGGGGTCGTGCACCGCGACGTCAAGCCGAGCAACCTCTTCCTGGTCGACGGCAGGCTCGATCGCGTCAAGATCCTCGATTTCGGGGTCGCGCGTGGCGCGGGGGGCGAGTCGCTGACGCGCGAGGGCTCCGCGATCGGCACGCCCGGGTACATGTCGCCGGAGCAGGCGCGCGGCGACTTCGACCTCGACGCGCGGGCCGACGTGTTCGCGCTCGGGTGCGTGCTCTTCGAGTGCCTGACCGGCCGGCCCGCGTTCGTCGGGGAGCACGCGCTCGCGCTGCTCGCGAAGATCCTGCTCGAGGACGCGCCGAGGGTGCGGGAGATCGCGCCCGAGGTGCCCTCGTCGCTGCAGGCGCTCGTCGAGCGGATGATGGCGAAGGACCGCGCCGAGCGGCCCGCGGACGCGGCGGCCGTGGCCCTCGCGCTCGACGCGCTCGCCGCGGCCGGACCGTCGCGCGGGGACGCCCACGCGGCGGCGGAGCGCGCGGGGGGCGCCGCGCCGCCCTCGTCGCTCACGCGCGGCGAGCAGCGCATGCTCTGCGTGGTGATGGCGCGCGCGGGCGACGGCGGCGAGCGGGACACGGCGCCCGCGGCGAGCGCGCCGACCCTGGTGCAGGACGACGCGCTGACGCGCTTCGAGGAGATCAGCGCGGCCGTCGCGCAGCACGGCGGGCGCATGGAGCGGCTCGTGGACGGCTCGGTCGCCGTGATGCTCTCGGGGCTCAAGGGCGCCATGGATCAGGCCGCGCAGGCGGCCCGGTGCGCGCTCTCGCTGCGGGCGGTGCTGCCGGGCGCGCCGATGGCGCTCGCGACCGGACGGGCGCTCGTCGGCCGCCGCTGGCCCGTCGGCGAGGCGATCGACCGCGCCTCGCGCCTCCTGCTCGCGGGCGAGCGCGCCGCGGCCTGCGGCGGGCCCGGCGAGCGCCCGATCCGCATCGACGAGGTCACCGCGGGCCTCGTCGGCGCGCGCTTCGAGGTCAAGAGCGACGCGGCCGGCCTCACGCTCGGCCCCGAGCGCGACGAGGGCGATCGCGAGCGCCGGCTGCTCGGCCAGGTCACCCCCTGCGTCGGCCGCGATCGCGAGCTCTCCGCGCTGCTCGGCCTCTTCGACGAGGTCGCCGGGGAGGGCGTCGCGCGCGCGGCGCTCCTCACCGGCCCTCCCGGCGTCGGCAAGTCCCGGCTCTGCGCCGAGCTCTGCGCGCGCATCCGCGAGCGCGGCGAGCCGGTCGAGATCTGGATCGGCCGCGGCGATCCCATCAGCGCGGGCTCGCCCTTCGGCCTGCTCGCCGCCGCGCTCCGCCGCGCCGCGGGCATCGTCGAGGGCGAGCCCCTCCCGCTCCGCCGCCAGAAGCTCCGCGCCCGCGCGGGCCGGCACGCCGCGCGCGAGGACCAGGACCGCATCGCCGCCTTCCTCGGCGAGCTCGTCGGCGCGCTCGCCGCCGAGGGCGACGGCATAGAGCTCCGCGCCGCGCGCCGCGACCCCGTCCTGCTCGGCGACCAGATGCGCCGCGCCTGGGAGGACTTCCTCGCCGCCGAGTGCGCCGCGCAGCCGGTCCTCCTCGTGCTCGAGGACCTGCACTGGGGTGATCTCCCGTCGATCTCGTTCATCGACTCCGCGCTCCGCAACGTCGGCGACGCGCCCTGGATGGTGCTCGGCCTCGCGCGCCCCGAGTACGAGGGCGCCTTCCCGAGGATCTGGAGCGAGCGCAACCTCCAGGAGATCCACCTCGCCGGCATCGGCAAGAAGGCGAGCGAGCGCCTCGCGCGCCACGTGCTCGGCGCGGCCTCCGCCGAGGTGATCGCGCGGATCGTCGACCAGGCCGGCGGCAACGCGTTCTACCTGGAGGAGCTCGTGCGCGCCGTCGCGGAGGGCAAGGGCGACCGCCTCCCCGAGACCGTGCTCGCGGTCGTCGAGGCGAGGCTCGACGCCCTCAAGGAGGAGGAGCGCCGCGTCCTGCGCGCCGCGAGCGTGTTCGGCCGGGTCTTCTGGGAGCGGGGCGTCGCGAGGCTCCTCGGCGTCGAGGGCGCCGCCGTGCGCGCCGCGCTCGTCGCCCTCGCGGACCGCGAGCTCGTCGCGCAGAGCGGCACCTCGCGCTTCCCGACCGAGAGCGAGCTCTCGTTCCGCCACGCGCTCGTGCGCGAGGCCGCCTACCGCACGCTGACCGACGCGGATCGCGCGCTCGGCCACAGGCTCGCCGGCGCGTGGCTCGAGGGCGCCGGCGAGGTCGACGCCCTCGCGCTCGCCGAGCATTTCGAGCGCGGCCAGGAGCCTGGCCGCGCCGCCGCCTTCTACCGCCGCGCGGCCGAGCAGGCGCTCGGCGGCGACGATTTCGCCGCCGTGCTCGCGCGCGCCGACCGGGGCGTCGCCTCCGGCGCGTCCGGCGAGGCGCTCGGCGCGCTCCGCCTCCTCCAGGCCGAGGCGCACACGTGGCGCGGCGAGCACGCGCTCGCCGCCCTGCGCGGCCTCGAGGCCATGGCCGTCCTCCCCGAGGGCAGCGCCGCCTGGTGCGAGGCGGCCGGCGAGGTCGTGATCGCCGGCGGCCGCCTCGGCGATCACGACGCCCTGGTCCGCATCGCCGGCCGGCTCGCCGCATTGCCCGTCGCGGGCGGCGGCTCCCACCTCGTCGCGATGGCCCGCGCCTCGATGCAGCTCTACGTCTCCGGCCATTACGACCTCGCCGCCCGCCTCGTCGAGCGCCTGGAGGCCATCGATCCGACCTGGATCACCGATGATCCAGTCGCGCTCGGCCGGATCGCGCAGGCCCGCGCCTTCCACGCCCATTTCGCCGGCGACGCGGGCGCCTACCTCGCGCGCCTGAAGGACGCCGCCGCGAGCTTCGACCGGGCCGGTGACCGCCGCAACGCGTGCGTGCAGCGCGGCAACGTCGGCCACGCCCACCTCACGCTCGGCGCCTACGCCGAGGCCGAGCGCGCCCTCGCCGACGCCCACCGCGAGGCCGAGCGCATGGGCCTCCGCCACATCGCGACCGTCGCCAAGCACAACCTCGGCCTCGCGCTCGCGCGCCTCGGCCGCATCGAGGAGGCCCGCGCCGCCGAGCGCGAGGCCCGGGACGCCTTCGCCGCCCAGGGCGACGTCCGCCTCGACGCCGCCGCGCGCACCTACCTCGCCCTGATCGAGCTCGCGGCCGGCGACCCCCCCGCCGCCGAGCGCGAGGCCCGCGCCGCCGCCGAGCTCGCGACCGCGAACCCCCCATTGCGAGCCTTCGCCCTCGGCACCCTGGCCCGCGCCCTGCTCGAATCCGACCGCGCCGCCGAGGCCCTCCCCGAGGCCCGCGCCGCCATGGCCATCCTCGACGACCTCGGCGGCATCGACGAGGGCGAGGCCATCGTCCGCCTCTCCCACGCCGACGCGCTGCGCGCGACCGGCGACGCGGACGGCGCCCGCGCCGCGATCCTCGAGGCGGCCGCGCGCATCGAGGCCCGCGCCGCGAAGATCCAGGACGCCGCCCATTGCGAGGGCTTCCTCGCGCGCGTCCCGGAGAACGCGGCCATCCGCGTCCGGGCGGCCGCCTGGGGCCCGCGGCGCTGACCAATAAAAAAATAATCAATCTTCGGGCGACCCGAACGGCCGCGGCGGCCTGGGCGGCCCCGGCGGCCGCGCCCCCGCGCGCTCCGGGGACACCGCGAGCGCGAGCCGCGCCACCGCGCTCCGCAGCTCCCGCACGTTCCCCGGCCAGTCGTGCGCCACGAGCATCTCCATCGTGTGCGGCGGCAGATCCGAGGGCTTGCGCGGCGGCGACCGCCCCGCGAGGAAGTGCTCCACGAGCGGCGGGATATCCTCCTTCCGATCGCGCAGCGCCGGCACCCGCACCTCCACGACGGCCAGCCGCCTGTACAGGTCTTCCCGGAACGCCCCCTCCGCCACCCGCCCTCGCAGGCTCCGCCTCGCCCCGCCGATGATCCTCGGCGCGGGCGGCTGTCCGGACCCGCGCCGCGCCTGGTACGCCTCGAGCGCAGCCAGCACGCGCGGCTGCGCCTCGAGCGGCAGCTCCCCCAGATCGTCCACGTACAGCGTCCCGCCCGCCGCCTGATCGAACGCGCCCGCGCCCGGCGGCGCCCCCGGCGCGCCGAACAGCTCCGCCTCCACCATGCCGGGCGCCACACCGCCCGCGCGCACGGCCACGAACGGACCGTCCTGCCGCGGCCCCGACGCGTGCATCGCCCTCGCCAGCGTCTGCTTCCCGCACCCCGGCTCGCCGATCAGCACCGCCGACTCCGGCGCCCCCGCCGCCCGCTCCAGCCGCGCGAACAGCGCCCGCATCGGCACGCTCTTCCCGATCGCCTCGCCGAAGCGCCCGAACTCCGACACCGGCAGCAGCACCGGCGCGCCCTCGATCGCCGCGGCGAGCCTCGAGTTCCCGATCGTCGCCTGCACCCCGAGCGGCAGGATCACCTCCACGATCTGCACGTCGCCGACCGCCGTCCCGTTCTTGCTGCCCAGATCGCGCAGCATGATCCCCCGCGGCGTCAGCCGCAGCTCGCAGTGCCGCCGCGACACCTTCCCGTCGGCCACCACGAGATCGCACTCGGAGCTCGTCCCCACGACCATCGGCTCCAGCCCGAGCACGGCGCGCAGCGCGCCGCCTTGCGGGGTCGCCACGGTCACGTGGACCGTCGGCAGGAGGACCACGCGGTCGTCGATGTCGTTCAGCGTGTACGCCGCGCTCGGCTTGACGGGCATCGCGAGCCATCCTCGCGCGCCTGATTCCCACGTCAAGCGCCTCGCGCACCCCCCCGCTCGCGCCTGTGGTGCCCTCGCGCGCGCTGCGCTAGGACCGCGCGCATGTACGAGCTCACCCGGGCGATGATCGACGGCCTGCCGCGCAACGGCCCCACCGACCCCATCGAGTTCTACCGCCGCCCCCTCGTCGGCTGGCTCTTCCGCGAGCGGATCAACCGCGGCCTGCGCCTCCTGCCCTCGCGCCGCTTCCCTGCCGCGCTCGAGGTCGGCTACGGCGCCGGCGCCGTCCAGCTCGCGCTCGCGCCCGGCGTGGACGACCTGCACGGCCTCGATCTCGACGCCGATCCCGGCGCCGTCGCGCCGCTGCTCGAGGCCCGCGGCGTGCGCTCCACGCTCGTGCGCGGCAGCGTCTACGAGCTCCCCTACGCGGACGCCTCGTTCGACCTCGTGGTCAGCTTCTCGGTCTTCGAGCACCTCGCCGAGCACGAGCGCGGCCTCCGCGAGGTCGCCCGCGTCCTCCGCCCGGGCGGGCTCTTCCTGCTCGGGATGCCGTCCGTCAACAGGATCATGGAGGCCGCGTTCCTCGCGATCGGCTTCAAGGGCATCGAGGATCACCACATCACGACGCCCGCCGCCGTCGCCGCCCGCTTCGAGGGCGCGGGCCTCTGCGTCAAGCGCTCCACGGGCCTCGACGTCCTGCGCCCGCCGCTCGGCATGCGCCTCTATCACGACTGGCTGCTCGAGCGCCCCGCGGCATGAGCGCGCCCCTCACGCGCCTCCGCCGGATCCTCGGCGTGATCGCGGCCGATCGCCGCCTCCCCCTCGCGTGGCTGGCCGCGATCTTCCTGTGGCTCGGCTATTACAAGATCACGATGACGCGGCTCATGTTCGATCCGCTGCCCGACGGCGGATACTACATGAACATCGCGACCCACGTGCGCGACGGCCAGGGCCTCACCACCAACATCTGCCTCCTGCACGGGGGCTGCCCCTCGATGCCCTGCCCCACGGGCATCTACCCCCTGTGGCCGCTGCTCTACGGCCACGTCGCGCGGATCTTCCCGGTGGAGCCGACGGGCAAGTGGCTCGCCACGGTCCTCTATTACACCTCGCTGACGTTCGCCTACCTCTGGGCGACGGCGCTCTCTCCGCGCCCGCTCTTCGGGAGGATCCTCCCCGGCGTCAACGCGGGCCACGTGCTCGTGCTGATGCTGGGCCTCAATAACGAGTTCTTTCGCTACACGTCGGCGCCGTACACGGAGGGCATCTCGTACGCGGTCACCCTGGCCGCCCTGTGGAGGTTCCACCGGCTCTTCCCCGAGCCCTCCTGGAAGAGCGGCCTGGAGATGGGCGTCTGGCTAGGGCTCGCGTCGCTCGCGCGCTACCAGTTGCTCCTCATGACGCTCGCCGCCGTGCCCGTGCTGCTCGGCGCCGCCGCCTTCATCCGCGAGCGGCGGAAGCAATACGCCCTCATGACCGTGACGTGCCTCGCCGCGTACACGGCCATCATGACCGTGCAATACCTGAGGCTCCGGAGCTTCACCCCCGGCCTCACCGTCTCGCTCATGTACCGGTGGGACCAGATGCGGTACAGCGACGCGGTGAGCAAGATACCGATCCTCCGGGAGACCCACGGCCTCTGGGACTACCTCCGGGATCGCGCCGCCGGGTTCCCGATCGCCTTCGGCGCGGGCAAGACCAGCTACGGGCCGCAGTTCTACACCTTCCAGTACGCCCTGATCGCCGCGGTCCCGCTGCTCCTCGTCATGGCGGCGAGGCGGCGGCGGTGGGCCGACGTCCTCGCGGGCTGGGCCTGGATCCGCCGGCCCGAGGCCGTGAGCTGGGTCTACGTCGTGGTGTTCGCGCTCGGCGGGTTCCTCTCCGTGCACACCATGCACATGCACACCATCGCGTCGGGCGAATGGATCTTCCCTGCGAGGCAGGCCCTCGTCTCGGCGTTCCTCTTCTTCCTCGCGCTCGTGCTCCTCTTCTCGCGCGGCGGGATCCCGGGCCGCGCCGCGGGCGCCTTGATCGTGTGCAGCAGCGTCTATCTGGGCGTCCTCGCGCTCCGGGCCCACGTGGAGCCGCTCCGGGGGCGGCGCCCGCCGGTCACGCCCGAGATAGCGAAGTACCTCAACGCCGAGAAGCAGGCGCGCGGCGAGCTCATCGTCGCCTACCGGCAGCCGCAGCTCATCGCGCGGTTCACGCCGGGCGTGAATTACCACTGGTATCACCGGGGCACCTCGCTCGCGGACGTCGAGGCGATGGTGACGAAGCTCGGCGCCGACCTCGTGACCGTCCCGGCGCGCGACCGCCCCGCGTTCGCCCGGGATCCCCGGTTCAAGCAGCATTTCGAGCTCGTGAAATCGGCCAGCGGCGTCGAGGTCTACGCGCCCGGCGAGGCCCTGCTCGCGAACCGGCGCCTGCTCCGCGATCGCGCGGGGGCCCCATGGTGACCTGGGCGAGCTGGGGCGCGGTCCTCCTCTCCCTGCTTCCGGTCCTGCTCGTGCTATGGGCGCGCGCGCGGCCGGACCGGGGCCCCGGCGCCGTCGCGCTCGACATCCCCCTCGCGCTCGCCGCCGATTTCGTCGTCGTGCTGACCCTCGCGCGCTTCGTGCGCCTGGAGATCGCCGTCTTCGCCTCGCGCGCGCTCTGGATCGCCTGGGGCGGCGCGCTCGCCGTGCGCCGCGCGCGCGGCCCGGCCGCGCCGAGGTGGCCCCGGGCGCTCCGGTGGGGCGGGGTCCTGGTCGTCGCCGCCGCGGTGATCGCGGCCGTGCTCCTCAGCATGGAGATCACGCGGCCCTACTCGATATGGGACCGGAAGTGGCACACCCCGCTCACCTCCTCGCTGCGGGGCCAGATCCTGCCGTTCCATAACATCTACAATGCGGCCGAGGGCCTGCATTACCATTACTCCGGCGATCTGCACGCCGCGATGCTGCAATCGCTCTCCCTCGGCGTCCTCCACTCCTCGTTCGCGCTCTCGCTCTCGCACGACGTCATGTTCGGCCTCGCGGGCGCGGCGATCGCGCTCGCGCTGATCGGCGCGGGCCTCCGCCCCGCGCCGGCCGCGGTCCTCGTGGTGGTCGCCGTGCTGATGAGCGGCCCCTTCACCATCGGCCGCGTGGCCCAGCCGGGCGCGGTCGAGGGCCACAATTTTTTGAGCTATCTCAGCATGAGCGCCCGGCCGCACGACGCGGTGGCGGCGCCGTTCTTCGTCGGCTTCGTGGGCGCCGTGGCGCTGCGGCTCCTCGGCCGCGGCCGGGTGCGCCCTGCGGACACGATCACGGGGCTCGTGGCCTCCACCGCCGGCCTCGCGATCAGCGACGAGACCTCGCTCGGCCTGCTCGGCCTCGCGCTGGGCATCGCCTGGCTCGCGTGCCCCGAGGTCATCCACCCTCGCCGCGCCCCGGGCGCCGCCGTGCTCGCCCTCCTGCTCGTCGCGCTCGTCGCGCCGAACCTCGCCTTCGCCGCGGCGCTCTCCCCCGGCGCGCAGCGGCACGAGCTCGCGATCGTGCCCTGGCGCTCGCCGGGCTGCTACATGCCCACCCTCCCGCTCTCGACGCCCGAGGGCCGCCGCGTGCTCGCGTACGACCTCCTGCCGACCGCGGCCATGTGGCTCGGCGGCGCGCTCGCCTGGCTTTCGACACTCGGGGCTCCGGGTCGCCTTCGGCGCCCTCCGCCCCGAACCCTATTGACACTCGGGGCTCCGGGTCGCCTTCGGCGCCCTCCGCCCCGAACCCCATCGACGAGGAGCCGCCGCAGCGCCGGCCTGC
>CAYQYG010000145.1:0-1811 GCA_964421485.1 uncultured Polyangiaceae bacterium | reverse complement strand
CGGCGCCCTCCGCCCCGAACCCCATCGACGAGGAGCCGCCGCAGCGCCGGCCTGCTCGTGCTCTCCACGGCGCTCTTCGCGCTCTCCGTCGTCTGCCTGACGCGGATCGACGTGAACCGCACGCCGACGGAGTCTCATCGCTTCATGACGATCGCGGTGTTCGCCGCGCCGCTCCTCGGCGCCGCGCTCCTCATCCGCCCGGCCCCTCCGGTCGGCCTGTCCGCCGCCGCTTCTTCTCTCCGCGCGCTCGGCGCCGCGCTCGTGCTCGGCGGCGCGGCGCTCGGCGTGGCGGCCACCTACACCTGGATCACGGATCTCCTCCCGAGGAGGGGCCACCGCCACACGCATTTCTTCACGTCCGAGGACCTCTACGCCATCGACTGCCGCCGCGACCTCGGCGCGGCGCTCGGCGCGGCGGCGCGGCACACCTACCTCGACCGATCGATCTGGTACGCCGCGGCCGGCTGCCATCCGGTCTTCGCGCCTGCCGCCCCTGCCAACAAGCAGTGGGAGCTCACCATCGGCAATCCGCTCTTCGAGCTCGCGGCCCTGCGTGAGCTCGACCGGCGCGTGCCGCCCGGCGAGCCGCTCCCGGCGATCTGCCCGAAGAAGGCGGGATCGTCGCGCGATCCCGTCTGCAAGTACGCGCGGGAGCGAGCGCGCTGCGAGGACCTCGGCGCCCGCCTGGTCCGCTGCGAGCTGACCCCTTCCGCCCGCGAAGCCCTGCTCCGCTGAGAGCCATATCGACGCTCCCTTGCGCCCCGTGCTATCTCCCGGACCTACAAGCGATGGACCTCAGCATCATCGTCCCCGTGTACAACGAGAAGGACAACCTTCGCCCGCTGGTCGACGAGCTCGACGAGGTGCTGGGCGCCACCGGCAAGGAGTACGAGATCATCGCCATTGACGACGGCAGCCGCGACGGCTCCGACGAGATCCTCCGGGAGATGGCGAGGGAGCGCCGCGCCGTGAAGGCCATCCTGTTCCGCAGGAACTCCGGCCAGACCGCGGCCTTCGACGCCGGGTTCAGGGCCGCGAGCGGCAAGGTCGTCGTCACCATGGACGCCGATCTCCAGAACGATCCGCACGACATCCCCGCGATGGTCGAGCGCCTCGATCAGGGCTTCGATCTCGTGTCCGGCTGGCGCAAGAAGCGCAAGGACGGCTTCATCCTCCGCCGCCTCCCCTCGGTGATAGCGAACTCGATCATCCGCCGCATCACGAAGGCCCCCATTCACGACCTCGGCTGCTCCCTCAAGGTCTACCGCAAGGAGATCACCGACGAGCTCCGCCTCTACGGCGAGATGCACCGCTTCATCGCCCCGCTCGCCGAGTCGATGGGCGCCCGCATCGCCGAGATCGTGGTGAACCACCGGCCGCGCCGCGCCGGAGCCTCCAAGTACGGCCTGAGCCGCACGCTGAAGGTCGTGCTCGACCTCGTGACCGTCTGGTTCATGCGCGGCTTCCAGACCAAGCCCATCTACGTCTTCGGCGGCGGCGGCCTGGCCCTCCTCGCCCTCGGCGCCATGACCACCATGGTGGTCCTCTGGGAGAAGCTCGTCGACCACGTCTGGGTGCACCGGAACCCGCTGTTCCTGATAGCGATCATGCTCACCATCACCGGCGTGCAGTTCATCGGTATCGGCCTGATCGCCGAGATCATGGTCCGGACCTATTTCGAGTCGCAGCAGCGCGCCGCTTATTCGATCCGCGAGCGCCTTGGATTCGACAAGGGCGGCGCGGCGGGCGCGGCGGCGGGCGCGGGCGCGGGCGCGGGCGCGGGCGGCGCCGGCGGCACGGGCAGCGGCGAG
>CAYQYG010000144.1:5925-18285 GCA_964421485.1 uncultured Polyangiaceae bacterium | reverse complement strand
CGCCCCGGAGAGGAGCGCGGCCTGCCCGCCGGATGCGGAGGAGGTCGACGGCGCCGTCGCGCCGCGGCCCGCGTCGACGATCGGCGCCTCGGCGAAGGGCTCGAGCGCGTCCGCGGCCTCGTCGATGGTCGCGTACCGGTCGGCGGGCTGCTTCGCCATCGCGCGGCCGATCGCGAGCTCCACCTCCTCGGGCACCTCGGGCGCGCGGCCGCGGAGCGGCGGCGGATCGGCGGAGAGGATCTGCGAGACGAGCGCGATCGAGTCGGACGCGTCCCACGGCAGCGCGCCGGCGCAGAGCTCGTACGCGGTGACGCCCCACGCGAACTGGTCGGTGCGCGCGTCGACGTCCTCGCCGAGGAGCTGCTCCGGGGCCCAGTACATCGGGGTGCCGACGATGATCCCCTCGCCCGTGAGCGTGGCCATCTGCACGAGGTCGGTGCCCTCGCCGCCGGGCCCCGCGGCCGCGCGGTGGGCGATGCCGAAGTCGAGGACCTTCACGATGCCGTCGTCGCGCACGAGCAGGTTGTCCGGCTTGACGTCGCGGTGGACGAGCCCCGCGCGGTGCGCGGCGCCGAGGGCCCGCGCGGCGTCGACCATCCACCGGAGCCGCCGCCCGAGCGGCGCCGCTGCGGCCTCGACGCCGGCGCCGATGAGCGCGCGCAGCGGCCTGCCGCGGACGAGCTCCATGGCGATGAACATCTCGCCGCCCTCCTCGCCGGCGTCGTACACGACGACGGCGTTCGGGTGCTCGAACGCGGCGGCGGCCTGCGCCTCGCGGAGCAGCCGCTGATCGGCCGAGGGCTCCGCGCCCTTGCGCAGGAGCTTCAGCGCGACGCGCCGGCCGAGGCGGGTGTCGCGCGCCTCGTACACGTCGCCCATCGCGCCGCTGCCGATCAGCGCCTCGACGACGTACCGGCCGACGCGATCCCCGGACTTCCTCATGCGACGATCTTTCGCCGCGCGCGCGGCAGCCCCTCGCGGAGCGTACCGCCAGGGGCCGTCGCTGCACAGCGCCGGCGATGCGCCGAGGCTCGATCGCCGGATCGTGGGCCGGGCTTGGCCCCGCCGCGCGCCCGTGAGACCATGGCTCGGACGAGGGGGCGTGGTCGCTCCAGGAGGTCGCCCATGTTCTGGATGCACGACGTCCCCTTCGATCCCGGCGCGAGCCCGTTCCGCTGCAAGGGCGTGCTGTACCAGGACACGCTGGCGTACTTCGACGAGCGCCTCCGGGGCGGCCGCGGCACGCTGTTCGGGATCATCGACGACGCGAAGCTCCGCGGCTTCCTGGAGCAGCGCTTCGTGATCGGGGGCTTTTACGACGTGTTCCCGCTGGTGGCGCTCCAGAGCGCGGCGGCGCAGCTCACCCGCATGCCGTACCTCGAGCTCGTGCGCGAGGTGGCGCGCTGGCAGGTCCCGCGGCAGCTGAGCAGCCTCCACAAGTTCCTGCTCAAGCTCGCCTCGCCGGAGCAGGTGATCATGAGCCTGCCCCGCCTGGCCGAGCGGTATTACGACTTCCTGCGCGTCAGCGTCCGGCAGGTGAAGCCGAGGACCTACGAGACGATCGGGTGCGGCACGCCGGCCGCGGTCGCGTCCGCGTACATGATCTCGAGCGACGTCGCGATCCGGGCGGCGCTGGACCTGACCGGCGCGACGGGGGTGCGCATCCACCTGCTCCCGCTGGAGCCCGACGGCGAGGCGCACGGGATCCCGGTGACCCGCACGCGCCGCCAGGTGAGCTGGGCCTGAGCGCTCAGCCGGGCTCGCCCGGGAGGGCGAGCCGGCCGAGGGAGGCCTCGGCGGAGTCGAGCTGCGCGGCGACGTCGCGGAGCGCGGCCTCGGCCTCGCTGTGCGGCGAGACGCTCGGGGCGAGCGCGGCGAGGGCGCGGCGGTTGAAGGCGAGGCCGATCGGCGACCCCTTCTCGCGGTTCAGCGCGATCGAGTCGGCGAGGACCAGGAGCGCGTCGCGGTGGCGGCCCTCGGCGACGAGCACCTCGGAGAGCGCTGCAGTGGAGCGGGCGAGGCCCACGAGGTCCCCGGTCGCCTGCTGCACGTCGAGCGCGGCCGAGAGGTGCTTCGTCGCGCGATCGAGGCGCCGCTTGCGCAGCTCCAGGCGGCCCATGGTCTCCCAGACGCGGCCGAGCTCGCGGGCGGCGCCGATCTTCTTGTAGGTCCGCTCGGCCGCGAGCGCGTGATCGAGGCCCATCGAGAGCGCGTCGTCCTCGCGCCCGGGCCGCGCCGTGACGTGCAGCGGGATCCGCGCGAAGAGGTGGTCGGTCTCGGCGATCTCGACGAGCGCGATCGGATCCTCGGCGGCGCGCTGCTCGAAGACCTTGCGGGACTCCATGAGCAGGTGCGTGGCGCGCACGGGGTCGCCCATGCGGACGTACACGGCGGCCTGGTCGTTGAGCAGCCGCGCCGCGCCCGAGGCGTCGCCGGACGCGAGCAGGCGCCTGCTCGCGTCGGTGAGCTCGTCGAGCGCGCGCGCGAGCGATCGCATGTCGCCGAGGTCGTAGCAGACGTCGGCCGTGAGCACGGCGAGCTGGGCGTAGAGCGCCGGCGGGTCCTCGGCGGCGAGCAGCTCGCGCGCCGCCGCGAGCACCTCGAGCGCGCCCGCGAGCGTGAACGGCGGGACGTCCCCGCCCGCGCCGGCCTCGATCGACGAGGCGGACGGGCCCGCGGCCTGCCAGTGCACGCGCGCGATCTCGGTGAGCGCGAGGACGCGCAGGCGCCGCCTGGCGGGGCTCGCCGGGAGATCCTCGAGCAGCGCGAGCGCCTGCTGGGCGTACGCGAGCGCCTGCGGGTACGCCCCCGCGGCCGCGGCCTGCGAGGCCGCCGCGCAGTACCGCTGCGCCGTCGCGTCGAGATCCGCGGCCGCGCGGGGATGCGGCGCCGCGCCGCGCGCAGGAGCGGGCGCGGGATCGGGAATGGCCGCGCGCGGGGGAACGGGCGCGGAATCGGAAACGGAATCGGAATCGGGCGCGGAAACGGAATCGGAAACGGAATCGGAAACGGGCGCGGAAACGGAATCGGAAACGGGCGCGGAAACGGAATCGGAAATCCGGGCCTCGCCGGCCGGGAAGAGCTCCGAGTACGGCCACTCGGGGGCTGGCGGCACCGAGGGCGCCTTCGGGGTCTGTGCGGGCGCGCTCGCCTCGTCGGCCGCGGCCTCGGCCGCGGGCGCCGGTGCGGCCGCGGCCGGCGGGTGGGCGCTGGCGGGGGACACGTCGGTGGGCCGGCGGAGCAGCGCGCTCTCCTCGAGCGCCGGCGCGGGGATCGGGAAGGCCCCCTCGCTCTCGCTGAGCAGGTGCGACAGGCGCCGGTGCCACGCGCGCGCGAGCGACGGCAGGATCGACTCGCGCAGCTCCGCGAGCAGCGGCTCGGGCGCGTGGAACCGCCCCTCGCCGTGGTCCTCGATCGGCACCCCCGCGTCGACCGCGCGCTGCAGCGCCTCGAGCACCGCGAGCCCCTTCACCTCGAGCAGCGACGCCAGCAGGTCCACCTCGAACCCCGACCCGATCAGCGCCCCCGCGCGCAGCACCCGCAGCACGTCGTACGGCAGGCTCCGCCAGCCCCACCTTGACGTCCGGGGCTCCGGGTGCGCGCCCGCGATCTCGGCGGCGAGCGCCTCCCCCTCGTCTGGATGCTCGGGGCTCCGGGTCGCGCTCCACGTGGCGCGCCCTTCACCTCGAACCCCGGGCGCGCGCAGCACCGCCTCGGGCCCGCCCGCCGCGCGCACCGCCGCCACCAGCGCCCCGGCCGCGCCGAGCGGCTCCGGCGTGCGGAACGACAGCACGAGCGGCACCCGCAGCGCGTCGGGCCGGCCCACGATCCGCCGCAGCGCCTCGAGCGTCGCGCCGTCGGCCTCCTCGACCGCGTCGAGCGCGAGCGCGTAGCGCCGCCCCTCGTGCTGCGCGAGCCGGTTCAGCCCGTCGAGGATCGCCGCGTCGCTCGCCACCTCGATGACGTCGCCGAGCAGCCGCCGGCGCAGCCCCGAGATCACCCGGTGCCGCGCCTGGTCGAGCAGGGGCGGCGCCCCCCCGAGCAGGAGGTCCACCTTCCGCTGCGCCTCGAGCAGCGGCCCGAGCGAGGTCTTCGGGACGTCGCACCGGACGCGGACCACCCGGATCCCGAGCGCCGCCGGCGGCTCTCCGGGCACGATGCCGAGCAGGGCCGTATGCCGGCCCCGAGAAACGCGCTGCCACAGCTCTTCCACGATCGACTCCTCGCCGGCGCACCGGCGCCTGCCCGTGCGCATCGTTCCACGTCCAGGGCTCCGGGTCGCGCTCCACGTGGCGCGCCCTTCACCCCGAGCCCCCCCAACGTTCGGGGCTCCGGGGGCGCGCTCCACGTGGCGCGCCCTTTCGCCCGGCCCCCATTCAAGACTCGCGCCTCCCCGGCCCGGACGAGCCCGCGCGCCCAGGCCCCTGCGCGGCCGCGCACCGGGTTCGCGTGGAGGCGCAGTCCGTGCGCCCGGCGCCGCGCGCCGAGCGATCGAGGCGCGCCGGGGCTTTACGCCGCCGCCGGCCGGGTGCGAAATGGCCGAGCATGGCCCGCCTCACCGCCCACGATCTGGTGCAGCTCCCGAAGATCGATCCGTCGAGCGCCGTCTGGCTCGGCGAGCGGCTCCTCGCGGCCGCGGAGGCCGGAGGAGATCTCCCCGCCCCCATCGCGCGCGCCGCGGAGGCCCTGCGCGCCGCGCACGCCGATCTGGTCTCGGCCGACGCCCCCCGCCGCGCCCACGATCCCCGCGTCCATCCCGACGCCCTCCGCGCCGCCGCCGCCGATCGCGCGATCGACGCCGCGTGGGCCGCGCTCCACGACTGGCTGACCGGCTGGTCGAAGCTCCCCGGCGGCGCCCCCGAGGCGCACAAGGCCCGCGCGATCCTCGCGGACATCCTCCCCCAGGGCCTCGCGTTCACCCGGATCGCGCACGAGCTCGAGTGGGCCGAATCGGAGGCCCGCCTGGCCGGCATCGCCCAGCGAAAGCTCGATCTCCCGATCCGCGATCTCGGCGGCGCCCCGTTCCTGGACGCCCTGCGCGACGCCCACCGCCATTACGGCGAGGCCCTCGGCCTGCCCCACCCGGCCCACGAGCGGGATCAGGTCAGCGACTCCCTCGAGGACTTCCTCGACGCGCTCCGCACCTACGTCGTCCGCGTGACGGCGCACGTCGACCGCGACGACCCCGCCACCATCGCGCTCGCCGAGCAGCTCCTCGCCCCTCTGACCGGCGGCCCCCGCCGCGCGGGATCCCCGGCGTGAAGGAGCCCCTCAAGCTCGATCTCGACGAATACGTCCCCGACCAGCGGATCTTCGGCCCGAAGGAGCTGTCGCCGGCGCGGCGGGGCCGGCGTCACGACTGCAGGATCGCGGCCGTGTCTTCCACCTCGGCGATCCAGCGCCGGAGCCGGTCTCCCATGATGTTGTGGATCCGATCGGCCGCCCGGCGCGCCTTCGCGAGCTGCGCCGCCGCCCGGGCGCGGCGGCCGCGCCGGAGCGCGGCGAGGGCCCTCGCCTCCAGGACCTCGATCTGCTCCTGACCCACCGAGGAGTGGAGCGCCCGCGCCTCGAGCGCGTCCCACGGCTCGTCGCCTGCGTCGGTCGCGGCGAGCTCGATCATCGCGCAGAGCACGTCCTCCGAGGGCGACAGGGCCGCGTCGGCGTCGCCGCGCGCGCGGGCCCTCTCCTGGTCCGCCCGGACGTCGGCGGCGAGCGCGAGCGCGCCCGCCTCGTCCCCGCGATAGAGCCGCAGGCGCGCCTCCAGGAGCGTGACCACGGCGAGGCGCGAGCCGCCGGTCATCCGCGCAGCGACGGCGGCGGCGGCCTGCGCGTAGGGCTCGGCGGCGTCGGGGTCGTCCATCCAATAGAGGCACTCGCCCAGGTTGAACTGGCCGGCGAGCTCCAGCACGGTCAGGCCGAGCTCGCGGCCGAGCTGGATGGTCCGCGTGAAATCGGTGACCATTCCGTCCGGATCCCCGCGCTGCGCCCGGAGGAATGCGCGGTTGTTGAGCGCCGAGCCCAGGCGCATCCGGTCGCAGCGCTCCTCGCAGCGCTGGATCGCCTCGTCCAGCGCGGCCGCGGCCTCGTCCACGCGCCCGAGGTTCGTCAGGATGAACCCCAGCAGGAGGAGCGAGATGACGCGCGCCTCGTAATCGTCGTCGCCGCGCCGCGCGGCGATCGCCGCCGCGCGCGTCAGGGTCTCGGCCGCCTCGGCCTCGCGGTCGGCGCGGTGCTGGGACCGGCCCACGCCGAGCAGCAAGCGCGCCTCGAGCCGCGGCGGGACGACCGGTCCGGCGCGCGCCCGGGCGGCGAGGGCGCGCTCCTCGGCGCTGCGGAACTCGCCCATCCAGTCGAGCACCTCGGCCTCTTCGAGCAGGATCTCGATCTCGGCCTCGACGTCGCCCGCCTCTGCCGCCATGGCGCGCGCCGCGGCGAGGTCCTCGAGCGCCTCGGCGTGGCGGCTGAGGCGGAGGCGCGCGAGCCCGCGGCCGCGGCGCGCCGAGAGCGGCAGCGTGCCCGCGAGCTCCAGCGCGCGCGTCGCGCAGATCTCCGCGTCCAGGTAGGCGTGGCGGGCGCTCGCGACCTGCGCGAGCCAGAGGTAGGCCGCGGTCGCCTCCTTGACGAGGCCCGCGGCCGCCGCGTGCTCGGCGAGGCGATCGAGGGGGGCGCCGCCGGTGCTCCGGTAATGATCGACGGCGGCGAGGTGCACCGCGGCCCGCATCGGCGCCGGCGCGGTCCGCGCGATCTCCTCGCGCAAGAGGGGATAGCGGAAGGCGAATCGCTCCTCGCCGCGGCGGACGATCAGCCCCGCCCCGAGCAGCCGCCGCGTCCCGGCGACCGCGTCGAGGGGGAAATCCGCCGCCCGTTCGCCGCGCTCGAGCGCGCGCAGGACGCCCCGGATCTCGGCGGTCGTGACCTCCTCGCCCAGCAGCGCGAGGAGCCGCGCGTGCGCCTGGAGGGCAGCGGGCAGCGCCTCGATCTCCTGCCCGGCCACCCACTCCAGCGCGGGGAGCTCGGGGAGGCGATCGAGCCTGTCCGTGGCCAGGCGGATCACGCCGTCACGCGGATCGCGCCGCACCGCCCCGTCGCGCAGGAGGCCCCGGACGAGCTCGATCAGGAGCAGCGGGATCCCCTGGGCGCGCGCGAGGATCCGCTCGATCACGGCGTCGGGCACGTCCGCCGCAGGGAGCAGGAGCTTCCGGCAGAGCACCGCGGCGCCGGCCGGGTGGAGGGGCCCGAGGCGGTGCAGCGAGCGGCGGCCGGCCCGCGCGCCGAAGCCGGCCCGCGCCTCCTCGAAGGCGGGCCGCGCGAACGCGCAGATCCAGAGGCGCGCGCCGGCCTCCTCCAGCGACGCATACTCCAGCGCCGCGATCGTGGCGTCGTCGGCCAGGTGCGCGTCGTCGATCAGGAGCATGCACGCCCCGCGCGCGGCCACGCGGGCGCGGAGCGCCTCGCCGGCGGCCGTGATCAGCGCGGAGCGCAGCGCGCCCGGCGCCGCGCCCAGCGCGGCCACGTCGGGGGCGTCGGGCGGCAGCCAGCCGAGGGCCAGGGCGACGGCCGGCCACAGCGTGGGGCCGAGGCGCGCGCCGAGCCGCTCCACGAGCAGCGCCCGGCCGCCGTCGAGCGGGGGGGCGGCGTCATGGCCCTGCTCGACCGGACGCGGCGGGCTCGCGCGCCGCGGCAGGTCGAGCGCCTGCCTCAGCAGCTCGGCGATCGTCCCGCCCGCGCCGCCGAGCCCGGGCTCGTGCGCGTGGAGCAGGATCGTCGCGCCCGGGCGCCGCTCCACGAGCGCCGACGCGATGGACGTGAGCACGCGGCTCTTGCCGCTCCCTACCTCGCCGATCACGACCGACACGGACGGCGGCCCCCCGCGCATCACCTGGCGGGCGGCGCGCAGGAGCGCGACGATCAGCGCCTCGCGCCCGACCAGGGGGAGCGCGTCGTCGGCGGCCTGGAACAACGTCATGTCAGGGCCGGCGCCGGCGCTCGGCTCGGCGCGCGTCAGCGGCCCCGTCGTGGAAGCGCGCGCCCAGCGGAGCGAGGTGGCCGCGTCCGCGGGGTGCGCCCCCGCCGCGTCCGCGGCGCTCGACGTCAGGAACACCCCCGTGCGATCGCCGCAGCGCGGGAGCCCCGCCTCGCCCTGAAGGAACGCGGCGCAGAGGTAGCGCCGCGCGCCGCCGCGCCGGGTCTGCACGGCGGCCACCGCGAGATCCACGATCGCGGCGGCGCAGACCCCCTCCTGGACCAGCGCCTGCGCCGCCCGGAGCGCGCGCCGCGCAGGGTTGTCGCCGACCTCGTGGCTGAAGAGCGCGACCGC
Source organism: uncultured Polyangiaceae bacterium (assembly GCA_964421485.1). Lineage (GTDB taxonomy): Bacteria > Myxococcota_A > Polyangia > Polyangiales > Polyangiaceae > CAYQYG01. Next base: position 9,968 of record CAYQYG010000144.1, on the reverse strand, counting down.
GCTGCGCCCCTCCGCGTGCGCGAGCTCCCCGCCGAGCACCAGGAGGCGGCGGTGCAGCGCCACGGGGCTCATGGCCGCCTCGAAGAACACCAGGCCCACGCGGCGCCGGCCCGCCGCCGGCGCGGCGCCGCCGGAGAGCGAGGCGGGCGCGACGCTGCGGGGGGCGACGCTCTGCGGCGGCTCGTCGGCCGGGGCCGCGAGCGCCGCCGCGAGCGCGCTCCGCGCCTCGGCCGCAGTGGCGAAGCGATCGCCGGGGCGCTTCTCCAGGCAGCGCAGCACGACCCCCTCGACGGCCGCGGGCACGGGCGCGAGCACGGACGGCCTGAGGGGGCGGCGCGTCCGGTGCGCCTCGCGGACCACCGCCGGGGAGCCCCAGAACGGCGGCCGGCCGGTGAGCATTTCATAGAGGACGATACCCACGGCATAGACGTCGGCCCGCGCGTCCAGGTCCGTGCGCCCGTCGCATTGCTCCGGCGCCATGTACGCGGCCGTGCCGACGACGACCACGCCGGTCTCGGAGGCGAGCTCCGCCTCCTCCGCGAGGACCGCGCCGAGATCGACCAGCGTGGCGCGCGGCGCGTCGTCGATGAAGACATTCTCCGGCTTCAGATCCCCGTGGATCCGGCCGCGCGCGTGCAATGCGGAGAGCGCGTCGAGCAGCGCGAGCGCGCGCGGAGCGAAGGCGAACGAGGTGGGGCCGCCCCGGCTCCCCTGGGCCGCGGCGAGGCGCGCCGCCAGGGTGGGCGCGTCCAGGAGGTCAATGACGCAGTAGGGCTGCCCCTGGGCCACCACGCCGGCGGCGTGGACCGCCGGCACGTGCGGCGGGCCGACCGCGCGGAGGGCCTCGATCTCGCGGGCGAGCTGCCGGGCCGCGCCGGGCGCGTCCGCCCGCGCGACCTTCGCAGCGAGCCGCCGACCGTCGCTCTCCCGGGTGACCTCGTAGACCACGCCGAACCCGCCCCACCCCAGCACCGCGCCGGTATGGAAGCCGGGGAGCGAAGGGGGCACGTTGGGCAGCACGCTCGCCGCGGCGCCCTCGTCCCTCGGCGCCGCCGGCGCGCCGTGCTCGGGGCAGCCGGCCGGAGCGGCGAAGAGCCTGCCGCACCGCGGGCAGCGCGCCGCCACGGCGGCTCCGCCCGCCCACCCCTCGCCTCCGCGCGGCGCCGGCGGCATGCCCACGCTAATGGAGGTGCACCGTGACCACGCGGCTGGTCCCGGTCCCGGGGGCGCCCGGGGCGACGGCGCAGTCCGAATAATAGCCCATCTTCGAATCGAAGGCCGAGCAGAGGACCTCGCAGCTCCCGACCATCTGGATGTACCCGCATCCGTCCTCCACCCCCGGGGGAGCGGGGATGCCCGAGGCGCACTCGCGCTGCTGCGAGATGGCATAGGGCTGCTCGGGCAGGTTCGTGCAGGAATACGCGACCGGGGGCGACGCGAAGACCTCCCCCCAGAAGGCCCCCTCCAGGTGCTTGTAGTCGGCGAGCTCGGCGCTGTGGAACGTGGGCAGCGCCCCCTCGCTCCCCCTCGAGGAGATCAGGACCGTCGCGCCATAGCGGTTCGCCTTGGAGATGAGGCAGGCGGACACCCAGCTCTGCTCCTCCGGCGTGGCCGGGGCGTGCGCCCAGCCCGGCGCGAGGTCGATGAGACCGGCATAGCTCTCCGCGTGCTCCGCGCCCGTGGCGTCGGCCCAGGTGAAATCGAACGAGGTGGTCGCCGGCAGCGCGCACTCCACGAGGTGGCGCAGCATCCTCCGCGCCATGTCGCCTGTCTTTCCGGGATCCTGGATCGCGGCCGCCGCGTCCGAGGGGAGCGTGTCCGGCCGGAGGGGGCTCAGTTGGATCCCGTCGAGATTGCCCGCGGCGAGGTCGAGCGAGTTCGTGTTGATGATCGCATCCTCCGTCTCCCCGAGGCGCTCGTCCAGGGCGGTCGCGGCGTCGAGGGCGCACCCGGTGAGGAACGGACACCCGATGGTCCACAGGCCCACGGTGCAGCGAAGCGCAGCGTTCATCATGGTGTCCTCTTCGTCCCCCCAGGAAGAGCCATGATATGACCATTCGCCCTCCGTGGAAACATGTTTTTCGGATTTGACGCCGCGGGGCGGGTGTCCGGCCGGCGCCCGGACATCGTGCAATCGATCTCGCGCGAGGGCGCAGCCGGAGCCCAATGGCTGACATGTGAGCCTGTGTGGTCGCCTCGCTCGCGGGTTTCCCCGTGATCATGTCTTTTCCGATGGAGGTACACTGCCCGCCGGTGAAGCCGTACAGCGATCGTACCGAGTCGGATGACGCCACCCTGGCGGACGGATCGCGCTCGTCCGGCGCGGGTCCGGCCCCCGCGACGGGGCACGAGCTCACCGCCGGGACGCCGGTCGGCGAGTACGCCATCGAACGGCTCGTCGGCTACGGGAGCTGGGGCGCGGTCTATACCGCGCGATCGCAGGGCGAGGCTCCCCGCCGGGTCGCGATCAAGGTCCTGCACGCCACGCTCTCGGGCTCGCAGCACACGGTGGAGCGCTTCGTGCGCGAGGTGAGCCTGGTCCGGCTCCTCCATCACCCGAGCATCGTCGAGATCTACGACCTGGGTCAGCTCGACGACGGGCGCCCGTATTACGTGATGGAGCACCTCGACGGCGAGCCGCTCTCGGCGGTGCTCGATCGGCGCGGCAAGCTCCCGGTCGACGAGGCCGCGGCGCTGCTCGAGCCGGTCTGCGAGGCGCTCGCGGCGGCGCACGAGGCGGGCATCGTCCACCGCGACGTCAAGCCGAGCAACATCATGGTGCTCGCCACGCCCGGGGGCCAGTCCGTGAAGCTCATCGATTTCGGCGTGGCCAAGCTGCTCGACGACGCCGGCACGGGCTTCACGACGGTGGGCCGCCGCGTCGGGACGCTCTCCGCGATGTCGCCCGAGCAGATCGCGAGCGGTCAGGTCGACGCGCGCACCGACGTCTACGCGCTGGGGATCCTCCTCTATCAGCTCCTCACGGGGAAGCACCCGTTCTGGTCCGATGACGAGGTCGAGCTGGCGTGGCGGCACCTCGAGGAGCCGGCGCCGCGCCCGAGCGCGCGCGCGCCGATCCCCCCGCTGCTCGACGCGGTGGTGCTCCGGGCGCTGGAGAAGGCGCCCGAGCGTCGCTTCGATTCAGCGGGGAGCTTCTTCGTCGCGCTCAGCGAGGCCGTCGGCGGGCCGATCAGCGCGGCGATCTCCGCGCGCGATTGCTTCGCCGTGGGCATTCACGTGATCCTGTCCGTGGCGGGCGGCGGCGAGATCGGCGCGCCCGAGCTCGCCGGCGTGGGCCGCGCGCTCGATCGGGTCGAGGCGGTCCTCACGGATCACGGGTATCTGATCGCGCTCGCGGCGGGGCCGGCGCTGCTCGGCGTGCGCGCCGTCGGCGCCGACGTGGAGGCCGAGCGGCGCGCGGCGTCGGCGGTCGTGCGCGACGTCGTGGAGGCGCTCCGGGGCGAGGCGGGCGGGTGCCCGCGCCTCCGCCGCCGCCTGCGGCTCCACGTCGACCGGGCGCGGATGCGGCTCACGCCTTCGCCGGAGCTCGTCGGCGGCGCGCTCGCGGACGTCGCGGCCTGGCCTGCGAGCGCCGAGCTCGACGCCGACACGGGCGCATGAACGAGGAGAGGTGAAGATCTGGTAGAAGGGCTGCATGCGGCGCGATCCCGAGAGCGAAGATCCCCGGATCATCAGGGAGCAGATTCATCCGTCCGGCGGCGCCGCGCCGATCTCCATAGCACATTTCGTCACCGTCCGCGCCTCGGGCGCGCCGAAAGAGTCGTACTCGAGCGAGTCGGCGACGACACCCATCGCAGGGCAGGTGGGGGAAGTTGTCGGATCGGCGGGAGAATTGCTCGAGCCGCGCGGAGAGTGGCTGGACTTCGCGGGAGAGTGACTGGACTTCGCGGGAGAGTTGCTCGAGCCGCGCGGAGAGTGACTGGACTTCGCGGGAGAGCGACTGGATTTCGCGGGAGAGCGACTGGACTTCGCGGGAGAGCGACTGGACTTCGCGGGAGAGCGACTGGACTTCGCGGGAGAGC
>CAYQYG010000144.1:0-5825 GCA_964421485.1 uncultured Polyangiaceae bacterium | reverse complement strand
GACTGGACTTCGCGGGAGAGCGACTGGATTTCGCGGGAGAGTGACTGGACTTCGCGGGAGAGCGACTGGATTTCGCGGGAGAGTGACTGGACTTCGCGGGAGAGTGACTGGACTTCGCGGGAGAGTGACCCGACATCGCGGGAGAGTGACCCGACCTCGCGGGGGAGTGACCCGACCTCGCGGGAGAGGAGGTCTCCTCGCGTGGAGAGTTGCTCGCGCCGCGCGGAGAGTCACTCGATCCTCGGCGGAGGTCCGGACCGCCGGCCACGCGCTTCCCGGCGCACGCGACGCAGCCCCGGCGCACGTGGGGACCGGCGCGCGCCTGATCTCCCCCGGCATTGCACAGCAGGGAGCCAAGGCTCGCTCCCGGGTGGGTCGCGTCTACCTCACCGCGCGGCGCATCCGGGGGAGCGCGTCGAGGCGCCTCGGATCCGTCAGCCGACGCTCTTCTTGATCGGCAACGCCCGGTTCGCGCCCTCGACGGGCGAGGACGGGGCGGCCCTTTCGGCCGGCGGATCCGGATCGCTCCTGGCCCCGGGGACGCCGTCGTCCTCGATGTCGGCCGGGGGCCGGCGCTCGCCCTCGCCGGCCGCGACGGCCTGCGCGAAGAGGTCGTCGAGGCGGGCCTGGAGGGCCTCGACGGAGACGCCGCGCTCGCTCAGCGAGCGGCGCAGCGTGAGGAACGCGGGGCGCTCCACCAGCGCGGCGAGCCGGAGCAGGCGGGGCGCGGGGGAGCCGGGCGCGGCGGCGGCGCGGGCGGCGAGGTCGCGCAGCTCGGGGTGCGGATCGTGGCCGCTGGCGAGCTGGTAAGCGGCGGCCGCGAGGCCGTGCTCGGCGGCCTCGGAGGCGACGCCGGCGCGGTGCAGGAGCGCGGCGAGGCGCGCGTGGGAGGCGGCGCGCTCGACCGGGCCGGCGGAGCGCTCGCGCACGGCGAGGGCCTCGCGCTCCAGCGCGACGGCGGCCTCGACGTCGCCGAGATCGGCGCGCACCGCCGCGAGCGTCGACAGCGCCCGCGCCTCGCCGCGCAGCTCGCGCGCGCGGCGGAAGCCCTCGAGGCAGACCTCGATCACCGCGGCCGCCTCCACCAGCCGGCCCAGGCGGATGAGGGGCGTCACGCGGTGGAAGCGCACCTGCGTGCGGTCGAGATCGGCGGCGCCGATCGCGCGGCCGAGGCGCTCGAGCTCGTCGACGAGATCGAGGCAGGCCTCCCAGCGCTCCAGCGCCGCGGACGCGCGGCGCGCGACGTCGAGCGCCGCGGCGAGCGTGTCCGCGAGGAAGGCGTCGTCGGGCGCCTCGCGCAGGTCCTCGCCGCGCAGCCGGCGCTCCCAGTAGCCGTGCAGGCGATCGACGTGGGCGCGGATCGCGGGCTCGGCCTCGGCGGCGGCGCCGCGCGCGACGTCCATGCGCAGGGCCTCGAGCTCGGCGGCGAGGGCGCTCACGCGCGGCCGGCCGGCGCGGCGCTTGGCCTCGGCGCTGGCCTCGTACATGCGGCGGGCGTCGTCGTAGCGATCGGCGAGCGCGAGCGCGTCGGCCCACTTGCTGCGGATCACGCCGACGTCGGCCCACCTCGCGGCGGCCTCGGCCTCGGACGCGGCGCGCGCGTAGTGCGGCAGCGCCTCCGCGACGCGGCGCGCGTTGCGGAGCGCGTCGGCGAGCGCGATCCGCGTGCGCCAGCGGGCCTCGCCGCTCGCGTGCTCCGCGGCGGCGGCGAGGTCGGCGATGACGTCGTCGAGCGGCGCGGCGTCCGCGACCATCGTCACCGCGGCGGTCGCGAACGAAGAGAGCGCCTTGAACGCGCGGGCGCGGACGAGGTAGCGGACCGCGCGGCGGCCGAGCTCCGCGGCGAGCTCGTGCGGGCGCCGCAGCGGGATCGGCGTGCGCGCGTCGATCTCGGCCGGCGGCGGCCGCGAGCGCGGGTCCAGGGGCCCCGGCGACGAGGGCGCCGGCGGCCGCGAGCGCGGATCGCTCGCGGGCGTCGACGAGGACGGGAGCGAGCTCGGCTCGGCGGAGGACGCCGAGAAGAGGCCCTGCTGGAGCATCGGGAGCGCGTTCCGGAAAGCCGCCGCGTAGCGCTCGCCGTAGCTGCGCCACACGTGCTCGGCGCTGGCCCCGCCCTGCTCCTCGGGGCACCTCGCCATCCACGCGGCGGCCCGCTCCGCGACGAGCTCGTGAAAGCCGTAGGCCGTGCCGCGCGCCTCCTCGGCGTGGCGCGACGCGAGGCCCGACTCGATGAGCTCCTCGAGCGCGGGGCGCAGCCGCTCGTCGGGCGCGAGCAGCATCGCGCCGAGCTCCTCGACCATCCACGCCTTCACGGGCTCGCCCGCGAGGGTCATGCCCCACAGCAGCCGGCGCGCGCCGGGGCTCAAGAGCTCGATGAGCAGATCGACGACCGCGGCGGCGACGTCCTCGAGCGGCGCGGAGCCGCCGTCGTCGAGCCGGCGCGCGAGCCGATCGAGGCCGCGCTCGAGCGCGGCCCGCCCGGTCGGGCGCAGGTGCGAGCGCGAGCCTGCGCTGAAGCCGGGGCTCGGGGCCGAGGGCGCGCCGCGTGGAGCGCGACCCGGAGCCTCGAATGTCGAGCCGCCCTGCGGCGCGACCCCGGAGCTCCGCGCGGACGCGGCGGGCGCCCCGCCGCGCAGCGCCGCGAGATCGCCGAGCCGGAGCAGGATCAGCGGGTGCCCGCGGCCGAGGTCGAGCACGCGGCGGGCGAGCGCCGCGGCCTCGCCGTCGCCGCGCAGGAGATCGCGCAGCGGGCCGCACCGATCGGCGAGCAGCGCGGCCTCGTTGAGGGGCAGCCCGCCGAGCCGCACGCGGAGCAGCGCGTCCGGCGCGCCCGCGACCGCGAGGTAGCGGGTCGTCGCGAGCACCCGCGAGCCGCTGCCGCGGAGTCGCACGGCGAGGTGGTCGAGCAGCGGCGCCCACGCGTCGCACGCCGCGCCGTCGAGGCCGTCGAGCACCAGCAGCGCCCGCTCGCTCCGCAGCGCCTCGGCGAGCTCCTGCTCGAGCGGCGCCGGCCGCCCGTACGCGTCGAACCGGGGCTCGTCAGGCGACCCGGAGCCCCGAACGTCAGCCCGGGGCTCGGGGCGGAGGGCGCCGTCAGGCGACCCGGAGCCCCGAACGTCAGCCCGAGGCTCGGGGGGCGGCAGCCCCTCGCGCGCGTGCCGCTCTGCGCGCGCAGCGGCCAGGCGGCGGAGCGCCTGCCGGAGCAGCACGCCTGGCGGCAGCGGCCAGCCGTAGGCCTGTACCGCGAGCACGAGCTCGAACCCGCCCTGCCACAGCTGGATCGCCTCGGCGGCCAGCGCGGTCTTGCCCACGCCGGGCGGCCCCTCGAGCAGCGCGACCGGCGCGCCGTCGGCTGGCAGCCAGCGCCGCGCGAGCAGCGCGAGCTCCACGCCGCGGCCGAGGAAGCCGGGCGCGGGGTCGAGGTCCTTGCTGCCGCTCGCGAGCAGCGGGCCGCCGCCGGGCGCGCGCCGCCCTGCCTGCGCGCTTGGCCGCGCGGCTGGCACGAACCGCGGCGCGCCCCCGACGAGCAGCGGCGCCGCGTGGTCCTCCGGCGCGATCGGCACGGCGGCCTGCGGCGCCACGCGCAGCGCGCCCGCCTCGCCCGCGCGCCCGGACTGCGCGGACGCCGGCGCGGCGAGCGACGAGGGCGACGACAGGCTCGACGTGGGCCGGGGCTCGAGGCTCGGCGGCGCGGCGCCCAGCGGATCCTCGGCGAGCTCGCGGCGCGCGCTGGCGAGCGCCGAATCGGCCGGCTCGCCGGCGAGTAGATTCCGGTAGAAGCGCCGCGCCAGCCCGCGCGCGTACACCGGCCCGACCTCGTGGCGGACCGCGACCGCGCCGCCCACGCCCGCGCTGATCAACGCGAGCGCGACGCCTGCTGTCGCGCCGCTCTCGGCCGCGAGGATCTGCGCGAGGTCCGGCGCCGCTCCGCCTGCGAGGGGGCCCGCGTCGGGCCGCAGCGCCGCGCGCAGCGACGCCCAGTCGGTCGCGCTCCCGATCGAGCCGGCCCGCGAGGCGCTCAGGAAGAAGAGCTGCGGCGAGCGCTCCCCGGCGCTGAAGAGGTCTGCGAGCTCCGCGCCCGACACGAGCGGCTCCTCTTCCTCGCCCTCCTCGAGCGCGATCGCGAGCGCGCCCCCCCTGGCGCGCCCGCTCCAGTGCACGATGTCGTAGCCGCCCCGCTGCCGGATCTGCTCCCAGAGCCGCGCGCGCGTCACGCCGTGGCAGAGCACGTCCACCTCGACGTCCCGGTAGGGCAGCACGTCCTGATGGAGCGCGTCGAGCAGCTCCTCGCGCTCCTGGCGCGCGCCCGCGGGTCGCGTCCCCGGCGGCTCGGCGAACACGAGCAGCATCCGGATCGCCCGCTCGCTCGCCGGAGCCCCGGATCTCAGACCTGCGTCCGGGGCGCAGGGCGCGCCGCGTGGAGCGTGACCCGGAGCCTCGGATGTCAGACCGGAGTCAGGGACCGATCCCTCGGGCTCGCCCCGCTCCGCTTCGTCCCCGCCGGTGTCGACGCGCACCAGCACGTTCCGCTGCTGCAGCGTGCGGAGGTCCCCCTCGACGCGGGCGATCTCCCACGGGATCCGCGCGAACGCGGCCGCGAGCGGATCCTCCCCTGCGCCGGGGATCCGGACGACGAGCGCGCGGCGCTGCTCCCCCGCGGCGAGGGCGCGCGTGATCTCCGACCCCAGCACGGAGCGCCCGAGGAACCCGCCGACCGCGTCGAGCAGCACCTCGACCTGCCGCGCGTCGCGCGCCGTCCGCCGCACGAACCGTCGCGTGTCGAAGAGCCCCTCCCAGCGCGCGGGCGGGTGCGCGCCGATCTCCACGCGGTGCTCGGCGAGGAGCTCGCCCTCCGGCCCGCGGAGCCGCACCCGCGCTGCTTTCGCCGCGGCCTGGGTCTCCACCTCGAGCACGAACAGCGCCGGCATGAGCATCTCCCCGGTATCGCCGGACCCTGCTCCGTCCCGGGTCACTCAGGCGTACACCTGTCGAGCATGCCGGGGCAACCCCCAGCGCGCCAGGGGTTGTCCGCGGACCAGATGAAGTACTGGATGGCCGCGAAGGTGCCGATCGGCCGCGCCGGCGCGCCGATCGAGGTCCCCTGCGCGCGCCCACCCCCGAGCCCGCGTGCTAGCCTCCCGCGTCGATGATGATGGGGGCCGGAGCATCGAGCCGCCCCGCACGAACCCGCATCCAAGGTCCCATGCGAAGCCGCTCCGCCCTGCTCTCCGCCGCCGTCGCCGCCGCGCTCGCGGCGCTCCTCATCCCCTCGCGCGCGGGCGCGTTCGAGCGGCAATGGCACGCCGGCGCCGGCTTCGGTTATGCGCTGCTCGCCAACCCCGGGACCTACCCCGGCTTCGGCGGCCGGCTGCACCTGGCCTACGGCATGACGGACGCCTTCGACGCGATCGTGGAGCTCGACGCGGCCTCGCACCCCGGCGGCGATCTGATGGTGCTCGGCGGGTCGGCCGGCGCGAGGTACGTCATCGACATCCTCGAGTGGGTGCCATACTTCGGGCTCGAAGCCGGCGGCTACGACATCCTCCTCACGGGCACCTGCGGCGGCCAGGGCGAGCCCGACTGCCACACGCCGAAGCTTGGCATCGGCGTGCCCTTCGGGCTCGATTACATGGTCACGCGGAGCTTCGCGCTCGGGGTCGCCGGCAAGTACACGATGCTGTTCCCGGGCGCGGACGACGCGCTGCTCGGCAGCTACTTCACCGCCTATGCCCGGGCGGAGCTCATCTGGGGGTATTAGAGCGGTGTTCAGCTGCGCGCGCTACGGGCTCATCCGCGTCGTTGGCTCGTTGCGACGTACCTGTGTA